>JAJUHD010000115.1 GCA_029268085.1 Bacillota bacterium | reverse complement strand
GTATTTCGTGTCGCTGTTTATGATATCGGAAACTCTTTTTCTGACTCTGTCTTCGCGCGCGCCCTTTGAACCGCACATGAGTACGGTCATCGCGAATATAAAAACACCCGCAGCGATTGCAGTATAGCCAGCCATAATAAACTCCTAATACTTAATGTCCACAATCTTTTTAATTGCAAGAAAGCCTATCGTTTCAAGGATGACAGATCCTGCGAGCATTATCTTTCCGATGTTCGACTCGGCAAAAGTATTGAAGTAATCGGGATTGATCACCATCAGGATAAGAATAATGAAGACCGGAAGCAATCCGATGATTATGCCCGAAAAGCGCCCCGAGCTGGTGAGTACACGGACTTCGGATTTTATCTTCAGCCTGTCGCGCACGGTTTCGGAAATAACCTCGATTATATCGCTCAGATTTCCTCCGACCTGAGACGATATAAGTACGGCTGATACCAACAGGTCAAGGTCCTTGTTGTTGATTCTTTCCACCATATGGCGCAGCGCTTCCTCCATGCCGATTCCATAGCGGATCTCGCGCAGGGTTTTCGCAAACTCAGCCGAAATCGGAGGCGGCATCTCGCCGGCGATGCTCTCCATAGCCTGCTGGAACGAGAACCCGGCCTTGATGCAATTTCCCATTACGGTAAGAGCCTCTCCAAGCTGCTTTGAAAATTCGTTTTCCCGTTTTTTCCTTGACCGCTGCACAAGAACGGGCGGGATCGCAAGCCCGATTATCCCTATGCCTAATGCCGTAACAAGATTGCCGCTTATCAGAAAAGCGATAAGCGAGGGCAATGTCGAGGAAAGTGCCCATGCCGCAACGAACTCCGTCGGGCGCAGCTTGACTCCCGACATCGCAAGATATGACGCAAATTCCCTGCTTGCGAGCTGAAGCCTGTAAGGTCCTTTTTTCTTTTTGCTCCCGCGCTTCTCTTTCAAAACCTGAACCTGTATTTCATCAATGTCCGTTTTTTTGAAATATTCCGCAAGTCTTTTACGCAGGATCGCTTTCGGGCTATAGACCAGCGCAAGCGTAAGAGCGGCATAGACCAGCGCCCCGCCGAAAACAGCAATCAGAATGATTTCCATAGCCCACCTCAACATTTTGCCTTAACTGTAAAACCACTCGTCCTTTACCGGAATCCCGTTTTCCGCAAGCTTTTCAACAAAGCCAGGGCGTATGCCGGTGGCGAGAAAGCTGCCCCTAAGCTTGCCGGAGGTATCCATGCCCTCGGGCTTATAATAGAAAATGTCCTGAAGGGTGACGATGTCTCCCTCCATGCCGACAACCTCTGTGATGTTTGTGATTTTTCTTGAGCCGTCCCTCATACGCGCCTGCTGAACGATTAAATTCAGCGCGGAGGCAATCTGCTCGCGGATGGCCTTGACGGGTATCTCCATGCCCGACATGAGCACCATCGTCTCCAGCCTTGATATAAGATCCCTCGGGCTGTTGGCATGGGCGGTCGTAAGCGAGCCGTCATGTCCGGTATTCATGGCCTGAAGCATGTCCAGCGTTTCGCCCGAACGCACCTCGCCTACAATTATGCGGTCCGGCCGCATACGAAGTGCGTTTCGCACAAGGTCCCGTATCGTGACCTGTCCCGCGTGCTCCAGATTCGGGGGCCTTGATTCGAGCGTCACGACATGGCCCTGACGAAGTTGGATCTCCGCCGCGTCCTCGATCGTAACTATCCGCTCGTTATTAGGTATATAACCTGACAGGACGTTGAGGAGCGTCGTTTTGCCGCTGCCAGTTCCGCCGGAAACGATAATGTTTATCCTGCCCCTGACACAGGCCTCCAGAAATGCCATCATTTTAGGCGAAACCGAGCCGAAACGTATTAGATCCGCGTCCGTAAAGGGTGTTTTCGAGAATTTTCTTATGGTTATCGTAGGTCCGTTCAGAGCCAGCGGGGGAATTATTGCGTTGATTCGCGAGCCGTCCGCAAGGCGGGCATCCACCATTGGGCTTGCCTCATCCACACGCCTGCCCACGCTTGAGACTATGCGGGTCAGAACGTTCATCAAATGTTCGTTATCCCTGAAAACGGTCGAGGACAGCTCAAGCTTGCCCCTTCGTTCAACGTAGACGCTGTATGGGCCGTTCACCATGATTTCGGTAATCTCCGGATCGGCAAGCAGCGGTTCGAGCGGCCCGAGACCGACTACGTTGTTGTATATCTCCCTGACGAGCCGCGTGCGCTCGGTACGGGGAATTGCTGTTCCGTTGCCGTCTACAAGCGACTCGATAGACTGCATTATATATTCTTCGCTAACGCCTTCTGTCTTGCCCTTGGAATATACATCCTGATTAATTAGTTCGATTATTTCGTTATGTATCTTTTCCTTGAGGTCTGAATACTCATCGACAAGCACGGCGACGCTTTTGCCGGAAAATGCCGCTGTCTCTGGAGCTGTATTTTGCGGAGGCCCCGCCTTTTGCCTTTCAATTCTTTCAAGCAAACCCATAATATGCTCCGTTCAAAATGCCGCAAGGCCTGTTATATAGTTCTTCCCGAAAGGCCGGGACGATTGCGTCTGCCTGTAAGCCCCAGTTTCTTTTTCTGCTTTGGGCTGAGCGATGAAATATCCTTCGTTCCTTCGAGAAGCAGTGACGCAAGGGAGGAGACCGCCTGACTCAGCTCGGTCTTCGGTGCGCCGGTAACGAAGGGAATTCCGAGGTTGAGCGCCGTCAGAGCCACTCTGTAGTCGCTGGGAATCTTTGCCCAGATCGGGCATTCGATGAGACGCTGCACATCGTCCAGCGTGATTGCGCCAATGTTCACCGCCCTGTTTACAAGGATTTTCACCTTGTCGATCTGCTGGAGCGATTTCAGAATGCTGAGACTCAGCTTTGAGTTTTTGAGTATCGATATATCAAGCCCCGTCACAAACAGGATCACGGACGAAAGTTCGAGCGCGGTTATCGTAACGTCGCTGAAAGCCGGCGGAGTATCTATAATCACATAATCATAATAGGTACGCAGCTGTCCGAGGATGCTCTGCACCTTTTCAGGGGAGACGAGCTCGGCATATTCCGGACTTTTCGGCGCACAGAGAACGTGTACTCCGCTGGAATGAACCGCCATATAGCTCCTGATAAGGTCAATGTTCGGGGCGGACAGCTCCTGCGAAAGCTCGAAAATCGTATCGACAGGGTCAATATCCAGAAATACGTTCACATCTCCGAACTGGAGGTTTAAATCGACGAGCGCAACCTTTTTCCTGCTCTCGGCGAGCTTGACCGCAAGGTTCACTGCCAGAGTTGTTTTCCCCAGTCCGCCTTTTGCTCCGAAAACGGTTATGACTTTTGATATCCAGCAAAGCGTCTGTTTCCCGTTCAGAGATTCAATACGGGCGGTCTCGTTATTATAGACCGTCTTTATGTAGTCGCAGAACTCCTTCGAGGATTTAGGAAACCCTGTCACATTACGCGCGCCCGCAGACAGAGCGCTCTGCAGCGTTTCAACGTCAAGATGCTCGGCAAGCAGGATGACATAGGGGCGAGGCCTTGAAAAGGTGATTCTCTCTGTCAGGCTAAGAACGTCGTCATCTCCCGTACCGTAGGACATAACTATGATGTCCGGCGATAGGTTCTCGATGCGGTCTAGGGCGTCCGTTCCGCCCGGCGATACCCCGACGACAGCAATCTCCTCGTCGCTGATCGCGCTCTCCAGCGCTTTGAGGATGTGATCAAGCCTGCTTATAAGCAAAACATTTATTTTCATCTTGCACCGCCGCTTATTTTACCATGATGTCGTTGAGCGTAACGCTCGACTTGCCTGTTACTTCCGTATCCACAGGGGACCTTAAAACCGCACGGAGCTGTCCTTCAAACTCCGCCTCGCTGAGTTCCAAAGCCTGTTTCGGGGTTACCTGAAGGGTCAGCGTTGTGTAAGCCGGCTTGTCGCTGCTTATTTTGCCGTCCTCATCAAGAACATTGTCCACGGCGAGAACAGTGATGTTTTCAAGTACTAAAACGGTGTGCGAAATCTTGATGGTGTCTTCCGTTTCTTCTGTTCCTGACGGCTCTCTGCCAAGGAATTCTCCTATTATATCGACGCGGTCTCCGGGTGCGATCATATAAGCAAGTCCTGCGGTCTCATCAACGGCGATAGAGATTGCGCGCATGCCCGGTTCAATTGCGTAGGCAAGTGTTTTACTTCCGGATTCTCCTGTTGAGATAAGTTTTGCTCTTAAAATCTGTTCTCCTGCGAAAATCTCGGTATTTGAGATTTTCCCGACAATCTCCCCCTGATCGGAAATTGCTCCGGCGACGACAGCTTCCGCCGGAAGCTGTACCATCTTTACCATTGCGGCTGTAATCAGCGTATCAGCCGGAATATCTGAGGCCGCGACAATGATGTTCGCTGTGTCGGTGTCCGCCGGCTTTGACAGCGAGTTTAAAAAGATGAAGAGGAGCAGGGCTGTCGCGGCAGCCGAAACGAGAGCAAGTATCCTTACTTTTTTCATAACGCGAACCCCCCTGTGTGCAATCCCGTTCAGCCCAGCAATTTGCTGACATAGAGTCCGAAGTCCTGCCCGCTCGCTCCCGGAGCCGTATCCGGCAGGGTGATATTCTTTAAATAAGTCGCCTTGATATACGAGTTCTTTCCGCTGCCGCCGCACTCCTCAAGAAAGAACGCGGCGAAAGCCACGATTTTTACCTGTTTTGACGGGAGTACTTGGATTACTGGTACATATACCTGTCTTGGACAGTCGGGCAGATAGCTCTCCGCGGTACAGCCGTCCGTACATCTTGAAACGCGTTCCGTAAACCCATCCAACGTCGGCCCCGACATATTGCCGCTTTCCATTTCCAGCACCTGACCGACAGTCAGCACTCCTGTATAGCCGTTCGCGAGAAGCTCGCTGTATAAGCTTGCGCCGGAGCCTTCAAACCTTACCGCGCCGAACCAGCCGCTTGCGGTGGAAGGGTCGATGCCGATAAGCTCCGTGTCGGAACTGCATTTTATCGTCAGACCTCTGACTATTCCGGATGCAATCGCCTCGGATAAGCCTGTATCGGAAACACAGAGCGGAATAGCTCCCCGGACGCCTCCGGCAGGTGAAAGCCCCGCCGACGCCGTACGCGTGACCGTGCCTGAATTTACGCCGAGAACCTTTGCAAAGTTATATTCTACCGTAACGGTTTTTGTCGCCCTAATCCCAATTATCCCATTCGCAGGGCTACCGTTTTTATAAATGGGCTCCAGATCGTCCGATGTAATCTCAAATTCATTTAATGAGGCATAGTTTATGGCTTCGTTTTCCGCTGCAGCCCACGCGGCAGAGCTTACGCTGTCCGCGGGAAGCTCCTGAGAGGCCGCGAGAACCGCGCTATCAAGGGCGTTCTGAAGCTTTGCTCCCTTGCTGTAGTAAACCCCCGTATCAAGCACGAATCCCGATATTCCGATCAACACCACCATTGATACGGCAACGACTATCGAAACCGAACCAGCCTGTTCCCCGCATAATTTTTTTAGGAGCTTTCGCATACTTATCAATCCTTTAAGCAGAGGAATTAAATATCTATTCAATCCTCATTGTGCACTGAGCCGTCACAGCGTATTTCCCGTCCGGAAACATCGACGCTATTATCGGCGTTAGAATATCTATGCTGCTGCTGACGCTGACGGTGACCGTATCTCCCAAAATGGCAAGCGTCACGATAGGAGCGTCGATTGTCGGGGCTCTTGCCGCCACTATGGCTTGCGCCGCCGCCTGATCATCATCTGCGCTGCTGTCATAGTAGTGTATAGCCGTATATCTCGCGGCCTCCCTTGACGCGTTTTCGGCCAGAAGCTGATTTCCGAACACCCAGCCGAAGTCTATGATGCCGCAGAGAAGCAGCAAAAGTATGGGCAGCACCAGCGCAAATTCTACTGTTGCCTGTCCTTTTTCGCTTTTCAGCCGCATGACATCACCGCCTTTTTTGACAAAGAGGGCAAGGCAGGCTCAGGTTTTTAGCTTGAGCCTGCTTTGCCCTCTCCACGTTTTTCAGGTAAGACTAATGCCGTCGAACAATGCAGTGATCTTTGGACCGAGAATTGCGATTGCGCCGATAATGACTGCCGCCATCAGACCGATGATCAGACCGTATTCGACCATACCCTGACCGCTTTCTTCGTTTTTGAGCCAACCCATGAATTTTTTCATTAGAAAAACCCCCTATAGTCTTTGTTTTTTGCTTTTTATTTTAATACCACCGGAAATGGCATATGCCCAAGTTGAATGGGGCGTCCGCTAACAGTGAATAATGTATAGCAAGGCAACGGCCATGCCTGTCATCATGAACGGGGCGAACGGCACCATTGTCTTGAGTGTCAGCTTTTTTATGAAAAGTCCGACGGCGGTAAAAGCGAGAAACGCCGCGCTCATTACAATTAGCCCTGTGATAATGCCGGGATAACCGAGGGCAAGCCCCATCACACCCGCAAGCTTGACATCTCCCGCGCCCACCTTATCGAAGCCGGTGAAACCAGCGACCGCGGAAAAAAGAACCATCATTGCAGCCATGCTAAAAAGAGTTGTCAGCAAAGCTATAAAACCGAACCGTACGGACTGAAAGGCCAAGCCCGAAGCCGCCATAAACAGCACCAGCTCATTCGGGATTATCCTCAGGCGAAGATCAGTCACAGCGATCAGAACCGCCGACGTAAGCAGGAGGGATACCAAGGCGGCTGCCAAAATGCTTTCCGAAAGGATCGAGGATATGAGCCACGCGGTCCCGTTAAGCATCATGAGTAAAAGCTTAAGAGGTAACCCTGTATAGCGCCGGTCGGGAACAAGCGTCTTTCCCTTTTTTTGGCATTTATTAAATGCCAGCTTCTGTGCGATATCCGGTAGCAGAAAGCCCGCAGCGATTCCCGCTGCCGTAAAAGCGGCCTTGATACAATCATCCATCAAATCACTCTTTTATCATTTAAATAAAAAATCTCTGTTCGGCAGCCAAAACGGTGCGCGAACAGAGCAATAGCAAAAAAGCTATCAAAACAATTCGGCAACCGGGCTGTCATAGTCGGAAGACCTTAGACCCCATGGCTTTGCGTCTTTACCTTTCGGTAAATTTGCTATTATCGTTGTTGAATTTATGTTGCTTGCAGCTAAGGATATCGGTATTCTTTCGCCGAAAGCGGATGATTTTTCTAATCTAATTAAAGCTTACCAACGCAAAATTAAAGCGCAATTAAAAAACTTAAAAAATTTTATATATAATTAGGCATTCTTTTTCGTCTGATATTGACAATCACGCTATGCAACATTAATCTTAATGTATAAATCAACATGAGGTTTACTATGAGACTGCTACTGGTTGAAGACGACAAATCAATATTGACTGCTACTGCGAAGGGCATTGAAAAATCCGGCTACAGCGTCGATACCTGCGACAACGGACGTGACGCACAATTGCTCATCTCCCTGAGCGAGTATGACTGCATAGTTTTGGATATCATGCTGCCCGGCATCGACGGGCTTACTATATTGAAAAATATGCGCAACAGCGGCAATCATACTCCGGTTCTTATTTTGACGGCAAAGGACACTGTTGAAGACCGCGTCAAGGGGCTTGATTTCGGCGCCGACGACTATCTGATCAAACCGTTTTCGCTGGAGGAGCTTCTGGCGCGGATCCGCGCCCTTATGCGCCGTCAGGGAACGGAGCGAAAAAACGAACTGTCAATAGCCGATCTCGTTATGGATCTCTCAAGCCATGAGGTCAGCCGCGCGGGAAAAAAGATTGAGCTGACAAGCAAGGAGTTTGCCATCCTCGAATACCTGCTGCGCAACAAGAACCGCCTGCTCACAAGGACGCAGATCGTCGACCACGTCTGGAACTACGACTTTGACTGTTCCTCGAACATTGTGGATGTTTATATACGCTATATACGGGCAAAGATTGACGACGGTTTTGACAAAAAACTTATAAATACGATACGCGGCAGCGGATATATCGTCAGGGAGTAATGATGAAAAACCTGAATATCAAGTGGAAAATCATATTCTGGCACAGTATTGCTCTATTAATTCTTTTTTTTGCGACGCTGCCTATAATGTATATAGCTATTTCAAACTACTTGTATACAGACATGGAGGCTAAGCTGGTTTCCAAGGCCGATCAGGCAGCCAAAGCACTGCGGCTGGGAGAGGGCATTAATGAGCCGGACAGCGAGCTTGATCTTATCCAGACAAGCACTTACATAGCCGTTTATTCCACGGAGAACGAGATGATTTCAGGAAGAGTACCGGAGGGCTTCGATCCTGATGAGCCGCCGCTTATCGGCGACGTATACTAT
>JAJUHD010000114.1 GCA_029268085.1 Bacillota bacterium | reverse complement strand
CGCGCCTGTATTTCCTCAAACACCGAAAGCGCGCAGGCGAGGCCTGATTTCATATCGCAAGCTCCGCGCCCGAAAATACAGCCGTTTTTTTCATCCGCGGCAAAAGGAGCCTCCGTCCAGCCGTCCCCGACAACGACGGTATCCATATGGCAGATTAAAACGAGCGGCGGGAGACCGGTTTTACCTTTTATTTCCGAGATAATGTTAGAGCGTCCGGGAAACACCTGCTGCCTTCTCACGGGGATACCGCAGTTTTTTAAGCGAGCAAATACGAAGTCGCCGATTTCTCCTTCGTATTCTCCGGGATTGCAGCTTTTTATCCTTACCAGACACTTTGTGAGTTCAACAGGGTTTGTCATATATGCCTCCCTTAAATTTGTTGATGCCAATTGAACACCCCAATTATACAGTATTATTACTGATAATTGGGGTGTTTTTGATTTTTAATTTAAAATTAATCCTCTTTGGAATAAGCAACACCAAGCTTGGCCGGGACATTAAAGCTTTTGCGGCTTATGGTCAAAACGATTGTCAGAATATACGGCAGAGCGATTATCAGCTCATTGGGGAATACCGTACCGCCGCCTACGGACTGGATGTAAACTGCTATTGCGTCTGCGAGTCCAAATACCAGAGTGCCGATGACCGCGCCCTTGGGGTTCCAGTTTCCGAGGAAGCAGATTGCAAAAGCGATCCATCCTCGCCCGCCTATGATACCTGAAGTAAACATTCCCAGATAGCCCACAGTATAGAAGGATCCCGCCAGTCCGCCGACAACGCCGGCCGCGAGCACCGTCAGGAAACGTACCCGGTTGACATTGATGCCGGCGACATCGACCGCTTCCGGATTTTCACCTGTCGAGCGCAGCGTCAGGCCGAGGGAAGTTTTGAAAAGCACGAAATAGGATATTGGAATCAAGATGTAAACAAGGTAAGTAACAATATTTTGGTCGAACAGCATCTCGCCGATTACCGGGATTTTCGACAGCAGGGGAATAGGGAGCTTCGGGAGTATGCCGATCTTGAGCGGGGTGGTGGGAATTCCGAACAATACCCTTTGAAAATATGCGCAGAAGCCGGCGGCAAGTATGTTGATTGCAGTACCGGTGACGATCTGCTGCTGCCGCATATAGACTGTAACAACACCGTACAGGGCCGCAGTCACAAGACCGCAGAAAATGGCCAGCAGTATGCCGACGGCAATGCTTCCGGTCATGTATGTTCCTACAAAGCCGCCCCAGGCGCCCATAAGGAAAATACCTTCAATGGCTGTGACCATCATGCCGGTCCGCTCTGCATAAACCTCACCCAGAGCGCCCAGCATCAAAGGCGTACTCATCATTATTGCCCGAGATAAAATGTTCAGCATATCTGCTCACCTTCCTTTTTAAGTAGCTTCTTTTCCCGCCTGTTCTGTACATAGCGCCTAAGGAAGTAGGAAACGATGACACAAATCATTACAATGCCTTCTATAAGGTCGATGACACTGGACGGGATATTCAGCCCCGGCAGGCGGCCCATAGTCGTGCCCATTACGTTCAGAAAACCGAACAGCAGAGCCGCAAAAATTACGCCGATGGGGTTGCCGTTGGCCAAAATCGCAATGCCGATGCCAAAGGAGCCGATAGACCCGTTAAAATCCTGAAGCAGCATATGCTGCACGCCGTTTACCTCCGTAAGTCCCGCGAGACCAGCAAGACCGCCGCTTATGAGGAAGGCGGTTACAAAAATGGTTTTTGAACGGATACCGGCCTGCTCAGCCGCAATGGAGTTGCAGCCAACGGAACGGATGCGGAATCCGAGAGGAGTTTTATAAAGCAGGACCCAGATGCCGATTGCCGCAGCGATAGCAATAACAAAGCCGACATGTACACGGGTGCCGGGAATGATGTTTGCCAGATAAGCATTGGATGAAATCGGATCTGTCTGCAGGTACTCCCCCTTTGTTTCGCGAAGGACAGTCCTCAGAAGATAATCCATTATCGCCGAGACCACATATGTAGACATCATACTGACCAGAAATTCATTTGCGTTGAACTTGGCCTTGGCAAGACCGATCAGTGCGCCAACAAGGCCGCCGGCGGCAAAGGATGCAATAAGCACCAGCAAAATCAGAAGAACCGGAGGCAGCACATCGCCCAGCAGAAGCGATAGCGTTACAGCCACAATGGAACCGGCATAAAACTGTCCCTGCGCGCCGATGTTAAAGAGATTTGCTTTATAGGTAAAAGCAAATGCCAGTGCGGTGAATATGAGAGGCGTTGCTTTGACCAGAACCTCTCCCAGATTATAGCCGTCGGATATTATTTTTCTGAGCGCTTCCCCGCAGACCTGAACGGGATTTATTTTCATAAAAATCAGCATACAGGCGCTGATAACAAGACCGGCAACAACCGCGCCGACATTAAAGATCAGTGCGTCCCCAAACTTATTTTTCATTGCCGGAACCCTCCGTTTCTTCGGTATAGCCTGCCATCAGCAGGCCGATCTTCTCAATGGAGAGCTCTCCGTTTTTATAGATGCCCATAAGCTTTCCCTTATACATTACGGCAATGCTATCCGCCATTTCAAATATTTCGGACAGCTCCGTTGAAATCAGCAGCACGCCTTTTCCCTTTTCTTTCTCTCCGATAATTGATTTGTGGATGCGGTCGACGGCGCCCATATCCAGACCGCGGGTAGGCTGATTGAATATAACCACCTTCCGTCCGACGTCGATCTCTCTGGCAAGCACCATTTTTTGCTGATTGCCTCCGGAGAGGCTTTTTGCCGTTTCGTCCGGACCTGTAGCCTTAACCTTGTGGTCGCGGATAATATCGCTGGTGTATTTATTCAAAACCTTTTGGGAAATGAATCCATGCTTTGTCCAGCGTTTGTCGTAGCTGCTTTTAAGCATCATGTTTTCCGCCAGCGTCATATCCATGATAAGCCCGTCACGGTAGCGGTCCACGGGCACATAGCCGATCCCGGCATCGATACGCTGGCGGATTGTATCATTCTTTATGCTTCTTCCGCCATAAAGAATATCTCCGTCCGAGATCTTTCTTGAACCGCTGATCACCTCGCAGACTGCGTCCTGCCCGTTGCCGCTTACGCCGGCGATGCCGAACACCTCTCCGGCGTGTATTTTAAAAGATACGTCCTCCAGCATAGGCGCCTCGCCTTTTTTTACTACTGAAACATGGGACAGCTCCAGCAGCGTTTCGGCTTTCGAGAAGTCCTCGCCGCCGGCCTTGTCTGCGGGAACCAGCTCTTTGCCCATCATCAGCTTTGCAAGCTCCCGTTCGTTCGTTTCCGCCTTCAGGACATTGCCTGCAACCATGCCGTCACGCATAACGACGATGCGATCCGCAACATCCATGACTTCCTTCAGTTTATGTGTTATGAAGATTACGGAATTGCCCTTTGCGGCAAAATCTTTAATGAAATTCATCAGGTTGTCCGATTCCTGAGGCGTAAGGACGGCAGTGGGCTCATCCATTATCAGTATTTTGGCATCCAGATACAGTGCCTTAAGGATTTCAACCTTCTGCTGCACTCCGACTGCCAAATCGCCGACCTTGACATCTACAGGAACATCAAAGTCGTAATCCTCGGCCAGTTTCCGTATCTTTTCATTATATTGTCTAAGCGAAATTCTTCCGTGCACATTGCCGAGGATAATATTTTCAGTGACTGTATGTGTCGGAACCAAAGAAAAGTGCTGCTGGATCATTGCAATACCCATTGACATGGCGTCTTTCGGGCTTTTTATTGTCTTTTCCTCGCCGCGGATAAAGATCTGTCCTTCATCTGCGCTGTACAGGCCGTACAGGATTTTCATAATGGTGCTCTTGCCTGCGCCGTTTTCACCCAGCAGAGCCACCACCTCTCCCTCTTTTACAGAAAAGGAGACGTTTTTATTTGCGATTACCTTTGCAAAGTATTTTGAAACATTTCTCAGTTCTACGACAGGAGTATCCATGTCTATTCTCCTTATAATGAAAAGTGTCTGTCGCAAAAATGATCTGTCGTGTCGGACAGATAATATTTTTAACAGACACTTTTTGTTACCAAGCGCAATATGTAAATATAATACGCCAGACTTACAGCTTAATCATCAAACAGCGTTTTAAGATCGACTTTGCCTGCCTTGTAATCCGAAATAGCGGTATTTACCGCGTCAATGACATCCTGAGAAACATTTTCGGTAAATACGGGAACAAAGATGTCCTCGTTGATGCCGACTTCATGAACGGTGTGGCCTTTAAGCTCGCCGCTGAGATAGGCGTTAATAGCCCATTTGTACATGGTGGCAAAGTCAAAGCTTATGGATGCAACTACTGTTTTCGGGTCAATGGTGGTTTGGTCGGAGGAATAGCCGACTACCTTGATGCCCTTTTCGATTGCCGCATCGATAGCACCGAGGCCGAGCTCGTTTGCATATACAAGCAGAACGTCCGCGCCTTCGTCTATCATGCTTTCAGCCATCTGCTTGCCGAGAGCGACATCGCTCCAGCTGTTGGCATATGCGAGATTGTATGAAGCGTCTGCGATGCCACGATCCTTGCATATGGATACAGCGGTCTTGCCGTAAACCGACATGAGATGCTCCATAGCCTGATTGGATTCGCCGCCGATCATAGCGAATTTGCCTTTTTCGGAAATATTGCCGGCGATGATTCCTGCGAGGTAGCTGGCTTCATATTCCTTCGGAAACAGGGGGGAGAGGTTGTCAAGGTCGGAATTTGCGCCGTTGACAACGACGAACATGGTGTCGGGATAGCTTGCCGCAACAGTTGCCGCGGCTTCATCGAACTGGGAGCCTGCCGCCATGACCATGTCATAGCCGCGCTCGGCATATTCTCTGAAGGTGGACTCGAAGTCGGCGGATTGTACGTTTTCAACATACTCCATGTTGGTGCCAAGTTCTTCGTTGCAGGCAACCAGACCGGCGTAGTTTGATGCGTTCCAGCCCTGGTCGTTTACCGCACCGGGAAGAATCAGAACGATCTTGTAGTCCGCTGCCGTCTTCTCGGCAGCTGCTGCGGAAGGCGCGGTGGGGTTTTCCTCTTTCGGTGCATCCTTGCTTCCGCAGCCGGCTAATGATGCCATCATTGCGAAAATAAGTACTAACACAAGAAGCGCTGAGAGTTTCTTTTTCATAGTTCCTCCATTCCGCCGTATTCCTATGGCAATCCATGGACCCGGCTGTATATTTGGCAACTTGCAGTACCAAGCTGCAAGTTTATTTTATGTTTTACGGCAAAATACACAATGCGGAAATTTTACGATTTTGTTAATGATTTTACGATATTTAATAAAAAAGCTTTTACGCGAGCTTTTCTCCTAAAAAAACGTGAACGAAATCGTTCACGTTCGTTTGCTGTTTATTAATCGAAACGCTTTCCCGCGTACCGGTTGCGATATTCCATCGGCGTCATGCCAAAGAACTTCTTAAATGTACTGCTGAAATACCGGGAATCGCTGAACCCAACCAGTCCTGCAATATCCGAAACCTTGTATGCTATATTACTCAGATATGATTTTGACTTTTCCATACGTAAAGCCAGCAGATAGTCTGAAAAGGTCTGCCCCGTATGCTTTTTAAACAGCTCGGAGAGGTAGTTCGGGGAAATATAAAGCTCATTGGCGACGTCTTTTAGGCTAATCCTCTCGTTATAGTGGATTTCCATATGCTGAATTGCCCGAAGAATCAGCAGGTTGGAAACAGAAGCCTTGCTCGAGCTCTGGAGGTTCTCCGCCTCTTTCCGGAGCTCCGACTCGATTTGCTCCAAAACTGCCACAAGTTCCCTTGTGTTGGTCGGCTTTGTAAGATATTTTCTGACCCCCAATTCAATTGCCCTCTGCGCATATAAGAAGTTTCCGTAACCGCTGAGGATAATAACCGGGATTTGGGGATTCCGCTCCCTGATCCTTGAAATCATATCAAGGCCGGACATACCGGGCATCTTTATATCGGTAATTATTACGTCATTATCTGATTCGTACATGAACTTAAGCGCAGAGGCGGCATCGGCAAAGGCGCCTGAAATCGTCCAGTTTTCATGGGCGCTGAGAAGCTTTATCAGCCCGTTCCGGATTTTAGGCTCATCATCAATAATCAGGATATTCATAAAATGCCGCACCTTTCTTCCTGTTTTACTGGCAGCTAAGTTTGAAAAAGCTCAAACTTTTCCTCCGTTAATATCATCCGCAGCCGGTATAACGATTGTCATTGTAGTTCCGATGCCCTGTTCGCTTTCAATCCGCAGTTCGCTGTCATCCCCAAAAAACAGGTTTAACCGCCGCATTACATTTTTCACGCCGATACCGGTTTGCCTGCTGATCCGCTTATCCGATTGCCGCAAAGACCTAAGCTGTTCCGGAGACATACCGCAGCCGTTGTCCTGCACGGAAATATTGATTTTTCCCTCACGCATAAACGAGCGGATATTAATAAACCCTTGCTTTTTATATGGCTCAATTGCGTGCTTTATGGAATTCTCCACCAGCGGTTGCAAAATCAGTTTCGGAACAAGCAGTTCATTGAGAGGCTGCTCAATCTCAAGAGAATACTGCAAACGTTCCTCCAGCCTGTTTTTCTGTACGCACAGATAATCCTGGATATACTGATATTCCTGCTCGAGCGTGACAAGCGCGTTGTCCGTATCGATACAGTATTGCATCAGCTTGCCGAGAGAAACAATAATATTGCTTATGTCCGTTTCGCCCCGGTCGATGAGCATCCAGTTAACCGAATCCAGCGCGTTATAAAGAAAATGCGGGTTGATCTGCGCCTGAAGCGCTTCGATTTCAGCGGTTTTCTGAGCAAGCTTTTCCTGATAAACCTCACGAATCAGCAGGTTTATCTTATTAACCATATAGTTGAAGGAATCGGTAAGCTGCCCGATCTCATCCTTTCTGTCATTGTCCATCTGAAATTCAAAGTTGCCGTCCTGAACGGTTTTCATTGCTTTGCTCAAGTCGTTGAGCGGGCGAGTAATGGATTGGTACATCAAAAGAATCGCAAGCAGCATAAAAGATACGGTGCCGAAAACCAGCCACGATATATGGTTTTTCAGAGAATCTGAATCTGCAAACAAATTCTTGACGCTGATGACCGAAAACGTCTTCCAGCCCGTAAGGCCGTTATACTGCCCGCAGGCGTAATATTTTTCTCCGTTCCAGTCAAATTGAAACCGGCGCGTACCTTCGCTGAATTTTTTCTCGATTATGTTATAAAAATCCGGATATCCTTTACGGTCGGCGCAGATAACCTGTTCGTTCTTATCTACGATATATGTATATTGATGACTAAGGATTTTTTGGTTTTCAAGGAGCAGGTTGCTGAATGAAGCCGGCAGCAACTCCACCACCAAAAGGCCGATCACATTTCCGCCTTCGTCCCGTATAGAGCCGTAAGCGGTCAGCACTTTACTGCCGTCATTCATGGAATCTAAAAACATGCTGGTATCAAGGTTTGACCAGAATACTTTTTCAGGTTTCTCAACAGCCTTCTGATAGAATCCGTCAACTACAGTACGGCTTATAATAGGATTGTCCTCGCCGCGTGTGGTAAATAAAACCTGAGTTCCCGTAATAACGCTGATACTTGAAATGGCATCGAACGCGCGGGTTATACCTTCGCAGTAAGTTTCCATTTCGGAAATCGTCTGCGGATTTTTCGTGCCGCTGTTAAAATTACATATCAGATCGCCGGTCAGCTTGTTTTCGGCCGCAGAACGGATTGACTCGCTTATGTAGCGTACTTTCATATTCAGATTAACGTCAATACGATAGACCGTATCGGCAATGACTTCTTTTTGTGCGTTTGTCACAATATTCTTAGCGTCATTATAGGTCAAAAAACCAATCAGTACGCCTAGGATCATTACCGGAATAACACCAATCAGCAGCAATTTTTGTTTGAAGGATAAATTCTTCATTTTTCGACTCCAACGTCTTTTTTTCAGCTTAGTTTATTAGCGTGTGAATGTCAAGTCTGGGGGATGCTTATCATATGCGGTAACAGCATCCATTTTTTTCTGTATTGCTCCGCATATTATCGAAAAGGCTTATCGGAAAATATATTTTCATAAAAGGGGCATATAAAAGGCAAAAACCGGAATCTGCGGATAAAGCAGGCTCCGGTTTTTGGAGTGTATGTAAAGCTCAAAGAGTAATTCTCGTACCGGTTTTTCCGGCGATGCCGTCGCGGGCTTTTTCGAGAAGCGTGATGAGCGCGGTACGGCCGTCCTTTGAGGATGCGAAGCGCACGGCGGCCTGTACCTTCGGGAGCATCGAACCGGGAGCAAAATGCCCCTCGCCGATG
>JAJUHD010000113.1 GCA_029268085.1 Bacillota bacterium | reverse complement strand
GTGCCTGCCGAAATAATCTACGCGCTTGACTGCGTTCCTCTGTATCTCGACCTTATTCCGTCCCGAATTTCAGAGGACTCGGCACTGACGGCAAGATTTATAAACTTAGCTGAAACGAGCGCGAATCTGACCCTTTGCTCGCTGCAGACTTTGAACGCTGGCATAATGTTCTCCGGTGAGCTTGGACTTACGCCAGACGCTTATGTTTCTCTGCCGATCGCCTGTGACAGTGCGCGGACCGCCTGCATCGAGATGGGCAGGCTCTTGAACGCTCCCGCCCTGCACTTTGACATTCCTTTGAGAAAAAGCCAAACAAGCCTGAAATATATCAGAAAGCAGCTTGAGCAGCTTATCGTCTTTCTGGAGGAAATAACGGGCGGAAAGCTCGATTGGAAAAGAGTCAAACACCGCCTGGAGCTTTATAACCGTTCGGCTGAGCTTATCAGGGAGTGTTCGGAGCTGCGCGCAGCACGCCCCTGCCCTCTGTCCTCGCACATGGCTGTATGGAACGAATTGATGAATGCTTTTGGCCCGACCGAGGAGATGGCAAGGCTTCTTCAGTGCGAGATTGATTTGTGCAGGGAACGCATCGGCGAGGACTTCAGCCCCTGCTCCGGCGGGGAAAAGCACAGGGTATTGCTGATGCATAACCTGTTCCGGCAGGGTATGGCCCTGACCACGTTCCTCGAAAGGGAATACGGAGCGGTCACTGTGGCGGACGGCTTCTGCTTTGGGCAGCGAGAGCTTTTCACCGAGCTTGACGACAGGGATGCCTGTTTGGAAATCATGTGCAGGAGGATGCATTCCGGCGCCATGGCTCACGGCGCGGGCGTTTCGGGCGAAGAACTGCTTGATTCGATCGATGGCCTGCTCCGCGTATACGGGCCGGATGTAATTATCTTTCTTGGAAACCGAGGCTGCCGTCACGCGTGGGCCGCGACTAAAATGGTTTCGGATGCAGTTCAGGAGAAATACGGTATGCCGATGCTGATGCTCGATACCGACAACACGGACTTCCGCTACAAATCCGAAAAGGACATCAGAACTCTGATTTCCGAATATATGGATACCGTTGTAAATAAAAAATAAAAAACAGGCGCATCGGCTTTTCCGATGCGCCTGTTGAACAATACACTACATATCCTGCAAAATCCCCATCAAACGATAGTAGAATTTAATCGTATCGGCGAGCTTTTCGACCGAAATCCGCTCATCCTTTCCGTGGATCATCCCGCGTTCCTCGGCGGAAAGGTACATACCCGAAAAACGGTAGACATTATCGCAGATGCGCAGATAGTGGCGCGAATCGCTGCCCGCAATCATGAGATAGGGCGAGACCAAAACGTCGGGATAACTTTGCTTTATCGCGCGTTCCAGCGCCCGATAGCTTATCGAGTCGGTCGGCGAGGTTTTTGACGGGTCGGAGCCGGCGAGCGGCAGATATTCGATCGAGTCATTGTTCACAATCTTTTTTATCCGAGCGAGGGATGTCTCCCTCGTATCTCCCTCGAGTATGCGGACGTTCATCGTAAGGCTCGCCTCGCTTGGCAGAACGTTCGCACCGGAGCTTCCCTCCGTCATGGTAAAGGCGACTGTCGTCCGCACGAGCGCGTTCAGCTCGCCGCCCTGTTTTTTAGTGATGAGATCCAAGACCGGCTTAAAGAGCCAGAGGTTTGAGAAAATCATCCTGTAGAGGAAGGTGGAGTGGGGCGCGAGGTTGCAAAACATCTCTTTCGCGGGCTTCGTGATGCGAAACTTAAACGGATTGTCGTGTATCCTGCGGCAGGCATAGGCAAGAATATCCACGGGAGAATCTGCGGGAGGCGCCGAAGCGTGACCGCCCTTAGCAACGGCTTTTAACTTCAGGTTCCAGTTCCCCTTTTCGCCGATGCCGATGAGCGCGCAGCGCTTTTTGACTCCGGGAAACACATTGTCAACAATCGCGCCGCCCTCGTCAAGCACGAAGCACGGTTCTATGCCTCGCTTTTTGAGCTCATGCACGATCGAGGGCGCCCCGCCTCCGAGAACCTCTTCGTCTCCGCCGAAGCAGAAGTATATGTCGCGTTTGGGCGTAAAGCCCTCAGCCATGCGGGCTTCCGCCGAAGCGAGGATACTAAGGAGCGTCGATTTTGTATCCAGAGCGCCGCGGCCCCAGATTTCGCCGTCCTCTATTATACCTTCGAAAGCAGGCTTCGACCATTCGTCTTCATTTGCGGAAACGACATCGAAGTGCGCCATTAGTACGACAGGTGCGGCATTTGTGCTGCCCTTCCAGTGGAACATAAGCGCGCGGGAATTGAGCCTCTCATATTTGCAGGTCCAGAACACATGGGGATAAAGCTTAGGCAGGAGCAGTTCGAATTTCAGAAACTCCGAATCGTCGTCGAGGGAGGGGTCCGCGTGGGATACCGTCTTGCAGCGTATCATCTCCGAGAGGTCGAGCGCCGCCTTTACGACGTCTATCTCCACATCCGTATACGGAACGGCGGCCTGCTCCCTGGGCTTGAACCTGACTGTACGGACAAGCACAATGGCAATTAGCGCTGTAAGCAATAAAAGAACTGTAAAGCCGATGATATAGCCGATCATTAGAACATCCCTTTCTGCTATTTAAGCCAGCCCTTTTTATACATCAGACGAGCGGCGGCAATGGCGATCGCGGCGGCTACCGGAACGAATATCGCTCCGCTGTCGGCAAGCGAAGGCACGCATAGGAAAAGAACCAACATTGAGATTACAGGAGCGATAGCAACCTTTAAGTTTTGACTAATGAGCGCGACGCCGAGTCCGCCGAACAGGGCGGGAAGTATCTGATCAAAGGCGGGCTTAAGCACAGGGCTGTCCAGAACCGGCGTCAGGGGAACAATCAGCAGTACGCCGAAGAAAATGACGAGAGTAGTGACTATGCTGGAAACCGCTATGGAAATCGTACTGACAACCTCGCCCTCCGGCGTACCGGGCTTTGCGCCGGCCTTGTTCATCGCCGTAATCGCGCAAGGGACCTTCAGGTTGGTAAGGTTTCCGGTTATAAAGCCCAGATAAGTACCCCCTGCCCCCAGCATCGGGGCATAAGTCAGAACCTCTATCGTTCCTACGGCCCAGAACATGGGCGCGATAGCGAGAAGCCCTTTAAGAAAGCCATTTGCCTCGGGCCATGCGTTGAAGTAAAGGCAGGCGGCGGTCGGGAACATAAGAAGTATTACTCCCATGCTCCACATCCATATACGTCCCCAGAAATGGGTTCCGTCATCGTAGCTCATATTTCGTATTTTCATGGATAGCCTCCTCATGCAATATACGCGTTCACGGCGTTCGTAATCGGCACCGCGAGAGCCATTGCACCGATCATGGATATCGGAAGGGCGTAGTCCTCGATCCATTTTATTTTCAATTTTTTTATCAGTACTGCGCAGATAAGCATAAGCACCATTGACGCAAGCATCACGAAAACAGGTATCCAGCCCGTGAGTCCTGCGCCTACCTTGCCGAAAATCATACCGAGGAAGGCGGAAATCATCCCCATAAACAGGGCGGACATCATGATCTCTCCCCAGCGTTTGTCACGCTTTTCCAGCTTATCAACGCCGCTCAGGAGCCTGCGGCAGATGATGGGAGGAAGTATGACGCTGGCCATGATACCGAGCGTCATGACCCACGCTATGGCCGCATACTGGCTTGCTGTCAATAAGGCGGAAGTATCGCCGATGCTCGTACCGACCGCGCTTGCGGCGGCTGACGCCGCAGCGGTTTCATAGGTAAGCGCACCGATAACCGAGAGACGAAGCCACGGAAGCGGAAGACCCAATTTTTTTGAAAGCGCTATGACGCCGATCAGGATCGAGACAGCCGGGACTATAGTAAAAACCGCGCTGGATTTGACTACGCTCCAGAGCTTGGAGCTGTCTATACCCAGCTTTTTTGCCTGACGCCACGCGCGTATCAGGAAGAAAAGCGCCTGCGCCATAATCAGCATTAAAATGATTGCCACAATGGCAAAAAGGAATGGGCTGTTGACGTTGAATTCATGAGCCAAATCGGTCACCCCTTTCATTTTTCCGGAAAACTACCATAAATTATATAGCACGGTTATTCGATAGAGAAAGCCCAATTTCATCAAATTTTGAAAAAACAGTGAATTTTTACATAATATTGCTGCTTCATTGGGTTAAAGAGGCAAATTCCGGCCACAAAAAATCTGCCGATATCCGGAGCGGCGACGAAAAAAGCTGGAACGGTCGGTGCCCTCACCTTATAATAGACAAGAGAGACAAGGGAAGGGGCACCGCAAAAGCGGACAGGAGGCTATTAATGAAAAAAGGCGGAACCACGGCAAAATTTCTCTGCACTATTCTCGCAATAACGCTCGTTCTGAGCTTTGCCCCGCTGACAGCGGCGGAGGCTGCCGGCTCCTTCAGCGACATCTCGCAGAACGACTACTATTACACCGAAGTCACCGCGATGTACTCGCAGGGCGTGATAAACGGCTACGGAGACGGTACCTTTCTTCCTAAAAATCCCGTAAAGAATGCCGAGGCCCTAAAGCTCGTGTGTTCGACCGCAGGCGTCGGCTATGCGGGGTATTCGGGAAAAAACAGCCCATGGTATTCGGACGTGTGGGCATGGGCGAAGGATAAAAATATTGTCTCGCCGAAAACCGACCCGAACGCCAACGCAACAAGGGAACAGCTCTGTGAATATATAGTCGCCGTATACAAGCTTGAGGCGGGCGCAAGCTCCAAAGTCTTTTCGGATACCGACTCTGAGGCGGCCGGCCTGCTCTACGGTTACGGCATAATCAAGGGTATCCCGAACGGAGACGGCACGGTTTCCTTTGGCGGCGAGCAGAACGTCAAGCGCTGCGACACCTGCATCATGCTCTACCGGCTGAGCACTAAAATCCCAAGGCCGGACTGGGCGGAGACGTTCGCGGTCGACCTGAGTCACTACAAGGTTTCAAAACCGACGTCCTTCGATTCATTTAACGATTATGTTAAGGCTTGGGATTATATGCTCGTCAATGCCGTCTTTGAGGATACTTTTACTGCGGATTTCACCTGCACGGAGGCGCAGCTTAACAAAATAATGGACGATATCGAGACCGCGTATTATTACGCAATGTTCGATTATCTGGAATACGCGTCCTTTCTCAGCCAGTGCTCGTATGGCGTGACATATTTAAAGGAAGGAACAAACTGCTCGGATATAGAATTCACGCTCAATCTTTCCAACTCCGACGGCCTGACACAGAGCCAGATTAAGAGTCAGATCGGGGCGTTCAACAGCACCTGCGCCAAAATAGTCACTTCTCTGTACGAGACCGGCCAGCTCAAAAAGAGCATGACGGACAAGGAAAAGGCGCATGTCCTCTATATCTATACGGCATATCACACAAAGTATGACGAGAGCTATACATACTACACCGGATATGATGCCGCGGTCCGCGGAACCGCCGTATGCATGGGCTACACCGCGATGTACAACTATATATGCAACCTTGCCGGAGTAAAGATGGAAAGCATGACAGGGTATGTTGACGGCGAGGGACACGCATGGAGCAGGATATACTCGGGCGGAACTTATTATAATATCGACGTGACCTGGGCGGATCCCGTTCCCGATCAGCCGAATTACTGTGACGAGAAATGGTTCTGGGTTACAGACAGCTACCTCAAAACCTGTGAAGACCCGCGAACCTTTGATATTGAAACGTTGGTTCATGGATAAGAGCATAAAAACCGCCGGATCTTCACCGACGGTTTTTATATTTATTTCCTGTCCGAGAGCGTGCTTTTCGACAGGATATCCCGAACACAGATCTTACAGATATTATCAGAGGGTGACATTACATAGAAGAACACTGCCGTATTCCATTCGGGAATATACTTTGCGTAAACGATGCTTTTCATCTTCACGGGCGCAAAGTCTGAAGAAACCGGAAAGCTCGGCGCTCCGTACTGAATATATGACGTACAAAAGCCTCTCTTTTCATGGTTTACGCCGTTGACTGTAATATCTGATGAAATGCGAGTCCAGCCATCATAACCGACGAAGAACTGGTTTTTCTGACAGTCGGTCAGCGAGTAGCCGAAAATCCTTTTGTCCGAAGTCAGACCGAAGTCGCCCAGAACGAGAGTAAATAAGTCGAACTCTGCGATATCCGCGACGGCCTTTTCGTCGGGATCATGAATATCCTTCGAGAAGCCGAAGGGCTCCCCGTCTGCCCGCTGCACGAGATAAGCACCGTAGAAGCTGCTGTAATAGGGCGAGGTCTCGTCATAAAGCCTGCTGCAGCCGTCCTTAAGCGAGAATGCGGGGAAATTATAGAGTATCGTGAGCTTCGTATCCGGCAAGCCGATATATTCAGAAAAATCTTCGTCCGCTGTATAGGTCATAGCGAAAGGGTACCAGCCCTCGCCGGAAGGTATTTCAAGACTGAAGCTTTCCTCCTGCATGATGCTGCCTTTCGCGCATCGGGAGCTGTAAACCGACATTACGGCGAGACTGCGGACATATGGGAAAAGAGGACTTGCCGCGAAAGCGGCGATAAGCAGAAAAACGCTGGCCAAAACGATCAGCCGGCGTTTTTTCTTTTTATTCATAATATACCCTCCTTTTACGGCTTGGGTCTTACAGATCTACGAATGTCGGCTCATGCCCCATAGCGGGCAGCAGCTTTTCGAAAAGCTCCGATGTTTTGAACTTAAGGCTGCTCGTATTTATGCACGGATGGCAGGCGAAATATTCCTGCTTGAGAATGTCCCTGTCAACGAGAAGCCGCACATTGTGATCCCTGTCGTTCATCAGCCCCATCACACTCACGCTTCCGGGGCGGATCTCAAGAAACTTCATCATATGATTCTCGTCGGCAAAGTGCAGGCGGGCGACGCCGAGCTGTGCTGAAACAACAGATGTGCGAAACTGCTTGTCCGCCGGCATTAAAAGAAGATAGAAAACGGTCTCCTGCCTGTTGCACAAAAAGAGATTTTTGCATATGCGGGTTCCCAGAACCTCCGCACGCTCGAGGCAGACCTCCATTGTCTCCGCGGCTTCATGGTCCACGCGGGTATATTCGATTTGCAGACTGTCCAAAAGGTCGTAGCTGCGTATTTCCTGCGGGATACGCCCCTCAACGCTTTTGGGTCTGCCGGTTTCAACGTCCATTTTTCTCTTTTTCTCCTCGGCCTGAATTGTTTTAATAAGGATAGCACAACAAGATCTGCGATGCAAGTTTCGAAAATAATGTGAGTGTGTTATAATAAGAAAAAATACGGAAAGGCGTACATATGAACCCGTTCCCTTATTCGAATGACAACAAGCGATATAAAAGCCTTGCCTATGAGAACAGCAGGCGGGGCTTAAAGGTCTATAAGGCTGTTATCGACGCGGGGCTTAGCTGCCCGAACATCGATGGCACGAAGGGCACGGGAGGCTGCATCTACTGTGACGGCGGCAGCGGATATTTTACCGCCTCTCCAGCCGTTCCGATTAATAAACAGCTAGCCGACGAGCTCATCCGAATACGAAAAAAGGTTCCCGATGCCAAGGCTGTCGCCTATTTTCAGGCGCATTCGAATACCTATGCGCCGCTAGCCGTCCTGCAAAAAATGTTCGAAACTACGCTTTCGCACGAGGGCGTCTGCGGCCTTGCCGTTGCGACGCGCGCGGACTGTCTTTCCCCCGACGTGCTCGATTATCTCGCCGAGCTGAATTTCCGGACTAATCTTACCGTTGAGCTTGGGCTTCAGACTGCGTTCGACGAAACTGCGGCAAAAATTAACCGCTGCCACAGCTTAGCAGACTTCAGGCAGGGCTATTCGGCTCTTAAAAGCCGAGGGATCAGGGTCACGGTACACATAATCAACGGGCTGCCGGACGAAACGGAAGACATGATGACCGAGACTGCGCGAGTTCTCGGCAAAATGCGCCCCGACGGCGTGAAAATCCATCTTCTGCACGTTATAAACGGAACATGCCTGCATGATATGCTCAAGCGCGGACAATATATCCCGATGAGCCTCGAATCATACACGAATACTGTCGTACGCCAGCTCGAGGTGCTTCCGCCGGAGACGACAATTGAACGCCTTACGGGCGACGGCGACAGGAGAACGCTCGTTGCGCCTCTCTGGAGCCGCGACAAGCTCCGAGTCCTCGGAACAATAGACAAGCTTATGGCGGAAAGAAACACTTGGCAGGGCAGACTGTTCGGAAAGGAGACTCCCGTATGAGCCTTTTTATATGCCCGATATGCGGCGGAAGACTCGAGAGAGGAGAAAAAAGCTATGCCTGCCCTGCGGGACACGGCTATGACATCGCATCCGAGGGTTACGTTCACCTGCTCCCTGCGAACAAAAAGCACTCAAAGCTCCCGGGCGACGACAAGAATATGGTGCGGGCACGAAACCGCTTCCTTTCCGGAGGGTATTACGAACCGCTCCGAAGAACGCTTGCCGGGCTTGCGGCAGAGCTGACTTACGAAAGCTCCTGGGTACTTGATTCCGGCTGCGGGG
>JAJUHD010000112.1 GCA_029268085.1 Bacillota bacterium | reverse complement strand
TTCTATTGACCAGTCCGCTTATGCAGATGCTATGATCAGCTACTGCGATCTCGGCTATGACATGATCTTTGCTCCCGGCAATCAGTACAGCGACGCTGTCAAGCAGGTCGCGGCCGACTACCCCAATGTTTATTTTGCAGTCCTTAACGGCAGCGAGACCCTGCCCACGGCAAACATCGCAAGCATCCTGCCGGACGCTAAGCAGATCGGCTCCATAGCCGGAATCATCGCCGGCATGATGTCAAAGTCCAACGTCATTGGCTTCATCGGCGGCATGGAACTTGATACCACCAAGGCAAAGCTCGCAAATTTTGAGTCCGCGGCGAAGGTCATCAACCCCGATATCAAGGCTGTTTCCGCGTATGCAGGCTCCTTCAACGACACCGCAAAGGGTATGGAGCTTGCGGCTTCCATGATTAATGACGGTGCGGACGTCTTTTTCGGAGACGCTTCCGCTGTTGACTCCGGCGCACGTCAGGCTATTGACCAGGCTAACGGTGAAGGCCCGATTAAGATCGTTGATATAGGCCAGCCCGCAGACCTGCTCGGACAGAATCCCTGCGTAGCCTGCTCCGTCGTTACCGATAACGCCGGTATGCTCAGCCTCTGCATGAAGGCCGTTCAGGATGGCACCTTCGGCAATCAGGTCATTTACGGCAACCTTGAAAACGGCTGCGTTTATCTCGGAAAGTTCAATGACGAGCTGGTCGACGCCGACACTCAGGCGAAAATCAACGAATACATAAAGCAGCTGCAGGAAGGCACCTTCGGCAAATAAAACCGAATAAACGGCGGCAATCAATCCGGACAAGTGGTTCCCAAGTTGATTCTGCCGGACAATAAAAATCCCGTATGTTTCCAGCCGGAAACATACGGGATTTTTGTTCTTTTATCAATAGAAGCTCTGCAACTAATTTTCTGTCAGTACGTCATATGGGTAATAACGGTAAAACGAATTATAATTTGGACAATACGGGAGGGAAAACTTTAATGGTCAGAAAAATTGTTTCAGTTATTTTGAGCGCTGTGCTTTTAATCACCATGGCGGTTCCTGCACTGGCTGAAGAAAGCCAGGACGAAGCGCTCAAGCGGGTTACGCAGGTTGTTAAAAATACTCTGGGAATTGACAACAGCTATACAGAGTTCAGCGGAGATCTTACGGATGAGGGGGATTTCAGCTACTGGTCTCTTTACTGGAGAAAAGACGGCGGATCCATCAGCGTAAACGCGGATACAAACGGAAAGGTTATATCCTACAGCAAGAATACAGACGACTATTACAGAGATAATTCCGGCTATTCCCCATCGTTTCCTAAGGTGAGCCGCGAAGAGCTGCTGTCCGTTGCAAAAGCGTTTGTTGAAAAGCTTCTTTCCAAAAACGAGTCAATAAGTTTCAGCAGCTCCGATTCGGGGTTAAGCGTTCAAAATGTCGAGTCCTATCAGTTCTGCGGCACAATCAATTACAACAAGCTAAAGTCACCAGAGACCTTTTTTGTGCAGGTACGGCTTGCCGACAAGAGCGTAATCAGTTTCAGCAGAAATAACTTCAGCAGCGCGTATACCGCTGATATACCGTCGGCCACGCCTTCCGTTGCCATCGACAAGGCGTCCGAGCTTCTTAAGGGGCAGGTTAAGCTGCGGCTTCAGTATGTCCTCGATAAAGACGGAAAAACTGCCGTTCTTCAGTATCTGCCGGTTTATAACAGCGATATCGCGGTCGATGCAAGCACAGGCTCATTAATCGATCTTTATAGTTATGTTTACAACGCTAACCGAGACATGGGCGACTCTGCAAAATCAATTGCCGATGACGAATCCGGTCTTTCGGATGTCGAGCAAAGCACGATCGACAAGCTTGAAGGCGTGTATTCCAAGAGCGAGCTTGATGCCGCCGTCCGCGCGATTTCCGCTCTTGGCCTTGACAGCGCGTATACGCTGGATTCTGCTCGCTATACAATGGATAAAACTACCGGCAATGTACAGTGCACCCTCGACTATATAAAGAAAATCAGCGACGAAGCGGCAATACAGACAAGATTCCCCGATGCTTACGCCAGCATGAAAGCATCAGGGGGGATTTATCCTGTTAATATTGATAAGCGCGTTACGATTGACGCAAAGACCCGTGCCCTGATTTCCATGTACACCTTTAAAAACGCCGGCAAGGAAGCCTCTGTGCAGTCTGAAGCTCAGCTTAAAGCAAACGCCGAAGCGTTTTTGAGCACATATTTCACCGAAAAGTACAAGGCGGCCGCCTTTAACGAGTTAGACAGCGATACAAAGGAAGGCAGCCTTGTATATTCCCAGACGGCTAACGGCATACTCTTCCCGGCAAACTCGCTTTCAGTTGCCGTAAGCAAGTACGACGGAACTATAGACAGCTTCAGCGCCGACTGGACAAATGGAGTAGGCTTTGCGTCTGCGGACGGCGTTATAAGCGCCGATAAGGCGATGGCTGCATACACCGCATGTTTCCAAGCGGTATTGCAATATGTAAATGTCGCTTTAAATGACTCGAACACCTCAATCAGCTATCCGAAATATGGGACCGATTGCAAACTGGTCCTTGCCTATAAGTTTGAATCGGAAAACAATATCGACGGCATAGACGCAAAGACAGGCAAGGCTATTATTGAAACAGCCGAAGATACCCAAGCAATAACTTACACCGATTTGAACGGCTGCTACGGCAAAGCACAGATTGAAAAGCTTGCCCAGTACGGAATCGGTTTTACGGGCACCAGCTTCCAGCCGACCGCTCAGTTAACCCAAAAGGACGCGATCATCCTGCTCTTATCCGCAGTCGATTATAAGGTTGATAATGAGGACAGCCTTTATCAGGCGGCATATAATTATAAACTGCTGACCAAGGCGGAAAAGAATGTAGGAAAGCTTATGACCCGTGCGGAATTTGTAAAAATGCTGGTAGGTGCGACTGAATACGGCCCTGCCGCCGCGCTCGACGGAATATATAAGTGCGGCTTCCGCGATGACAGCAAAATTACAAAGACGTATTACGGCTATGTGGCAATCGCCAAAGCCCTCAAAATAATCGGCGGAGACTCAAAAAACAACTTCAATCCCAGCTCCGTTATTACCCGTCAGGACGCTGCCATAATGCTTTATAATTTCATGTCAAGATAAGCCTTGCAGCAGAAGCAGCAATTCAAAGTTTTTGAATTGCTGCTTCCACTTATAAATATCGGCGGTTACCGGATTGCCATCTGAATTTCGGTTATATAGTTTTTCGGATCGGTCTCCACAAACTGGTCGATGATATTAAAGGCCGCAATAAGCTTTCCGAAGCGCAGGCCGTTCCTTGCGAGGTGCATCCTGTCAAATGTTTTTGAAATATCCTCATACATGCCTACATGATATCCGACCAGATACTGTCCCGCAGGCAGGATTTCCGTCTCCTCCGGCTTGACCATATCCTCCTCCGTGCTCATCCCGTCTGTCGCGGCGTCGATAAATGCGCCGAAATATTTAAGGTTTTCTTCATAGAAGGCAATCGTCGGATAAAAGTAAAAGGAGTCGCGGATATAAAGAGTTTCCTCCGGACCGATCGGAATATATCTGCGCTCTGGAAACCACTTGACCTCAATGGAATCCGTGTTGAGATTAAATAGCTTGCGCTCAATAAAAGAGATTTTTCTTTGAATTGCGTTGTCGATAAGTATCATGGCGCGCCACTGCTCGTGCAGGCGGCGGGAGCGCTCTTTCAGGATGTCCAGCGTGCCTTTTATACTCCTCGTGCAAAGATATTCCTTAATCTGATCCAGAGAATACCCCAGCTTTTTCAGATATTGTATTGATGCCAGCTGATAGACCTGATCGAACTTGTATTTTCGGTATCCTGTGCGCTCATCGCGTACAGCAGGCTTGAACAAATCAATCGAGTCGTAGTAGTGAAGTGTCTGAACGCTGAGTCCGAAAAGCTCTCCTATCTCGCAAACGGTCATGTATTCTTTCATGGATGCCTCCAAATGCAGCATAGCGGCAAGGGCTGCAACGTGCGAGGTACCGTTTTGCCCGTATAATGTTAGTATAGCAAGTTTTTGGCGGGCTGTCCATGCCTGCGCCGCTTTTGGAATAATTGTCCGTTTGAATTTCTAGGATTTAATTTTATCTGGATCCCTTAATATACGGCTTGTTCAGCGCCTCCGGCTGACTGTTTTTGCCTATGGCTCCAAGTATCGCAATAAGCGTAATGGCATAGGGCAGGATAGCCAGCAGATACGGCGATATGGGAATGCCGATGGTCTGCAGCCGGATCTGCAGAGCGTTGGCCGCACCGAACAACAGTGAAGCGCCAAACATACCGAAGGGAGTATAGCGCCCGAGAATAACAGTCGCCAAGGCGATATATCCGCGTCCGGAGATCATATTCTCCGTAAAAACACCAAGCTGCGCCAGTACGAGATAAGCGCCGCCGATACCGCCTAAAATACCGTTGAGCAGCATGGATATCCACTGATATTTATGAACAGGGATGCCCGCGGCTTCCGCGGCGCGCGGATTTTCTCCGACCGCCGCAAAAGACAGGCCCGGATTTGTTTTCCTGTAAAAGAACAGTGCGATTATAAGTAGCAGATAAACGATATAGGTTAATATATCGCAATCGAAAAACGCTTCGCCGATCAACGGAAGCTGAGAAAGCAAAGGTATTTTGATTATCGGCAGCGTTTTGATCTGCTGGTAGCTCTGACCGCTCGACATGAGCTTAAAAAGGTAACTGGTTACGCCCAACATCAGCAAATTGAGCGCAAGGCCGCTGACGGACTGATCCTTTGCCAGCTTTATCGTCAGCAAAGTGTGAAGCGCGCTTACCATAACACCGCCTAGAACCCCGCAAAGCAGCCCCACGAACAGACTGCCGGAATACCATGCGCCTGCAAAGGAGAAAAACGCGCCGCTCAGCATGACGCCTTCAATGCCGATGTTCAGAATTCCGGATTTTTCTGAAATTATTTCGCCCAAGCCCCCATAAATAAGAGGCACCGCAAGGCGGACGGTCGCGGACAGGAAGGCTGTCAGAAAACTGATAGATAAAATCTGCTGTAGCATTTCGTACCCTCCTTATTCCGTTTCTTCGGCGGAGCTTTTCTTTTTTGGACGGCGGAAACGCAGAAGCTCCTTGCCCAGGATCAGCACCACTACGACGCCGATGAGGATGTTGACGATGGCCGAGGGAATACCCATCTGGCGCTGCATGGAGTTTGCGCCGGCCTGCATTGCCGCGTATAAGACCGCAACCGCAAGAACGCCGGCCGGACTGTTGGAAGCAATCAGCGCAATCAGAACCGCAGTATAACCACAGTTGGCGGAAATACCTTCCAGCAGCTTTTTCTGAATTGCCAAAACCTCTATAACGCCCGCAACGGCGGCAAGTCCGCCGCTGAGAAAGGCTGAGAAAATAATGTTTTTTATAACAGAAATACCGTTGCATGCCGCCGCGCGCTTGTTCATACCGACCGCCTTCAATTCATATCCCGCAGAGGTTTTTTCCATTAGGAACCAGACAACAACGACAAAGACAAGGGCGATGATAATGCCGGTGTGGAAACGTGTCGAGGGAATAAGATTCGGAAGCAGCGCTCCGGCTCCGATCTTTGCCGACTGGGGAACGCTTCCGGCGGGGTCCATCAAAAACGATCTGACCGAATAGCCCATAAAATTGATGGCAATGTAATTGAGCATGATTGTAACAATGATTTCGGAGATGTTGAACTTTGCCTTGAGAACCGCCGCAATCAGCGCCCAAAGGCCCCCGCATACAAATCCGGCTAACAGAGAAAGTATTATGCTGATAATGCCGGGGGCGCCCGTCAGATTTAGGGAAATGACGGTTGCTGACATAGCGCCCATGTAGAACTGGCCCTCGGCGCCGATATTAAAAAAACCGGTTTTGAATGCGACAGCACATCCCAGACCGGTCAGGATCAGCGGACAGGCCTTTACAAAGATTTCTGCAAAGCCGGCGGAATTGCCGAAAATGCCAAGGAAGAACAGTCCGTAGGCCTTCAGGGGGTTGGCGCCGCTTGCGAGAATCAGGGCAGTCCCTACGGCAACGGTAATAATAAGAATCAAAATAATATTGATTATCGTTTGCTTGCGGTTAATCTCGGGGATCACAGCCGCCCCTCCTCTCCTGTAACACCGCCCATCAGCAGACCGATCCTGTCGACCGTTGCATCCCCGCGGTCAAGTATACCGGCGATTCTTCCGCCAAACAGCACCGCTATCCGATCGCTGAGCGCCATGATTTCTTCCAGATCGGCGGAAATCAGGATAACGCTTTTTCCGGCATTGCGCTGCTTGACCAGCATCCTGCGGACAAACTCGGTGGCGCCGATATCAAGACCGCGCGTCGGCTGGCTGGCGATAATCAGCTTTGCTTTGTCTGAAAGTTCCCGCGCAATGATCAGCTTCTGCTGGTTTCCGCCGGACATCAGTTTGACCTTCGTATTGATGCCGGAATTGCCTGAGGCTTTTACCTGATATTCCTCCATTTTCCGTTTTGCGTCATGGACCATTGCCTTTCGGTTTAAAATCCTATGATGGGAGTAAGGTTCATGGCAATATTCGCGCAGCATCAGGTTTTCCGTAATATTCATATCAACGATCAGACTGTCGCTATGCCGGTCGTCGGAGATATAGGCAATACCGGATTCATAGCGCTTTTTCGCAGATTCCTTCCCGATATCGGCGCCGTTCAGCTTAATTTTTCCCGAACCTTGCTGCTGAATGCCTGCAATTATTTCGGCAAGCTCTTTTTGCCCGTTGCCCTCGACTCCGGCAATGCCTAGAATTTCCCCTCTATGGACCCGCAGGCTGATATCATGCAGGGGATGTCCCTTGTGCTTCCTCGGCAGCGATACATGCTCTATAACCAGAACATCTTCCTCCTCAGCGGGCTTTGTTATATCATAGTGCTCATTAAGATCACGGCCTATCATATACCGCGAAAGCTCCGCCGGATCAGTTTCCGAGGTTATCAGATCCGCGACCTGCCTGCCGTCCCGCAGGATAGTTACTCTGTCGCTGATAGCCATTATCTCGCTCATTCTGTGTGTGATGATGATTATCGCATATCCTTCTTTTTTTAAATTGCGGAGAACATCGAAAAACTGTGCCGTTTCCTGCGGTGTCAAAACGCCGGTCGGTTCATCCAGAATGAGCAGCTCCGCATTCCGATACAGCGCCTTCAGTATTTCAACGCGCTGCTGCTCGCCGACCGACAAATCGCATACGCGGGCCTTCGGGTCAACTGTCAGTCCATATTTCTGTGCAAGGTCAACTATGCGCTTTTCGATGGACGCGCGGTCTAAAATCAGACCGTTTTCCTTCGTTCCCAATATCATGTTGTCCAGCACAGTCATTTTCTGCACAAGAGAAAAATGCTGGTGCACCATTCCTATGCCGGCGGCTATGGCTTCCTTTGGAGAAGAAAATCCGGCAGCCTTTCCCTTCCACAAAATCTCACCGCCGTCGGCCGTATAGATGCCGAACAGAATGTTGACCAAAGTGGTTTTGCCGGCGCCGTTTTCCCCGAGCAGAGCATGAATTTCGCCCTTCTCCACGGAAAGATTGATGTTTTTATTGGCATAGACGCCGGCAAACGCTTTGCATATGTTTTTCATTTCGAGGATGGCCATAAGCGTTCTCCTAAACAGACCTTAGAAAGTATCGGCCGGTAAGGCGGCCGATACTTTCTGTCATGACATTGGTTATTGGCGGACTTCGCAGTCGCGGACTACAGTCAGACTGCCGGATATTATGTCGTCGATCGCCTTCTGTGCGATTTCCTTTACATTATCGGGCAGGTTATCGGAAAGAAGTACTTTGACGGCGCCATCCTTCATGCCTAGATTATAGACATCTCCTTTAAAGGTACCGTCGACAACGGAGCCAAGAGCAATATCCAAAACGACGTCGACATTATACAGAGCGGAGTCAAGAATGTTTTTGGGAGCCATTGAGCTCTGGTCATAAGAATCGCCCTGGCACCAGATACCGGCTGCAACCGCGGCATTGATTGCTCCGGTTCCGCAGGCGTTGGCGCAGTGCTTTATGACATCAACGCCGTCTTCAATCATGGCGGTTGCCGCTTCCTGCGCGAGTTGGGTATCGGTAAAGGAATTTGTCCACGAGGCCTCAACAACGATGTCGGGGTTTACGGATTTTGCGCCGTCTTCAAAGCCGTTTATGATCTTTACAAGAGAATCGCCCTGAACAGGTCCGATCGCTCCCACCTTTCCGGACTTGGTCATGTTTGCGGCGATGATGCCCTCAACATAGGCCGTCTGTTCGCAGGCCATGACATAGGAAGCTACATTGTCGGAAGATGCGCTTGCTTCAGTGCAGATAAATTTCACATCTGGATAGTTTGCAGCGACTTCCAGTGCGGGATCTCCGAATTCGAAGCCGTGACCGATAATGACGTTGTATCCGGATGCCGCATAGTCGTTAAAAGCAGCCGCTATATCGGCGGTTCCGAGATTTTCCGTGTA
>JAJUHD010000111.1 GCA_029268085.1 Bacillota bacterium | reverse complement strand
TTCGGAGCTTGATGAACTGAAGTCAAGCCTCGGCGCAAAGGGCGGCGACATTGAAGTTGAATTCACGGAAGTGACCTGCGATAAGACAGATGACACAACCGTGACTGAGGAGGACTTTGCAAAAGAAAGCCAGAGCGAGGAGGACTTCGCAAAAGAGGGCTCTGACGGAGAGGATATCCCCGAAAAGCCCATGGAACAATGATCTTCGGGCAAAAACGGAGCCATCAAATTGATGACTCCGTTTTATTTTACAGAATTATGCGTTTGGCGAAGGCAGAGTCACTTCGGGAGGCACAACATCTACCGGATTGGTGCTCGGCAAGGGGCTTGATGACGAGTTTGCAGGTACTTCTTCGAAGTACAAATTCAAATCCGTCCCGCCTTCGATACCATTAACAGCCCCTGTAAAGGAGTATTGCCACATAGCGTGCTTGTAATAAAAGTCAGGAGCATCCCCGGGAGCTCCTACCCAAAAGACCAGGTTCGTCAGCCTGTTCAGCTCGTAATCATAATAGCCGAGAGAGCGGTAAAAATAAACTCCCGTATCATAGCCTGCCGATTCAACGATACTGCAAAACGCAAGACAGCAATCGGTCACCGTGGTTCCGTCAACATTGTCCACGCGCGTCTCGCCAACTTCTGCGACCTGTTCCCAGTCGAAGAATACGGGAAGATCAAGACTATAACCCTTTATTATATCGAGGAGATACTCGGCCTCCTCGGTTGCTTCAGAAGTGCTGACAGCCTGTGAAAAGAAATAGACTCCGATTTTTAGGCCAGCCGAAAGCGCGCCTTCGATATTAGCCCTGAAGCATGCGTCCTCATAAAGCTTGCCCTCACTATAGCCCCTGTACCCCGCTCGGATAATTGCGAATTCAACTCCGTCGTCGCGTACAGCCTGCCAGTCGATCGTGCCCTGATGCTCGGAAATATCTATACCACGCAGCGCTTTATACTGAGTGCCGCCATAGTCTATGTAGGTACCGTCGGAATAGAACTCATCGGAAGAAAACGTTGAAACCGGAATATCCGCATAAAGAGGGACCCACATCTGTCCTCCGCGCCCGTCCGATACGCTGACTTGTCCCGCGTGCGGGTCAACATAGGTTTCAGCTCCGCAGGCAGAAAGGCAGATAAGAAGTGCAGCGATGTAAACAAGCGAAATGAATTTTTTAAATCTGTGATAACGGGATCTCATATTTGCAAAAACCTTTCAGAATTGCTATAAAATAACATGTTTATATATAATACCATAAATAATGCAATTTTGCAAATCTACTCAGATACCGCTTCCGCAATATATCTTCCGTTATACTTAAGATATTTTTTCAGTCTTATCCTTCCTCGTTTAAGCGTCCTGCTGACAGTCGATGGGCTGAGCCCAAGTCTCTGGGCAATCTCCGTCATACTCATCTGTTCAAGATAGTAGAGACTTATGAGCTCGCGCTGCCTGTCCGTAAGCTCCTCATTCATAGCGATCTTAACGCGGCTGCCGAGATTTCCCCCTGCATATACAAGTCCGATGAACTCCTGCAAGGCCTCATATTCCAGCCTGTTGTCTTCTAAGCTTTTCAAGGTGTTCTCTCCTTTCAAAGTATGCCCTGAGGTAATTGGATGTGGCAATACAGTCTCTGCTCATTGCCGTCAGCATAGTAATCTCCCTTTTAAGCTCGTACTCATTATATTCAGGGTTGTCGTCGCGGAGCTGCTTTTCCAGTTCAAGGAGCCGTTTTCTGCATCTTATCCCGACCGCGCGGTATTCAACCGATAGCTCAAGCATATTTGCCATGATTCGTCTCTCCATTCTTTTGTCTTTTGCTAAAATAGATGTTGACAAAACTTTATTAACTATGCTATTATGGTTCTCGCTGATGACGCGCTGGTGTAGCTCAGCTGGTAGAGCAGCTGATTTGTAATCAGCAGGTCGGGGGTTCGAATCCGTCCACCAGCTCCACATCACGCGATTTTAAAAAATAATATACGGAGGAGTTCCCGAGTGGCCAAAGGGGGCAGACTGTAAATCTGTTGTCAGTGACTTCGGTGGTTCGAATCCACCCTCCTCCACCAAGCCGTCGCAAGCTGTATATCGCTTGCGGCGGCTTTTTTAAAGTCATCTTGTGCCTCCTACCCTGCTTTGTTTCCTCTTCAGACAAATTTCCGCAAAATTCTGCTCTTCAATTTCAAAAGTACACACAGCACTGTTGCCAGAGCTATCGCGGTGAAAGCCGCTCAGCTCTCCGTTTCTTAATATTTCTTTTATCATCGGATGTTCTGGGCAGTTCCTGTACATCATCTGTAACCTACCTGCCAAAGGGCAAAGTCTCTCGGAGCTTTCTATTTTCCGGCGTAGTTCTCGATAACCGTGAGCCTTGTTTCGTGGCAGTTCAGGGTATCCTCATGCTCCTCGACCTTTTCCCAGAGCTTTGCGTGTGATTCGCTGTTTTTGGCCGCAAGCCCTGAAATATTTTTTTCAAGCACGTTGACCGCCGCGGTCAGCTTTGTTATCGTCCCGTTCAAGCCGATCAGCGGACGGACTATCGCCGCCACCAGTCCTGCGAGCGTCACGATCACCGTAACTACAGTCCATTCGTTCATTTCCTTCTCCTACTCATATATTTCAAGCTCGCGCCAGTTCCGCGTATTGTTTTCAATCGCCGTCCAGTTCGGAAGCCGTATCATCAGCTCCTGCCATGTCGAATAGGTGAACAAATACTCGATCGCGAGATGACAGGGTACGATCTCCTCGATCCGTTTTCTCAGCTTGTCAAAGCCATCGGGAATACCCCTGTTTTCCGGGAAGCTTACGCCAACGGTAAGCTTATTGTTCGATTCTGAAATGCTCGCCGCAATTCCGCAGCCGCTCAGCGTATCCTGCAGCATATCGAGCGTGAAGCAGCCTCCGCGAATGCGCAGAAGCGCGAGCAGGGCGCGGCGCTCATCTTCCGTTGTTATGTATGCAGGCGTATATGGCAGAAGATTTTCATAATTCGTAAGCCCGTAGCTTTCCGCATGTGCCGTGACCGATTCCCTGCCAAGCTCCTCAAGGGCTTCAAAAATCTCATCAAGCTGCCGCCCGATAACTTTTATCTCCTCCGCGCCAAGCCCTTCGTCAAGATCATATATGCCCAGGGGGAGAAGCATTTGCTTCAGATATTCATAATACGCCAAAAGCTCACCCCTCTGTCACTGTGATCGTGCCGGCGACGGGCAGCTCGTTATCGGCGATGGAGACATCGGCAGCGGGCAGTGAGATTGAATAGTTTTTTACGCCCTTGACCCCGAAAATCACGTAGCCCAGCTTTGCGCGAAGTATGTCTTTACCGAGAAGTTTTCCGTTAAAATACTGTCCGAGCGCCGTCCTGACATTTGCGGAAACCGTATCGAATATATATCCATCCTCGACTGAAACTGCAACGCTGATTGGAACCGTTACCGGCGCAGGTGCCGAAACCGCAACGTCGACGCAGATCTCACGCTGCTTTTCGAGTCTGTTTTTTACGGCTGCCACCAAGGCCGCGGAAGGTATTCCGGTAGAGCTTGAGATAATTACGTCAACCGTTCCAAGGCCTCTTGACTTTGGCAGAACTCGGACCGCCGCAACTCCGTCGGTGTTGAGCGCCTCGGACTCGTAATAGGCCTTGTTTGATCCATTCGGAAGGCTCGCGTAACTTGCAAGCACGCGCGTTCTCAAAGCTTCGTCACTCTCCGTGTCAGACCCGCCCGAAAAAGCTGCGGGATTATAGCACTTTACAATCCCTACCGGCGCAAGCGACATAAAAATAACGCTGTTTGCAGGGACGTTCCCCGCCTTGCCCGCAGTTTTCGCTGCGGCAGGCGCAATGCAAAACAGCTCCCCCGCTTTAATTATCGCATCGGCTGTCGTTACAAATTCCGCTCCGGCCGCGTTTAGACAAACCGTTCCTGCGGTAACCGTGATGTCATCGTTTCTTTTTTCATTCGTTTCGAAACGTATGCTGCCTGTTGCCGCTACGCACGATGTGCGTTTAAGTCCTCTGGCATATGCGTGCAGGTCAAGAATCCCGCCAGAAGCGGTCTGCGGAAAGCTCTGGTTTTTTGTCCATTCGACCTGCGCCCAGAGGCTGGATAGCTCCGCAGCCACGGCATAGAGCCGCAGCGACATATCGCCGCCGTCCGAGAGGCTGACGCCGGTCCTTCTCTCGAGTTCTTCCTTCATCTCTGCGTAAATTTCGCTTGTTTCCTTCATCCGATCACCTCAGATAACGGTCTCGATACTGACCGTATATTTGTCCTTATATTTAAAAATAAGGTAAAGCACCGCGTTTCCGTCCGCCGTCTCCTTAAGCTCCAGCGACGATAGCTCAAGATTCGCTTCGTCGGCCAACGCTTCCGAAACGTATTGCCTTGCCGCCGTCTCACGGTTTGAAGTCTTCGTCTGCGAGAGCAGATACAATCTGCTCCCATAATCCGGCATAGGGAGAAAGGCTCCTCTGCGGACCTGAAGCTTCATTTTGATTCGCTGCAAAAGCTCGTCTAGCTCTCCGACCACAACCGGTGTCCGGCAGGGCCCCAACACATATTTTCCTCCCGTAAGTTTTAGTTCCATGGCTTGTCTCCGATCAGACTTCCGGCGAAAAAGCCGTGCCGTTTATCAGCAAATCCCCGACTATCTTTGTCGTACCACTTATGACCACCGTTCCGGACAGTTCAATCTCACCGTTATTTTTAAGGCGGATTATTCCGCCGTTTCCTGTTGTTAAATAAATCTCACCGTTTTCTATTTCTGTAGACGGCGTAGCCTCGACCTTTCCGACCGCTATATTTTCGCCGTCTGGGCTTCGTACGAGCAGCACCTCATCGCCTGCCTTTGGAAGACGTACGGCTCCGGAACAGAGCAAATCGGCGTTGCGTACCTCGCCATCCACAAGAACAGATGGCTTAGCTCCGCCGATAGTAACTATCCCTACAACGGCGTTATTAAATCCCTCGTCCCTACTGCCCTTTTTTTCAGAAAGCCACATTTTTCAAACCTCCGCTGAACTCAGAATGATTTCTGTTCCGGCGCTGCAACCGTCGGCAAAGCAGGTCGTTCTGCTCACGAAAAACTTGCCCGAGAGACCGAGCGGACTGTTTGAAAGCTCGATCGTATCACCCGGAAACACCGCGAAAATAGATGGGACTGTCAGCGCAATGATCAGTTCCTCAGCCTTCGACTGCGCGATCTGATACTCGCCCGTAGACCGCATCGCATCGTACCTCGTCTTTCTCGGGACATTAACAACTCTGCGGCATCGCCCGCCGATATCCGCGAATTCTGTGTTTTTAACCGTCTGGCAGGACCCAAGCGCCTTGTTTTTGACAAGCACCTCGGATATTACACCGTAGCGCTTGCGCTTCAAAACCTGCTTTGTTATGGCGGTATTTCCGTCTACGGAAAAACTCTTACCCTTTTCAGGGCCGATCAAAAGCATACCGTCCTTTAAAAACCTCGGCCTGACCCCGCAGCCGAACCAAACGAAATCCTCGAGGACTCTCCACATGCTTGAACCGCTCTCCACTACAAGCGCCTGCTGCGGAACACTCACGTTCTTCATTACATCCTTGATCCCGTAAGGATAGACATATTTCTCCAGTATCATGTCAAGACTTGCCGAGTAATACTGAGCCGCCTCCGCCTCGTTGTCCAGAAGCAGTGCCGCAAGCCCGCGCCCGTTTACGGTAACTATACAGCCGTTATCTGAAGCCGAGACCTCAAAATCGTCAACGACTCCGCAAAACACCGTCACGCCCTCATACACTGCCTTAAAGCGCACAGCATTTGTCAGCATTTCAAGCATTGTCTTATTAAAAATAAACGAAACCTCAAAAGCGTCGCAGGGCAGCGCGCAACCGTATGAGAATTTCCATTCCAGAAGTATGGGCAGCTCATAGCTTGTCCCCTCATAGCCAATAAGATATGTATTCAGTGCCTTCCCTCCTCACGACAGCCGGATTACGTCGCCGACGTAATAAATGTTGGGATTTTTAATCTGAGGGTTCAGAGCGAGCAGCTGGGATAGTGTAAGCCCGTTTGCTCTCGCTAAGCCCCAAAGCGTGTCGCCGCTTTTGAGCGTATATGTAGTCTTTTGGGCTACAGTCTCCGTTTCAGTTGCACCCGCTGCCGCTGACAGCATCGCCTTTGCCGAAAGCTCATAGCCCTCGAAGCACTCCCAAAACTCGAACTCATAGCTTACATAGTCCTTTCTCGGCTCCTGCCGCAGCTTCAGGCTTACGAACCACGCTGGTGCCGACTGCCATATCGGGTGGACGAGTATCCTCGGCTTATCGCTAAAAAACATTGCCGCAAGCTTTTTGAACTCCTCGTATGCTTTCTCGCCTACAAATTCACCCTCTCCGCGCAGGATGCGCTGGTCACGCCCCATGTCCGAGAGCGCGTAAAGCCCGAACGGAACCTTGTGGCATACAATCCGCCTGTTGTATTCAATCTCGTATATTCTTGGATTATGGGGCCAGACGAAGTCCCCGAATCGCATTGGTGAAAGCTCCACTAAATTCGCCTCCTCCCGTCAGTATCTCTCGAATGCGCCGTCGTAGCGCCTTGCGTCCCTGCAGAAAATATCGGAGAGCTTCTCCGGCAAATCGGCCTGCGGCAGGCTCACAGGATTATCTGTCTGGTTTCTTCCCTTGTCAGGCACAGTCCCGCCTAAAGTTTCAGACAGGCCTTCTTTTGTCCTGCGCCTCAAAATCCGCTGCTCAAGAAACTCCCTGCGGCTTAGTCTTGGATGAAACTCTCCCTCATCGAAAGACTCTCCGTATCGTTTCCGAAAAGCATAAATATCAGGAAATAAAGAAGCTCGTCTTTCAAAGCCTTCGGTTTCAAAGCTGTCAGAAAGGCCATAGCCGCCACTGCCCGTTTCCGCGCGGAATTCCGTACCGGCATATCCGCTTCGAGCCGTTTCCGCACCATAAATCTCACAAAGTATGGTCCTTGCCATTTCTTGGAGTTCTTCTTTTTCAATATTTGTCTCTATGCTCATAGCTTTCCCTCCGAAAGTTCAGAAAAGCGCCCCTCGTCAAACGAGCTGTTCAGCCCTCCCTCCGAAGAGGGAACTCCTGAGCGCAACCGTCTGTCTAGAACCATGTGCGCTCCGCATATGAGAAAATCTTCGTCACTGAGCTCCGAAGCCGCCTTTGATCCCGGCAGCACTCCGAACTCTCGCAGAACTAACCACTTCAGCCGTTCAAGATGGTCTCCCGCCAGCCGCCCGATGAGCTCATCCGCGTTCAATTGGCCATCTCCGTTCTATGACTTGAAACGACTGTAATACGCTCGGCAACCATCTGGCTGAGCTCGCCGCTTTCTTCGATCCTGCTCCACTGGCAGTTTGTATAGATAACACGCTTGTCGGGTTTTACGATGACAAGCGAGAAGTTCGAAAGCTTATGGAAATTGATGCCGTCCGATATTGCCTCGTCGGTCGCATAAAGCCTCGTCAATTCAAGCTTATAGGTAAGCTGGTTTGCTATAGTTGCGACCGGTTCGCTCTCTCCGAAGGACTCAACGATCTGTTCGGAACGCGTAGCCGTCGCCTTATAGCTTTGGACGACGGCAAGCTTCTTGCCTTCCGCTTCAATATAAATATCGTTGCTTGTAGGAAATCCGATAACACTCATTCCGCTTCCTCCTTAAACGCTTATCCGCGCGGACAGTATAATTCTGTTGAGTCCGTGCGCAACGGTAAACTCGAAGCCGACGTTGCAAACCGTCGGGTCGGCTGGATCCGCGGCAGCTGTAACTTCTCCATAGGCGTCGATGATTTCTTTTTTAAGCTTGCTCTCAAGCTCAATAATTACCTGTGTACGTATGGCACCCCTCGTTTGAGAAGTGTTTTTAACTCTCGGGAACTTCAGGCGAAGCGCGTTGCGAACGGAAGGGATTACATCGTCAATGATGAGCACCGTCGTAAGTTCGCGCCATGTAGTATCGGTTACTCCCGCTGTCTTGGTCCTTGTTGTCACTCCGCGAACGACGCATGGACTTCCGTAAACGCTCTCGATCGGAGTCACGCCTGCCTGAACAAGCGTAGTAATATCCGTATCAGAGAATATTTTGTAAAAATCATCTATTCCAGACAGTTCTGCGCCGTTTAGCGGAAGAGCCGGATCGCTGCCCGCGGAGATGATACCTGCCAAAGCCGCCGCAGTGACGCCGATAAGCGCTCCAGTCGCTTCGGGCGCGGGATACACCATAACCATACGTTCATAGTTGAGCGCCTGCGCCTTCGCCGCAGCCTCGGAGACCGTTCCCCCGCTCTCAACGATCCCGATACGATACTTGCAGTTTTCGGTTGCGCTCTCGATTGCAGTCTTCATCGCATTATAAACATCGGCGTTTCTGCTGTCGCAGACCATAATCGTTACATTCTCTTTCTCCATCAGAGCGGCAAACGCCGCAGTATAATCCGCCGTCGAGGCCTCGGCGGATACGGCAGCGGGTACGGCCACAATCGTTGCCGCGCCGTTTAATAGAAGCA
>JAJUHD010000110.1 GCA_029268085.1 Bacillota bacterium | reverse complement strand
GCTCCGCCATATAGATAGCTGTGGTCTTGGAAACGGGCAGCTCAAGCCGCGGCATTATGTAGATGAGAGGGATAAGAAGGATGAGCTTTCGGAGTATCTCCGCCGAAAAGGAGCTTTTCGCCTTGCCCAGCGCAATGAACGCCTGCCGGCAGGCAATCTGAACCCCAAAGATGCAGCAGACCGACAGATATATCCGAAGCGCGGGAACAGTGAATTCCACAAGCGCCCTGTCGTTGTTGAAGATCTTAATGAAGCCCCGCGGCCAAAGCTCGACCGCCGCCCACAGCGTTATAGAATAAGCAAGGCAGGATGTCAGGAATATCCTGAACGCCTTTTTGACCCTCTCCGTATTTTTTGCGCCGTAGTTATAGCTCATAACCGGCTGTGCGCCCTGTGCGAGCCCCGCAAGCGGCAGGCAGAAAAATTGGTTTACACAGGCGAGTACCGTCATTGCCCCGACAGCTAAATCTCCGCCGTATTTGAGCAGAGACGAGTTGAAGCAGACCATAAGCGCAGTTTCCGACGCTTGCATGACAAACGGGGCAAGCCCCAGTCCGGCGCAGGGAAGAAAGACTTTTGCCTCAGGCTTCATATACCTGAATCTTAATCTGATTGCGGTCCTTTTCCCTGTCAGGAAAAGCAGTGTCCAGATCATCGAAAAGGTCTGAGAAATAACCGTTGCGATCGCGGCGCCCCTGACGCCCATATCTAAAGCGAAAATGAAAACGGGGTCTAGGACAATGTTCGAAAGCGCGCCGATAAGCACAGTATACATGCCGATTTTCGCAGAGCCTTGCGCTGTTATAAAGGCGTTGAGTCCCAGCGTGAGCTGAACGGAAAGCGTACCCAAACTGTATATGAGCATATAATCCGCAGCGTACCCGATCGTGTTTTCGCTCGCTCCGAACAGAAGCAGAAGGTCTTTCGTGAAAAGCTGGAAGACCGCTGTGAGCGCAAGCGACATCAGGACAAGGAGCGTAAAGCAGTTGCCGAGTGCTTTTTCCGCCGCTTCCTTATCGCCTTTCCCGAGGAAGGCCGAAGCGCGCGGCGCGCCGCCCATGCTTACCAGCGCCGCAAAGGCGGAAATTGTCATTATGAGCGGCAGGCAGACTCCGACTCCTGTAAGGGCAAAGGCCCCTATCCCCTCGATGTGTCCTACATAAATTCTGTCAACAAGACTGTAAAGAAGATTTATTATCTGTGCGGCAATCGCGGGCAGAGCAAGACGAAAAATCAGCTTTCCTATGCTCTCTGTCCCCAGCGCGTCGGTTTGGTTTCTCACTGCAGTAACCATTAAATTTCTCCTCGAAAGCCTCCTCCGGAAGCCGCTATTTTTTGAGCAGCCTGTCCCGCTCTTTGTAATCGGGCATTACAGACTCAATCAGCGCATAGAAATCCTTTCCGTGGTTTCTATGCATGATGTGGGCAAGCTCGTGAACTACGACGTATTCCATAGCCTCCCGCGGATACTGAATCAGCCTGTACGAAAAGCACAGGCGGTTTTTTGAGCTGCAGCTTCCAAAGCGTTTCTGCGCCCTCGTTATTTTAATACTCGCGGGTCTTAAGCCCATAATCGCCGCATACTTTTCTACAAGCGGAGGTATCTCTCTTTTCGCCCGTACGATAAGCCCCGTTACATCGTCCTCCGACAGCGGAATGCGGCTTTCGGCGCGAATGCGCTGCTTTTCCATATGGCTTTCGATCCAGCCGCTTTTATTTTCAACAAAGCTCCGTATGTATGCAGCCGGACAGCGCCGGGGAGCGCGGATAACAAGACGCGCGTCTTCCGTTATCTCTATCGCGAGCGTGCGTCTGTCCGAGCGGATCAAAGTGTATTCGTAAGCCATTAAAACAGCTTCCACGCTTCTGAAAGCTCTTTTACGGCTTTCTCCGATTTGCTCAATTCGCCGGGATCGGCGGCCGAGTAAAAAAGGCCGAAAACCTTTTCCCAGCCGAGATACTCGCAGACGCAGCCGAACTGGTCGTTTATCAGGTCGTATTGCCTGTTTGGGAGCTCGTCCGCCCCGACAGCGAAAACACCGAGCTTTTTGTTCCGGCGCTTAAAATCCCCGCTGCGTGAATGGAATTTATCCAGAATCGCTTTCAGCTGAGAGGATATGCCGAAATAATAAACAGGAGAGGCAAAAACTAAGGCATCCGCCTCAAGCACTTTATCAATGACGTTTTTTGTATCGTCCTTCATAATGCAGTCCCCGCCGTTCTTCTGGCAGGCGTCGCAGGCGATACAGCCGCCGACCTTCAGCCCGGTTACATTTATAATTTCAACCTCATGTCCGGTGTTTTCTTTTATCCCGTCCGCAATCGTTTTCACAGCATAGCTCGTATTGCCGTTTACGCGCGGACTTCCGTTCAATATCAAAACTTTCATTGTTTTTCCTCCGTAAATATCGGGCAGAATATCAGAAAAGCCCTGTAATGATACCGTTCTCGTCAACGTCGATGTTCTCCGCGGCCGGAACTTTCGGAAGTCCGGGCATCGTCATGATATCGCCGGTAAGCGCAACGATGAAGCCCGCGCCCGCCGATACCTTGAGGTTGCGCACCGTAACCTTGAAGCCGCGCGGCGCGCCAAGCTTTTTCGGGTCGTCCGAGAAGCTGTATTGCGTCTTTGCCATGCAAATGGGCATCGTTCCGAAGCCGAGAGCCGTAAGCTGGGCCGCCTGTTTCTTCGCGTTCTCCGTGAGCTCGACTCCGTCGGCGCGATATATTCTCCTGCATATTGTCTCAAGCTTTTCCTCTATGCTCTTATTGCAGTCGTAGGAATAGGCAAAGCTGTTTTCCGTTTCGCAGAGACGCACAACTTCCTTTGCAAGTTCGATGCCGCCTTCGCCGCCTTTGCCCCATACCTCGGACAGCGCGACATTGACGCCTTTTTCACGGCACTTATCCGCAATGAGCTTCAGCTCCGCCTCGGTGTCGTTCGGGAAGCGGTTGATCGCCACAACACAGGGCAGTTTATAGACCTGCGTAATGTTTTCGACGTGCTGCAGAAGGTTCGGAAGCCCCTTTTCGAGAGCTTCAAGGTTTTCGGCGCTAAGCTCTGCTTTTCCAGCGCCGCCGTGATGCTTAAGGGCCCGTACGGTTGCGACCACAACAACCGCTGAAGGCTTGAGCCCCGCCATGCGGCACTTGATATCGAGGAACTTCTCCGCGCCGAGATCCGCGCCGAAGCCGGCCTCCGTAACGGCGTAGTCGCCGAGCTTCAGGGCCATTCTCGTCGCTGTCACCGAGTTGCAGCCGTGCGCGATGTTGGCGAAGGGGCCGCCGTGGACTATCGCGGGAGTATGCTCGAGCGTCTGTACAAGGTTCGGCTTGATGGCGTCCTTGAGAAGCGCCGCCATCGCGCCCGAGGCCTTGAGCTGCCCCGCCGTAACCGGCTTGTCATCATAGGTGTAGCCGACGATAATCGACGAAAGGCGCTCTTTCAGGTCCGCGATGCCGTCAGCAAGGCACAGCACCGCCATGACCTCGGACGCGACGGTTATATCGAAGCCGTCCTCACGAGGGCAGCCGTTCGCCTTTCCGCCGAGCCCGTCTACTATGAAACGGAGCTGGCGGTCATTCATATCGACGGCGCGTTTCCATGTTATCTTTTTCGGATCAATTCCGAGCTGGTTTCCCTGCTGTATATGATTGTCCAACATCGCAGCAAGCAGGTTATTCGCGGCCCCGATCGCGTGAAAATCGCCTGTAAAGTGGAGGTTGATGTCCTCCATGGGTATGACCTGCGCATATCCGCCGCCGGCTGCCCCGCCCTTGACGCCGAAAACAGGGCCCAAAGACGGCTCACGCAGGGCAACGACGGAGTTTTTGCCGATTTTCCGCAGCCCGTCCGCAAGTCCGACTGTCGTTGTAGTCTTACCCTCGCCCACGGGAGTCGGAGTTATAGCGGTTACAAGTATCAGCTTGCCGTCCTCTTTTGGGGAATCCTTCAGAAGCGAAAGGTCAATCTTTGCCTTATAGTTACCGTACTGTTCAATGTATTTCTCATCAATGCCGCATTTCCTTGCAATCTCCGTAATTTTTACGGGTACGGTTTCCTGTGCGATCTGGATGTCTGTTTTGTATTCCATTGAATGATCTTCCTTTCGTCTTCCGCTTTTTGCGGGCCGGCTCTTGCGGTTATTGCAGTGCGCATATGCCGCTGCCGGCACCCGCTGATTTAATATATCATAATGCCGCTCTGCGGCTATGATATATAGTTTTTGCCAAAAAATCAAGAAGCATGGCAAATCTCCATGAAATAAAAGCTCTTCATCTTGCTATTTTCTGCCACTCAGTATAAAATTAATAAAATACTAGGAAAAGCGAAGCGGTAAAGCCAACCTTTCCTTGGACTACGGGAGGAAACTATGGATAACAATGTTCAGCCGAAGCTCACAAAAAAGCAGAATTCATGGATGGCGGTCAAGTTTATATTGTTTTCCATCTCTGCGGGAATTGTTCAGTTAGGGTCTTTTACTCTGCTTAATGAATTCACGAATATTGACAGGCTGACAAAGCTCGACGAGATTTTCGGGAACGATTACGGCCTGACCTACTTTATCGCCCTTGTTCTTTCCGTACTGTGGAACTTCACCTTTAACCGTAAGTTCACCTTCAAATCCGCGGCGAACGTTCCCGTCGCCATGCTCAAGGTGTTTGCCTTTTATCTCGTTTTTACTCCGCTCTCGATATGGTGGGGCGTCAAGCTGACTGATCTCGGCTGGAACAAATACATAGTTCTGGTTCTCACAATGCTAATAAACCTCAGCACCGAATTCTTATACGACCGCTATGTGGTATACAGAAAAACAGTTTACACGAACAAGGAAGGACAGCGCGAGCTTCTCGAAAATGCTGACAAATCCGAATAACGACGGAGGCGTTAAATGGAACTAAATAAAGAAAACATCAAGAAAATCATCCTCATCCTGTTTGCCGCGATTGCCTTCTGCATCGGGCTGATCAATCTCCATAGCGTATGGAAATTCATAAGCAATATTTTCAGCATGCTGACCCCGATCATAGTTGGCCTGTGCATCGCGTTTATACTCAGCCCCCTGACAGCCCTTATAGAAAAAAGGCTGCTAGGCTCTCTCGCGCGGCGTTTTCCTAAAAAAGGAAAAACAGCGGCGCGCGGGCTCAGCGTCGTGATGTCCGTTATAATTGTCGCGGGAATTATTGCTCTGCTCATTCTTCTGGTCGTTCCGGAGGTCGAGGAGGCTTTCACGATACTCGGAAACACCCTGCCAGCCTCCTTCACAAGACTTTTCAACAATATTAATGAGCTCCTCGAGAGATTTGAAATTTCCTTCAGAATTCCCGTCGACGGAACCTCCGACTGGACAGACCTTCTTGCCACCGCCAAGAAATATATTCAGGACGCCTTTGAAAGCGGCGCGCTGAACGACATAGCAAGCACCGCGATCTCGGTCTTAGGCGGCGTTGTGAACTTTCTGCTCGGGCTTATTTTCTCTATCTATGTACTGATGCAGAAGGAGCGTATAGGCAATTTTCTTTCACGCTTCATCAGAGCCTATTGGAAAGAGAAATCTGCGGCAGACATCTTAAGGGTTGCCCACCTTACAAAGGTCTCTTTCCGCAATTTCGTCACCGGCCAGCTGACCGAGGCTGTCATTATAGGGCTGCTTTGCTTTGTCGGCATGCTGATCTTCAATTTCCCTTATCCGACCGCAACCAGCGCCATGGTAGGCGTTATGGCTCTCGTCCCTGTTTTTGGCGCGTGGATCGGCGGCATTCTCGGTGCGTTGCTCTCCCTCTCAAGATCGTTTACAACCGCACTTCTGTTTATTCTTTTTCTCATCATCCTCCAGCAGCTTGAGAACAACCTGATCTATCCCAGAGTCGTCGGCAAATCCGTCGGGCTTCCCGGAATACTTGTATTTGTCTCCGTCACGTTGGGCGCTAGCATAGGCGGTGTGCTTGGGATACTTCTGTCAGTTCCAACCTGCTCGATTCTCTTCGTTCTCACAAAAGAGGCGGTCGATAATCGCCTGCACAAGAAAAAGGCGGTCAAGGATCTGGAGGATATCGGGATACCTTCGGATGAAGAAGACAAAATCATATAGCAAAAAACGGACAGCCGAAGCTGTCCGTTTTTTATAATTAAGTCAAAACGTTATCTCGCCGGCAAAGTTCGTGGCGAAGATTTTCCGGATCTCCTCGAGGTCGGAGGTCTGTCCCAGCGCCCACATGAGCTTTGTAACGGCAGCCTCGGTCGTCATATCGAGGCTCTGTATCGCGCCTGTCGCAAGCACCTTGCGCCCGACCTCATAAAGCGAAAAGTCGCTTTTTTCATAAAGGCACTGGCTGCATACGACAACGGGGATACCGTCATCCACCAGTCTCTTTATCGGCGCCGAAAGGTCTCGCCGCTGATAATGAAGCCCTCCCGCTCCGAAGGTTTCGAGTACGATGCCGCGATAGCCCATACCGCGCAGGCGGCCGAATATTTCCGGGTTTGTACCGGGAATGAGTTTTAAGAGAAAAACTTCATTGCAAATATCGCTTTTCAGCTCACATCTTTCGCCCCGCAGCGGAAAGCGTTCCGTGACGAGCCGGATACCGTCCGCAAAAAACTCTCCTCTGTTCTGGGAGTTCACGCTCTCAAAAGCGTCAAAGCCCATCGTGCGCACCTTGACGGCGCGGCAACCGCGCATGAGCTTGTGGTTAAACGCGATGGTAACGCCGGTAACGTCGTGATCGATAGCCGCGAGAGCTGTGGCGAGGTTGGACTGCGCGTCCGAAAGCGGCGAGCCGATCGGTATCTGCGAGCCCGTAAAAACGACCGGCTTATGGAGGTTCTGCAGCATAAAGGTGACCGCCGACGCCGTGTAGGCCATCGTATCCGTACCGTGGGTGATGACGATGCCGTCGTAATCCGGAAGCGCATCATAGATACTGCGGGCGATGAGCCTCCATTCCTCCGCCTGGATGTTCGAGCTGTCCAGATTTAAAATTACTTTATAAGTTATATCGTAGTACTCTCTGAATTTTTCAAGCGCGCCAAGAAGCTCGGGCGGCGCCGACTGCGGAACCATGCCCTTATCTCCCGCGCGGGAGGCGATCGTCCCGCCTGTGGCGAGCATAAGGATTTTCTTCATTGTTTATTATTCTCCATAAGAACATCACAGCTTTCTTCCATTGCCAAAAGCTGTTTTTTGTTGATCGAACGATAAAGCAGCAGGGCGGTCGCCGCCGTCATAATCTCTGCTGCCGGTAAAGCCCACCACACCATATCAAGATTACCCGAAAGCGAAAACAGATAGGCTAGTGGAAGAGTCCCCGCGAGCTGGCGGACCGTCTGAATAAGCAGAGCGTGAAGCCCGTGCCCCAGCGCCTGAAAAACAGCCATGCCCACGAATACGAACGCGGAAAACAAGAAACCGATGCTGATTGTTTTCAGCGCCGTTACACCAATTTCAAAGGTCTCCGGCTTTTCCAGAAAAAGCGAAAGTATCTGGCGCGGGAACGCCTGAAAAAGAAAGACGCCTATAAGCATTATGCACATCGCGTATATAAGACCCAGACGCACTGTTTTTCTTATCCTGTCGGGCTTTCTGGCGCCAAAATTATAAGCGATTATCGGTATCATTCCGCTCGTCAGTCCAAACACCGGCATGAAGATAAAGCTCTGGAGCTTGAAATAAACGCCCATAACAGCAGTCGCCGCAGTGGTAAACCCAATAAGTATCCGGTTCATTCCGTAGGCAAAAACAGAGAAGAGCGAGGTATTGAGTATTGCGGGGAAGCCTACGGAGTATATTTGCCCGATGACCTTTCTGCTCGGCCTGAAGCCTTTCAGGCCAAGCTGTATTTCTTTGTTCCAATGCAAATTGAATATGAGGTCGGCACACATCCCTAGTATTTGCCCGATAACCGTAGCCCATGCCGCGCCCGCGACACCCAGCTTCGGAAAGCCGAGGAGTCCGAATATCATTATGGGGTCTAGGATGATATTCGTCACGGCGCCGATAATCTGCCCTATCATCGAAAACTTTGTAAGTCCCGTCGACTGCAGCAGCCTTGAAAATGTAATGTCGAAAAAAATCCCGAAGGATATTATCGTGCATATCTTCAGATATGCCGTTCCTTCGTTGACTATCTCGGCGACATCGGTCTGTGTTTCAAAATAGGCGCGAGCAAAGAAAAAGCCGAAAACCATAAAGATGAGCATGTTTATCAAAGAGAGGAAGATTCCGTTCATGGCGGCGGAGTTGACCGCCGGCTGGTTCTTCTGCCCGAGCCGCTTTGACAGTAGCGCGTTCATACCGATTCCCGTTCCGACGCCGACTCCGATCATCAAGTTCTGAACCGGAAATGCGAGGGATACGGCGGAAAGCGCATTTTCGCTTATCATCGCGACAAAAAAACTGTCCACCACATTATAGAGAGCCTGCACCAGCATTGAAAAGATAAGCGGAACAGATATTTTGAGCAGAAGCTTGTTTTCGCCCATCGTGCCCATTATATTCTCGGGAATTTTAATTTCTTCGTTCATACCGTTTTTTCTCTTTCTTTTGCGTTCTCTTTTGCGCATACGCCAAAACAGGATATACGCGAAGGGAACCGCTTAAAATCCACGGTCAAAT
>JAJUHD010000109.1 GCA_029268085.1 Bacillota bacterium | reverse complement strand
GTGAACAGGGCGTCCTCGCACCGGAAGGTTACGCTGCCCTCCGAGTGGCCAGGAGTTTCGATGACCTCGAAGACGAGAGAACCGACGGTGAAAGTGTCACCTTCCTTGAAAAATACCGTACCTTTGGGCGGCGTATATTTATAGAACATTTCCATCGGGTTCTTCTTTGCGTCCTTTTTGCTCATGCAGACAGTAGCTCCGGTCTGCTTCATAATGTCCTCGGCCGCTCCGGTATGGTCGAAATGCCCGTGAGTAATAAGGATATAGCGGCACTTGAGCTTGTTGTCCTCAATGTAGTGCATAATGGTGTTCGCCTCCGCGCCCGGATCGATGACCGCGCACTCGAGCGTCGTTTCGTCCGTGACTATATAGCAGTTTGTCTGAACGTGCCCCAGTGTGAATGATTTAATCAGCATATTCGGTCTCCTTATCAATCGCTTTAAGCGTTATTTCCAAATTCAAAGCTCGTCGGTATCCAGCAGGAGCGTAACCGGCCCGTCGTTTACTGACGAGACCAGCATCTCTGCGCCGAAGACGCCGCATTCGACGTTGAAGCCTCTTTCGCGGACCTGCGCAACGCAGCGTTCATACAGCGGTTCCGCGACGGCGCCGCATGCCGCCTTTGTAAAGCCCGGCCTGCGTGAGGAGCAGTCGGCATAAAGAGTGAACTGCGAAACGATGAGCATTTCGGCGCCGGCCTTGTCCGGGGATAGGTTCATCTTGCCGTTTTCGTCTTCGAACACCCGAAGCCCGCAGAGCCTGTCGGCTATTCTGTCGGCTTCCTTCTCGGTATCGTCTGCCGAAATGCCGAGAAGCACCAGAAAACCCTTTCCTATCTCCCCGACCGTTTCGCCGCCGACAGTGACGGAGGCGTTTTTAACTCTGGTTACTACCGCGCGCATAAATATATGACTCCTTCTGACGGATTGTCAGCCGTTTTTAATCAATCTCCGGCTCGCGTAATCTCGGTCACTCCGGCAACTGTCTTGAGCCTGCCTATGATGATATCTAATTCCGCTGTGTTCTTGACCTCAAGCGAGACCGTCGCCGTTGATTTGACGCCGTCGAGATCCCTTGCGGCAAGGCTCAGCACCTTGGCGCCAAGCGAATTAAGAACTGTCGCTATGTCCATCACGAAGCCGCTGCGCTCACGGGCCATGATTTTGATCGTTGTCACATAGCTCTCGCTCGGAGCGGCCGCCCAGCTCACATTGATCCAGCGCCCGCCGTCCTTGGGATCGTCCTTGCTTGTAAGATAGTTCTTGCAGTCCGTCCTGTGGACGGATACACCGTAACCTCGGGTAATGAAGCCCACAATATCATCGCCCGGAACAGGAGTGCAGCAGCGCGAGAATTTGACGAGGCAGTTATCCAGTCCTTCAACCAGAACGCCATGCACTGAGATCTTTTCGGTCTGCTGCGCCTTGCGTATCTCAGCCCTTTCGTTCATTTTCTCGAGCGTCGTCTTCTGCGGAAGCTTCTGGGTCTTTTGTATCTCGTCCTTTACCTTGTTGACTGCTCTCGTGGCGGTCATTCCGCCGTAGCCAATAGACGCGAATACGTCGTCCAGCGAAAAAACAGCAAGTTTTTTGAGGATGTTGGGAAGCATTTCCTCGTCTGTGACCGCAGACATCGGTATGCCCGCGAGCCGAAGCTCAGATTCGAACGCCGCCTTACCGTTAAGGATGTTCTCCTCACGCTTTTCCTTCTTGAACCACTGCTTGATCTTTGTCCTCGCGGAGCCTGACTTTGCGATTTTCATCCAGTCGCGGCTCGGTCCGGGAGCGGATTTCGAGGTCAGTACCTCGACTATATCACCGTTCTGAAGCACTCTTTCAAAGGGTACTATACGCCCGTTGACCTTTGCGCCGATCATGCTGTTGCCGATTGCGGAATGTATCCCGTAAGCAAAGTCAATGGGCGTCGCGCCCGCAGGAAGATTGATGACATCGCCCTGCGGGGTGAAGACAAAGACCTCATCAGAAAACATATCAATCTTGAGATCATGGATGAAATTCTCGGCGTCGCTGTCCGCCTGCGTTTCAAGCAGTCTTCTTACCCAAGCGAATTTCTCCTCGTCGCCCTGCTTTACTCCCTGTTCTCCGGATTTGTATTTCCAGTGCGCAGCGATACCGTATTCCGCCGTGTGGTGCATGTCCCATGTGCGTATCTGAACCTCAAATGGTATGCCCTCGGAGCCGATGACGGTTGTGTGTATGCTCTGGTACATGTTGGGCTTCGGAGTCGAGATGTAGTCCTTGAATCTTCCGGGAAGTGGTTTGAACATATCATGGATATGCCCCAGCACATTGTAGCAGTCGGCGATGTTGTCAACGATAACGCGGAAGGCGCAGAGATCAAATATTTCATTAATTTGCTTGTTCTGCGAATACATTTTGCGGTAAATGCTGTAGATATGCTTGATCCTGCCTGAGATGGTACCGTTAATGCCCCAGTCGTCCAGCCTCAGCTTGATCTTCTGCTCCATGCTCTGCATGAAAGTCTCAAGGACGGGCATGCGCTCTTCAAGGGCGTCCGTAACTTCCTTGTAGCCTATCGGATCTAGATATATGAGTGAGAGGTCCTCAAGCTCCCATTTAATCTTCTGCATACCTAGGCGGTGTGCAATGGGAGCGTAGATCTCCATCGTTTCAAGCGATTTGGTTCGCTGTTTTTCTTTTGTCTGATACTGCATCGTGCGCATATTATGCAGGCGATCGGCAATCTTTATAAGAATGACCCTGATGTCCTTCGCCATCGCCATGAGCATCTTGCGCATGTTCTCCATCTGCTCGTCCTCTTTACTTGTATACTGGACGCGCGTCAGTTTTGTAACTCCCTCAACGAGGTCGGCAACGGTGATGCCGAAGCGTTTTGAGATGTCGGCATGAGTGAGCTTGGTATCCTCGATGCAGTCATGCAGGAGCGCGGCGACGACTGAGTCCTCATCGAGCCCCATTTCGACGCATATCTGCGCCGCGGCTATGGTATGAGTGATGTAGTCGGAGCCTTCCCTGCGCTTCTGCCCCTCGTGCGCGCCTTTCGCACAACTATAGGCGGCGCGGAGACGGGCGGTATCCACCGAGGGATTCTGCTCAAGGACGCTCTTTTCCAACTTCTCATACATTTGTTCGGGATCGAGATACTCTCTTTTGTCGTCTTCCTGCATAGATATACCCCTATGTTTTTATCGTCCGGCGCGTGAAAACCTAATTGACGCCTTCTTCCCACAGAAGGCGGAACAGCGGCGATCTTTCAAGCTCGGTCTTTTCTTTCCTTTCGCGGGCAAGGCAAAGGATCCTCCCGTTCCCGCTGCTGATATCGAGCAGCTTCAGTTCCATCAGTATCCTGATGCCGAGACAGAGCTTTACGGGTTCCATGAAATCAAGCCCGGTATTTTGTAAAGACCTGTCGAAGTTCAGCTCCAGCTTTCCTCCCAGACGCTTGATGCTGCGCCAAAGAAAGGCAAGCTCGTCGCGCTCAGGACGGAAAAGCCGCACTTCGTCAACTGAAAATTCATTCTTTTCAATGATGCTCCGGCATTTTTCAGGCGTTTCTGATTTACGCAAGTCGGTGATAAGAAGCTGTACATTGCGGTTCGAACGAAATTCGTTGATCTGCGGTGTGAAACAGATATCCACACTCTCTCCCTCTGATACTCCGAGACTTTCTATGGAACGTGAAAAAAAGACGCAATCAAAGCAGACGCCTTTTTTTGAGATGCGCAGTCGCAGATGTTTTCCGTTTCCAATGGAAGAAAGGCCCTCAAGTATTGCGCCGCAGATGCACAGCAGCGGATGCTCATTCCCGCTCCCGCAGGGTTCAAGCTCCTCGAGGGATTCGACGCTCTCCATGTTCAGGACTGCGGGGTTGCATATAAGCACCTCCGGCTCAAGCTCGGGATGCTCGGCTGGCGGATTGAGGCTGTAATATTCGGCAAGCGCCTTCCTAAAAGCGCCGATATTTTCAGGCTTGATATTCAGCCCTGCCGCAAAGGCGTGCCCTCCGAAGCTCACAAGATATTCGGAGCAGGCTGAAAGGGCTTCGAACAGGTTAAAGTCGCCATAGCTGCGGCAGGAGCCCTTTCCGTTTTCATCATCGACGCAAATCATTATCGTCGGCAGTTTATATTCCTCTGTCAGACGCGAGGCTGCGATACCCACAACGCCGGGATGCCAAGAGCAGCTCTCAAGAACAATAGGACTTTTGGGTTCGTCGGACGAAAGTGCCCTAACGGCATCCTCCCAAACCTCCGTCTCAAGTTCCTGACGCCGCCGGTTCAGCCCGCAGAGCTCCTTTGCCCATACCAGCGCCTCGTCGTAGTTTTTCGACATAAGCAGCCTGACCGCCGTCTCTGTCCGGCACAGACGCCCGGCTGCGTTGATCCTCGGCGCGAGCGTGAAGCCGACTGTCGCAGCTGAAATCGGTTTTTTTAAAGCTCCGGCTTCGTCCAAAAGCGCGGCAAAGCCGGGCAGCGGATTGCCCCTGAGTTTTTCCAGTCCCATAAAGACGAGATATCGATTCTCGCCGATAAGCGGCATAACGTCCGCAATCGTACCCACCGCTACAAGATCGGCATAGCGCGCAAGAGGAGTCTCAGAAGCGTTTTCCAGAGCACAGACGAGCTTGAACGCAACGCCGACGCCGGCAAGCTCCTCAAACGGATACTTCGAATCGGGACGCTTCGGGTCAATGACCGCAGAAGCGTTCGGAAGCGTCTGCGGACACTCGTGATGGTCGGTTATTATCATGTCCATTCCGAGACTCTTTGCATACTCGACCTCGGAAATCGCGGTTATTCCGCAGTCAACTGTAATGATAAGTTCGATGTTTTTTTCGTGCAGGATCTCGATCGCCTTTTTATTAATGCCGTATCCCTCGTCCAGCCGGTCGGGTATGTATACCTCGCAGTCGAGACCTCGGCTTTGAAAATAGTCATAAACAAGGCAGGCAGACGTTATCCCGTCGACGTCGTAATCTCCGTATACCGCAATCTTCTGATGCTGCCTGATGGCGAGCTCGATGCGCGAAACCGCCCTGTCCATATCCGAAAGCAGCATTGGGTCGAAGAGAAGGGATTGATCCCTCTTCAGAAACCGCCTTGCCTTTTCCGGCGTATCGGCCCCTCTTGAGCGCAGTATGGCAGCCAAAAGCGGTGTAAAGCCTGCCGCTTGAAAATCATTATTTATATCGTCCGCAATTCGCGGCATTTTCCACTTGTTTTGTCCCATTTCATTCCTTTTATTGGTTCCGTGATACGGATTTCTGTTTTAATCAGAATTTTATTATAACAGATTAAAGCGGCTTGGGCAATACGCAAGAGAAAAAACCACTTGTTTGACAAGATACGCGTTTGGTGATATATTTATAATATACAGAAAAATATGTTTCGCCTTGAACGCTCTGTTCAAGGCGTTTTTACGGGCACTCCGTTATTTGCCCGTTCGGGGGATTGAATATGAAGACCGACGCTTCGCTGATGACGAAGGGACCAATATATCCGCAGATAATACGTTTTGCCGTACCGCTGTTCTGGGGGCAGCTTTTCCAGCAGCTCTACAATGCGGTCGATTCCGTTGTGGTCGGCAACTTCTGCGGCAGAAGTTCCCTCGGCGCGGTCAGCTCGACCGGCGCGCTCATCTTCCTGCTTGTCGGCTTTTTCATCGGAACATTCACGGGCTGCGGTGTCGTTATTTCGAAATATTACGGGGCGGAGAGGTATGAGCTTGTCAGCGCTTCCGTCCACACGTCCGTTGCCTTCGCTCTTGTCGCGGGTCTGGGGCTGTCCCTCATCGGCGTGGCTTTTTCGCCTTTCTTCCTGCGGTGGATGGACACTCCCTCGGATGTCCTGCCCGAAGCCGTCATATATCTGCGCATCTATTTTGCCGGCTCGGTCGCGGTCACGCTCTTCAACGCTGCCAGCGGTATATTCCAGGCTGTGGGTGACAGCAGGCATCCGCTATATTATCTGATAATTTCGTCGTTCACTAACGTCGTGCTGGACCTTGTTTTCGTTGCCGTTTTCGATATGGGCGTTGCAGGCGCGGCGATCGCTACTGTAATCTCACAGATTCTTGGCGCGGTTCTCGCCTTTCGCCGCCTGTTTGCCTCGGACGGCGTATACAAGGTAAGGTTCCGCGAAATCCGTTTTGACCGGGAAATGCTGAAGGAGGAGCTGCTCACTGGGCTGCCCAGCGGTATCCAGAACTCGGTGATCTCAATCGCCAACATTGTCGTCCAATCCAAGATTAACGCCTTCGGCTCGGCTGCAGTCGCCGGTTGCGGGGTACATTCAAAGATAGAGGGCTTTGCGTTCATCCCGATCACGAGCTTTTCCATGGCGATAACAACTTTCATCGGTCAAAATCTCGGTGCAGGCAGGCATAAGAGGGCAAAACAGGGCGCGTGGTTTTCAATATTCGCTTGCTGCGTGCTTGCGGAGATTTTCGGCGGCATCTACTATCTGGCCGCTCCGTGGCTTATCTCGCTTTTTAACAGGGAGGCGGAAGTCGTCGCGGTCGGAACTCTCGAAGCGCATACCATCTGTCTGTTCTATTTTCTGCTTGCGCTTTCCCACTGTGTCGCAGGCATAATGCGCGGCGCTGGCAAAGCTGCCGTTCCCATGTTCACTATGTTCAGCATCTGGTGCGTTATTCGAGTTGCTTATATTTCAATCGTCACGCATTTCATTCCGAAAATCGTCATGGTTTTCTGGGCATATCCTCTGACGTGGTTCCTGAGCAGCGTAATATTCGTTGTTTATCTGCTCAGGTCCGACTGGGTGCACGGTTTTGACAGGGAAAACCGCCTGAAGCCGAATCCCTGACGCAGTTCGGCGCGCATCTCTTGACATGATCCGTCCGGCGTGCTAACATACTGAGTGTTCACACATTTGCCGGTGTGGCGGAACTGGCAGACGCCCGGGACTTAAAATCCCGTGAGGATAAAACCTCGTACCGGTTCGATCCCGGTCACCGGCACCACATTGCCACTCTGTTTTTGATACAATGACCGTATCGGAAACAGAGTGGTTTTTTACATGCAAAAATGCCACGAAATAGCCTTTTGGGGGTCTTTTCGCAACTTTTTCTTCCGCTTGCTTTTATTGCACTCTTTCTCAAAACAGCCCTAAAAGCTCAAACCTACGCTCAAACGCCGCCCATGCTCTGAGGAAACGCCAGCGAGTAGCCAAAGTCAGGGGAAAACGCCAACGAGCAAGGGGGGTGTGCATTTTTTGAAGCAAGGGTGTTCATTTTGGCGTTTGGTGTCCAATATAGGCAGAGAAAACCCCGGCGGAGTCGATTCCGAGCAAGACATAACAAGGTCGGCGCCGTACAAAAGGCGCAAAAAGAGGGCCTGCTGAGAAAAAATTAGCCGTTTGGCTAATACCATTTTTCGATTATTTCCCCTATCATTAAATGGTAGGGGATTTTTTTATTGATTTTCCGGCAAAACGATTCGGACTTCTTGGGGGTGTGAACTATCGCAACAATTCAAAGTGTAAAAGCGGGGGGCGATTATCGCCTCGCGGTCGCCATGACCAACGGCAGCAGGCTGGAGCTTGATATGTCGCCCTATCTTGACAGCGTTCAGTTTCTTCCCCTGAAGGATAAAAGCGTATGGAGCAGAGTCGAAGCCTTCGATACGCGCCTGTGCTGGCGGGGGAAGCTTGAACTCTCCATCGACGACCTGCTGGGAATGCTTAAGGAAGGCCGGCGATTCGGCCTGGCCTCCTCCGCCATAAAGGAGGCGTCGGCGGAGAGCGGCTGGTTGCTGCGGATATTGCTTGCAAACGGCAGCCTTATTGAAATCAATATGCGGGAGCTTCTTGAATACCCGCTCTTTGCTCCCCTTGAGCAAAAAGCGTTATGGAAATCCCTGCGGTTTAAGGAGCATTCCCTGGTATGGGAAAATCAGGGCATCGGCATGGAAATCCAGCTTGATGCGCTGCTAAAGTATTTCGCCTGAAAATCCTTATGAAGAAAAGGAGAGATTTTATGAATCAGCGCAAATTCAGACACATGAGAAAAGCGCTCTCAATTCTGCTGACAGCGGGGATTTTGCTTGTATCGTTGCCAGTTACGGCGTCGGCGGATATGGGCTATAATATAGCCAACGGAGATGTGACTATAACAAGCGGAGGAGATAGAAAGCATGTAATTACTGGCAGTTCTGCAATAAACAGTATAACTGTCAATGCGCCCGGACAGACAGTAAATATTGTTCTTGAAAATGTAGATATTTCCCTTGATTATTATCAAAAATGCGCCTTTAACATTGAGGCAGGAGCAGTGAATCTGACTCTCTGGGGGTATAATAAACTTAAAAGTGGCTGCGCATTTGCCGGAATAAGCAACCATGGAAATCCGCTTGTAATCCAGGAAGATACGACGAACGGGTTTACTGATACGCTTACAATCAGATGTAATTCCTCGGGCGCAGGCATCGGCGGCGATAATTATTGCACAGGAAGCAATATTACAATACACAGCGGACAAATAGAAATTAAATATGCCTATTTTGGAGCGTGTATCGGCGGCGGGAATGGAGCCGCCGGGGAAAACATTTTGATAGACGGAGGAACTATAATTGCGGATGCTAATTACTACACAGGCCTCGGTGCAGGTATCGGCGGAGGT
>JAJUHD010000108.1 GCA_029268085.1 Bacillota bacterium | reverse complement strand
CTCCGTAAAAACGAAAAGATCAAGGATGCCGCGGTCATCGGAAGACCGCATCCGCGTCTCGGTGAGATTGCCTGCGCGATAATCGAGCTAAAGCCCGGAACGTTCGCCACAGAAGACGAAATAAATGAATTCTGCCTTTCTCTTCCGCGTTATAAGCGCCCGCGCGAAATAATATTCGACAGTGTTCCGCGAAACCCGACGGGCAAAATCGAAAAGCCCGTTTTGAGGAAAAAATACGGCAGCGCGGATATTGTGTCTCTTCAGACAGGCACGGCGAAATAGAAAGAATTCCCGCAAACCTTCGGTTTGCGGGAATTCTTTCTATGCTGTGTTTTTAGCAGACTTTTACCGTCCACCCGAATTTATCCTCTATTTTTCCCCACTGTATGCCGGTTAGTGTGTCATAAAGTCTTTGTGTAAGTCCGCCGATCTTACCGCCGCCGATCACATGCTTTACATCCTTGAAGGCGACTTCGCCGATCGGAGAAACGACTGCGGCCGTACCGGTTCCCCATGCTTCCTCAAGCGTTCCGTCTTCCGCAGCCTTAGTAAGCTCATCAACGCTGAATTCGCGTTCCTCGACCTCATATCCCCATTCTTTGAGAAGATCGATGCAGGATTTGCGGGTAATGCCCGGAAGAACGCTGCCGGTGAGCGCAGGAGTGACAATCTTGCCGTTTATTTTGAACATAACATTCATGCTTCCGACTTCCTCGATATTGCGGCGCGTAACGCCGTCAAGCCAGAGCACCTGACTGTAGCCCTGCTTTTCAGCACGAATTCCGGCGCGCATGGAAGCAGCGTAGTTGCCGCCGCATTTCGCATAGCCGGTACCGCCGCGCACAGCGCGGACATCGCTTTCCTCGATCATGATACGGACGGGATTCAGGCCTTCCGGGTAATAGCTCCCGACCGGGCCGGTTATGATAGCGAAAATATAGCTTGCGGATGCGTGGACGCCGAGCTGCGCGGATGTGGCAATTATAAAGGGGCGGATATACAGGGAGGTGTCAGGCAGACTGGGGACCCAGCCGCTGTCAAGCTCAACGAGTGCTTTAAGCCCGTCGATAAAGATATCCTCCGGAACCTCGGGAATGCACATGCGTGCGGCGGAGCTGTTAAGTCTTCTGGCGTTTTCCAGAGGACGGAAAAGAAGAATCTCACCTTTGGGACTGCGGTAAGCCTTCATGCCTTCAAATATCTCCTGGGCGTAATGAAAAACGACAGCCGCGGGAGAGAGCGAAAAGTTTGCAAAGGGTACGACACGCGGATCGTGCCAGCCCCTGCCTTCATCATAGTCCATAAGAAACATATGGTCGGAAAAATACTTGCCGAAAGGTATCCCGTCAAGCGAAGGCTTCTCCTTCAAAACGGCGGCCTTTTCGATTTTTATTTTTTCCACTTTGATCACGCTCTCTTTCATTTATATAGTTCGGTATTTAACTAAAGATTTTATCATTCCCGCGACATATTTCAAGGCTAAATCGTCCGTCTGAGGAATATTTGTAATTTACGTTGTTTTACGCTTTAATTCAATAACTTTTTTTGTATTTTTAGGCAAGAAATTGGTTCTCGCTCTTGTCATCTCGCCTAATTTACTATATACTACAAACGTTTATAATATTATTACATCTTAAATTAAGGAGAAACAAGATGCTTAAGGTTGAGCACGTCACAAAGAAATATGGCAAACTCATCGCAAACAACGACATTTCTTTTTCCGTCGATGAAGGGCAGATAGCAGTTCTCGTTGGCCCTAACGGCGCCGGAAAATCGACGATAATCAAGTCAATAGCCGGACTCCTGCGATTCGAAGGCAAAATCGAAATCGGAGGGTTCGACAACAAATCGGTGGATGCGAAAAGGCTTATCGGCTATATTCCGGAACTTCCGGCCGTTTATGACCTTCTGACAATTTCAGAGCATATGGAATTTATCCGCAGAGCATACCGTCTGCCGGACGACGGCTATGATAAATACCTTCTGGAACGCTTCGAGCTGCTCGACAAAAAGGATAAGGTCGGCAAGGAGCTTTCAAAGGGCATGCAGCAGAAGCTTTCGATTTGCTGCACTCTTATGCACAGGCCGCGCGTCATAATCTTCGATGAGCCTCTTATCGGGCTTGATCCGCACGCTATCAAGGAACTTAAGAATATGTTTTCGGAACTTAAGGATCAGGGCTGCGCTATACTCATAAGCACGCATATGCTTGACAGCGTCGAGAATTACTGGGATGTTGCGCATATCATGATGAACGGCTGCTTTGCCGCAACGAAATACAACACTCCCGGCGAAAGCGGAGAAAAAAGCCTTGAAGAGCTGTTCTTTGAAATTACCGAAGGGAAACCCGCGGAGGTACAGGGATGAATAGCAACGCTCTTTCGTATCTTTTCCGTACCAAGATGCGCAACCAGCTTACAAGCTTCTTCAAAAAGCCGGTGCGCCTGATATATGTTGTACTTTTTATCGCGTTTCTGGTAATTTCTATGATCGGCGGCAAGGAAGGAGCAGAGGAATCCGACAGGGTTATTCGAAGCTTCTCGGAACTGACCGCCGGACTCAATGCCCTGCTGATACTGATCTTTGCGACCACGTTTTATTCGGGACTCAAGAACGGCGGTACGTTTTTCAAAATGGCGGACGTAAATTTTCTCTTCCCCTCCCCGCTTAACAAAAGAAGCATTCTTTTCTATGCGCTCATTCAGCAGATCTGGGCGTCAATGCTTATCGGGATATTTATTCTTTTCCAGTACACGACTCTCCATATTAATTATAATTTAAGTTTCTTCGGACTACTGCTTATTTTCCTTGTCTATTCGCTGAACGTTTTCCTCAGCCAGACCCTTGGAATGTATATCTATACATTCGTAAGCGACAGCGAAAAAAAGAAAACTATTGCAAAAGCGGTGCTCTATGTCATTATCGTTGCTCTTCTAGCTTATATCGGGCTGCACGTTCTGCAAAACAGGAATGAGATAGTTAAAGGGCTTGCCGAGGCCGGAAACGGGCTTCCGGTTCTCCTCTTCCCGTTCGCGGGCTGGCTCGGAGGCTTTGCGGGCGGCATCCTTACCGGCAGATATATGCAGGCTGTTTTCTGGCTGGCTCTTTCAGCCGGAGCTTTTATTGCGATGCTTGTTTCAATGTCACAATCGAAACGAGAATACTATGAGGACGTTATCGCTTCTGCCGAAACGATGCAGAACGCCCTGAACTCCGCAAAGGATGGTATAGCCCCTGAAGCCACTCCCAGCGTCATCAAGGTCGGCAAAGAAGGCCTTGGAAAAGGCGAAGGCGCGTCCGTGTTCTTCTATAAGCATTTGCTTGAAAACAGGCGCGTGAGCAGAATACTGATAAGTCCTATGTCGTTTGTATTTTTATGCTTGACCATCGGATTTTATTTTTTTATGAAAGGCTCAGGCATATTGCCCATTTTTGCATTTTCGGCTTATATGCAAATATTTTCCGTCGCAATGGGAAGATTCAACCGAGAGCTTACGAAGCCTTATATCTATCTCGTGCCTGAACCTCCCTTCCAGAAAATGGTATGGGCTCTTGCGGAAACGCTGCCTACCGAATTTATTGAAAGCGTTCTGATTTTTATACCAGTCTCGATCATAATAGGCGCACCTGCATCAGTCTTCGTTCTTGTCGTTATCGCAAGGTTGGCCTTTTCGTTCCTGTTCATATCCTCAAGTCTGGCGATAGAGCGTTTGTGGGGCGGCTCGCTTTCCAAGGTTGCGGGCATGTTTATCTATCTCTTCGCAGATCTTCTCCTTGCCGCGCCGGGTATTGTTTTGGCCATAATACTCAACAGTAACGGCATAACGGTTTTTAGCTCAGATATTACATTTTTAATTTGCACCATAGCATTGAACATCCTTACCGCTTCTCTTGTAATCTGGATTTGCAGAGATGTTCTTCAGTACGCCGATCTTTGATAGAAAAAAGGACCCTTCCATTTTGGAAAGGTCTTTTATTATTTACCTACAGTACTTATCTGAAGGACTTCGAACTTCTCGGAACTTGTGTCGATTGTCTTGATAAACACCTGTTTCTTTACTGCTTCACCCTTCTCATCAAATGAGATCGTACCTGTGACGCCTTTGTATTTAAGCGACCGGAGCGCGGCGGCTATTGCCTGCGGATCCTTAGAATCCGCAGCCTTTATCGCTTCGACTATCAGCATATAGCCGTCATAGGCCATTGCGGCGGCTGTTGAAGTATAATTATTTCCGCCATTTTGTGCAATTCTCTCGGAATCTCTCCCAATCCACGAGGAATACCTTCCGGAGAACTCGACAGATTCGGGATCGGTATCTGAGCCGGAATCAAATTCGGAAGCGATATATACTTCTCTAAAATCAACCGTCACATCGTTCAGGAGAAGGGGCGAATCCCAGCTTTCAGGTCCGAGTATCGGGCAGGTCAGCCCTTCGCCTCTCGATTGCTTAAGAAAATATTTTGCTTCGGAAGCTCCGGAGAGCATATAGACAAAGTCAACATCATCCGCGGCAATGTCTGCGGCGAGGGAACGAAAATTCTGCTGACCTAGCTGGAAGCTGTATTCCTTTACTTCGCCCCCGAGCTTTTTAAAGGCTTCGGCAAAGGTCTTTCCCGCCTTCTTCGAATATTCGTCTCCGGTCTGTGTAAGAACAGCCGCCTTCCTAAGATCCATGCCGTAGGCAAGGTTTGCCATGACACCGCTCTGGAACTCGTCGGTGCTGCAAAGGCGAAAATACGAAGCAGCTCCTTCCGTTGCCGGCTGGCTTCCGCAGGAAATGCCGACGACAGGTATGCCGTTCGCTCCGAACTCTGGCAAACCGGCCGCCGTTATTTTCGCGCCGTATGAACCGAGCACTGCGGAGACATTCGAGTCAATCAGGCTTCTCGCCGCATCTGCGGAGCCTATATCGTCGGACGCGCTGTCTGCCTCAATAAGCTTAATCTCATATGTAGCTCCGCTGATATCCACCGTAGGGCATACGGTGTTCGCGTAGCGTATCGCGAGAGTTTCGTTCAGGCCGCCTTGTTTGTAATCACCGGTAAGTGGTTCGTAGACGCCGATATAGATTGTATTAGGGTTTTTTACAGTGCTGCCGAAAGCGCTGATTTTGTCTCTGCCGCCCATGCCGCCGAATAATACAAGCATGGCCGCTACAATACAGAAAGCAATTACAGGCAAAATGACTTTTTTCATCCGGACTCCAATTCATCATTCGATATTCGGAAATTTCGAATTATATCGGTACAATACCGTCACCGCTTTGAGCTATGTTATCTTAAAAATGTTACGAAATCAAGAATAATCGGTAAAATTGGGCGTTTTGGACAAAGGAGCGCCATATGAAATCGATTTTCTGCTTCGGCTGCTCACAACATTCTCGGACTTGTACGCCAGTCGGCATTGCCGCGCCGCTCCTCGATTGCTTTATACCCGAGGACAAAAAGATCATGTGCCGAGCTTTCAAGCTCAAAGAGGCTAGAACATTCATGAGATAGCTCTTTAACAGACGCCGGTTTTGTGATCACCGGTATAAGCGACTTTTCGCCGATAATCTTCAGCGCGGTGCGTCCCCTTTCGTTTGCCGCCAGAACTCTTGCGTAGGGCGGTATTCCGTCTGCCTGTCCTCTTTTAACGCCCAGAGCGGCGCACATGCACATTCTCCGCAGACGCGAAAGAGCGTAACGTTTTGATTTTGCGGCAGACAGAACGCCGTCCAGCGTCGTTTCCTCACGCGCTGAGGCAAAAAGCCTGTTGCCGAGACCTTCGGAATCGTCGGGTATCTCGGAAAAAGCATATTCGTCCATCATGCGGAAGCGCGAAAGTATCGCGGCTTCAAGGTCCTCCATAAACACGGGCCCCCTGCCCTGTTCATTTTCACGTTTGAAAACATCGGCCGCTGCTTTTGGAACGTACTTTTTAATTGCTTTTCCCTGAGACAGCATTCTTCGAATATCGGATGCGGAGCCGCCCTCCTCGTCATGTCCCGCGCCGACCCTTTTTACCGTGATCGGTTCGATTCTCAGCCTCTGATCGTAAATTGCCTTCAAATATTCCACGGCAAGGATATTGTTCGGGGTTTCAAGATAGTCTGCCAGGCTTCCGATGCTCTTAGAAAGCGCCGCCTGTCTTGCCGCCGCATAGGAAACTCCCGTTTTAAGCTCCTCGCGTATCTCGCCGTTCAATGCTGGGTCCTGAAGTGCGGTAGCCAGAGAATTCAGTATTCCCATATCTCCGCACTCGCTGCCGAAGCTGAGGTAATCAACGCAGTTCAAGGCTCCAAAAAGTCCTACGGCCCCTCTTGCGAAGCCCTCGGCTGACGAGAGAGACCACGGCAACGGCAGCTCGATTATAAGGTCGGCGCCGCACTTCACTGCCGCTTCCGCGCGGGCATACTTTGAAAATATGGCCGCTTCCCCTCTCTGTACAAAATCTCCGGACATTACGCAGACGACAGCAGCATCGCGAGAAATGGCTCTCCTGCTTTCCTCGATATGGAGCATGTGTCCGTTATGAAAGGGGTTATACTCGGCGACTATACCCAAAATTTTCATACTTACTCCTTTATAGGCATAAAATGCGGCAAAATATTGAAACAATGTCAAAAAGGCTTGATTTTTCGCAATCAATGGGATTACAATAACTAGGTGCGTAAAGAAGCATGGACATATGCACATATTACAACTATATTAAAAAGATTACAATAACGAAAGGGTCAATGAAATGAAGATTTTGGTCATAAATGCGGGGAGTTCTTCCCTTAAGTATCAGCTTTTTGATATGGAAGGCGAGAAAGTGCTTGCAAAGGGTCTCTGCGAACGCATCGGTATAGATGGGCATCTGAAGCATACCCCTCTTGTCGAAGGCAAAAATGTCTTTAATGAGGATATTAGTCTTCCCACACACGCGGAAGCTATCGCAGCCGTTATAGATAAGCTAACTTCTCCAGAATATGGAGTCGTTTCCTCTATGTCCGAAATCCATGCCGTCGGCCATCGTGTTGTACATGGCGGAGAATTCTTCTCTGCGTCCGTTATCATTACTGATGAAGTTATGAAGGCAATTGAGGCCTGTAATCCGCTCGCTCCTCTTCACAATCCGGCTAACATTACCGGCATCAATGCGTGCAAGAAGGTTATGGGCGATAAAATTCCGCAGGTTGCTGTATTTGATACGGCTTTCCATCAAACTATGCCCGGAAAAGCCTTTACGTATGCTATCCCCAAGGAATTCTACGAAAAGGATAAGATCCGCCGTTATGGCTTCCACGGCACAAGCCACCGCTATGTAGCAACACGCGCCGCAGCAATGCTCGGCAGGCCTATTGAAGAGCTCAAACTTATCTCCTGCCACATGGGCAACGGAAGCTCCATCTGCGCAATTGATGGCGGCAAGAGCGTTGATACCTCCATGGGCTTTACCCCTCTGGTCGGCCTTCCGATGGGAACACGCTGCGGCGATCTGGACAGCGGTATAATCCAGTATCTTATGAACAAATACGGCTACACTATCGACGAGATGATGAACATACTCAACAAGAAGTCCGGTGTTCTTGGTGTTTCCGGTATTTCCAGCGACTTTCGCGACCTCGACAACGCAGCCGCGCAGGGCAATAAGGACGCGCAGCTCGCGCTTGATCTATTCCATTATGACGTAGCCAAGGTCATCGGCTCCTATGCCGTCGCCATGAACGGAGTCGATGCTATCATATTTACAGCCGGTATCGGCGAAAACAGCAAGGAGACCAGAGCTGCTATCTGCGAATATTTCACCTTCTTTGGCTGCAAGATCAATCCCGAAGCGAACTCCAAGCGCGGCGAGGAAATTGAAATTTCAACAAGCGACAGCCGGATCAAGCTTCTTGTCATCCCCACAAACGAGGAACTCGTTATAGCAAGAGACACTCAGGAACTTGTAAAATAAAAAAAGCAATACCGGCAGGTTCATACTGAAGTGGCTCCCCATAATTAGATAAAAAAATTAAGCAGCCGAAAGGGCTTGCAGTCTGTAAATAGCGGACGGCAAGCCCTTAAGTGTTTAATGCACATAATTATCTGTTTTTCCGTAGAGCATAAAGACCAGCAAACCCTTGAAAATGATAGAGAAAACGAAAAAACCGTAATCGCAATAAAAAAATATCTGCACCCGCTGAGTACGCTGACCGTTGACTTTATTGGGGCGTGAACGATGATCTTCTTGATAAAATTGTTTACAATGGTCGGGGTCAGTTCCGTGATGCCGACATATTTTCTGACGAGAGCGGAAAACTGCTCGAAGTTGATCTTATCGGCATCTCCAGCAATAATTGTCTGAAAAATAAGGTCAACTTAGGTTCGGAAAATCATATACACGACGAACATTATTGAGGGGCTGTACAGGCAATTCCGCAAAGTCACGAAGACAAAGGCGGTGTTCCCGAATGACGACAGCCTGCGTAAAATGCTGTATTTGGCGTCGAATAATATTGTCAAAAAGTGGACCCAGCGATACCGGGAATGGGAAATGGTATTGAACCATCTGACTCTGCTTTTTGAAGGCCGCCATGCGGTCTGATTGCTATTTTATTGCAAACCGACGCTTTTTAGCCATTCAGATATTTCCGCCTTGGACACCCTGCCGTTTAAGATCCTGCCTTCCTTGATTTCTGAGCTTGCCGAAACGCTTCCTTT
>JAJUHD010000107.1 GCA_029268085.1 Bacillota bacterium | reverse complement strand
GCCTTGCCGCCACAAAAAATGCGGACTCGGCATTCCTCGGCGAGGCAGCTTAAGCGCTCTTTTCCGCTGCCTTATCCGAGCGGTAAGAAGAATCACTGCCGCGTTCACCGGAAGAGCGGTGCCCGAAACGAAAATGGGCGCCGCTCTTTATTATTTCCATCGAGTTTAAGCTTTCCACTGCCAGTTGAGGACTTCGGGCAGGTCCATGCCGTTTTCGGTGATATACTGCCGGTGCTCGACGAGCTTGTCCTTCATCCTTTGAACGAGAGAAGCTCCTCGGTTCCCCAGCTGCGGCAGGCGGTAGACTACGTCCATTACGAGATGAAACCTGTCGACATCGTTCTGAACGCGCATGTCGAAAGGAGTCGTAATCGTACCCTCTTCCTTGTAGCCGCGCACATGGAGGTTCTTGTTGTGCCTGCGGTAGGTCAGCTCATGGACAAGCGTCGCATATCCGTGGAAGGCAAAAACAATGGGCTTGTCCTTTGTAAACAGCATGTCATAGTCATCGTCGGTCATCCCGTGGGGATGTTCCTTGCGAGGCTGCAGGCGCATTAGGTCAACAACGTTTATGACCCTGATCTTCACATCAGGCAGAGCCTCGCGCAGTATCATAACCGCAGCAAGCGTTTCGAGCGTCGGCGTATCCCCACAGCAGGCCATGACGATGTCAGGCTCGGAATTCTGATCGTTTGAAGCCCAGTCCCATATGCCGATACCCTGCGTACAGTGCTTAACAGCCTGCTCCATCGTGAGCCACTGCGGGCGCGGATGCTTCGAGGATACAATGACATTCACATAGTTCCTGCTCCTGAGACAGTGGTCTACGGTTGAGAGCAGGCAGTTAGCATCGGGCGGCAGGTAGAGCCGGACGACATCAGCCTTTTTATTGGCAACGTGGTCTAGGAAGCCTGGGTCCTGATGCGTAAAACCGTTGTGGTCCTGCTGCCAGACGTTGGAGGACAGGATATAATTAAGAGAGGAAATGCTCTGCCGCCACGGAAGCTGATTGCAGACCTTAAGCCATTTTGCGTGCTGCGCAAACATGGAATCGACGATCCTGATGAAAGCCTCATAGCTGTTGAAAAAGCCGTGGCGCCCCGTGAGCAGATAACCCTCAAGCCAGCCCTCGCACATATGCTCGGAAAGCATGGAGTCCATGACCCTGCCGTCGGGAGCGAGGAACTCATCATCTTCGGTTTTCTCCGCATTCCAGCTTCTGTCCGTCTCCTCGAAAACCTTAGAGAGCCTGTTCGACATCGTCTCGTCGGGCCCAAAAACGCGGAAGTTGCGGCTTTCCTCATTGAGCTTGAAAATGTCGCGCACGAAGCCGCCCAACTCGGTCATGTCCGAAGCTTTCACCGCTCCCGGCGCCGGAACCTCGACTGCATATCTCCGAAAATCTGGCATGCGCAGGTCACGCAGCAGAAGGCCTCCGTTTGCGTGGGGGTTCGCGCCCATACGGCGGTTTCCCTTCGGCGCAAGTTCCTTGATGCCGGGCCAGAGCTTGCCGTTATCGTCAAAAAGCTCTTCCGGTTTGTAGCTTCTCAGCCAGCTTGCGAGTATCTCGAGATGCGAGGGGTCGTCCATCATTACGGGTACCTGATGGGAACGGAACGAGCCCTCCACCTTGTTGCCGACGACCTCCTTCGGGCCTGTCCAGCCCTTCGGAGTGCGCAGGACAATCATTGGCCATATTGCTCTCGCTTTATCGCCCTTTTCTCTCGCGTTTTTACGTATATCAAGTATTTCGGAAATTACCTTATCCAGAGTTTCCGCCATGAGCGCGTGCATGGTCATCGGGTCGTCGCCCTCGACGAAATAGGGCTTCCAGCCGCAGCCCTCGAAGAACTTTTGTCTTTCCTCGTGTGTAATGCGCGCAAATACTGTCGGGTTGCTGATTTTATAGCCGTTAAGATGCAGTATCGGCAAAACTGTTCCGTCCGTGACGGGGTTGATAAATTTGTTCGAATGCCATGCCGTTGCGAGCGGACCCGTTTCGGCTTCCCCGTCGCCCACGACGGTAGCGGCAATAAGATCGGGGTTGTCCATAACCGCTCCGAAAGCGTGCGCAAGGCTGTAGCCGAGCTCTCCGCCCTCATTGATGGAGCCGGGCACTTCAGGCGCGACATGGGATGAAGTCCCGCCGGGGAAAGAAAACTGCTTGAAGAGCTTTTTCATTCCCTCAAGATCCTGGCTGACATTCGGATAAATCTCGCTGTAGCTTCCGTCCATCCAGTCCTGCGCGATCATGGCGTTGCCGCCGTGCCCGGGTCCTGAGATATAAATCATGTCCAAATCATATTTATTTATCACACGGTTCAAATGCGTATAAATAAAGTTCTGACCGGGTACGGTGCCCCAGTGGCCGACGATTTTCTTTTTGACATGTTCGGGCTTTAGTTCATCCTTGAGGAGCGGATTGTCCAGAAGATAAAGCTGGCAGGCTGAAAGATAGTTCGAGGCGCGCCACCATGCGTCCATCTTTGTAAGGATCTCTGTAGAAACGGTTGTTTCATTCGGTTTAGTCTCTTTATCCATCGGTCATATTCCTTTCCAGAACAAAATGGATTTTCCCCTATATTGCTGTGATAGTATTTCCTTTAATCCATCATATAACACTTTCATTTTCAATAAGAAAGAGATTATTTAAAAATACTTGTAAAAACTGTTCCCTTGAGTGAGCGGAAAGGAATTGCTTTTTTCTTTATTTTATAAAAAACTAACCCCCGTGGTGGCTTGCGGCGTTCCGCAGATAGTGATACACTTTAAATATGGGATCAAACTTTTCTTATACTCCTTAACCATGTGTTCTCCGATGCAAAAGGGAACGGCCGGAAGCCGTTCCCTTTTGCTCTTTTCAGTTTTGCTCAGAACCCTCGAAACTTATCAGGTCTCAGCATTTTTTCATCCTCCATCGCTCTGCGGACCTGATCGAGAAGCCTGTCCCTGTCCTGCGGGAGCACGCCTTTGAGAACAAGCCTGTTTGAGGCATGGTTTGAGCGGATAACACAGTCCTTTTTGCAATCGGCATTTATAAGGATAAGCTCCAGCTCCTTCATGATGTCCCGCGAGTTCAGCGGCTCGAACTTTCCCGATGCGATATCCGCAGAGATAGATGATCCGGGCGCAATCATAAGCGTCATGAGCCCGACATAGGAAGCGCCCATCCGGCCTATCATCCTTCCGGTCTCAATGGCGTGCTGCTCCATGAGCTCACGTCCGCCCAGACCCGAAATAAAGGTCACCGAGACCTGTATACCCGCATTTTCCGCTCGGTGCACCGCAGTCACCATATCCTCGGGCGTTTCGCCCTTGTTGACCCGACGAAGCACCTCCGCCGAACCGGATTCCGCGCCTAGATATATTATGCCAAGACCGGCCTCTTTGAGCTTAAGCAGCTCGTCGTCCGTTTTTCTTTTGATATTGTCTGCCCTGCCGTAAATGCCGACTCGTTCGCACTCGGGAAAAAGCGCCTTCACCGCTTCGAGCAAAGGCAGGAGCTTATCTGTCGCAAGGCAGAGAGCGTCCCCGTCCGCGAAGAAAATGCGCCGCACATGCGGGTGCTCTCTGCGTGCCTCCCGAAGGTCACGATAGATCTCATCGAAGGAACGCGTTCTGAATTTCTTGTCCCAGTACATCGGGCAGAAGGTACAGCCGTTGTGCGAGCATCCGATAGTTGCCTGTATTATAAGGCTATAGGCCTCGCTGGGAGGACGATAAACGCTGCCCTCATATCTCATAGCCTCTATCTCCTTTCGCCTTCCTTTCAGGATCAATACGTTTTATCAGTACGCCAGCTATGATGCCGATAGCGATTCCCGCTATTGTTCCCGAAACAAGCAGGACCGGCAGATAATATGCGATCTGCTTCGTCCCGAGGAGTACCATCGCGCAGAGTATCTGTCCGATATTGTGTGAAACTCCGCCGCCGATTCCGACGCCTACGGTGCTGAAGCGTCCCGTTTTAGCAAAAAGCAGCATAACAACGAAGCTCAGAATTGCGCCCGAAAGGCTGTAAAAAAGCGCGAAGGCGTTGCCAAACATAAAGGTCAGGAGCAGCACGCGCAGTATCGAGATGACGAAGGCCTCGGTTTTCCCGAGCCTGTAGAGCGCGAAAACAACAACCATGTTTGCAAGACCCAGCTTCACACCGGGTACAGCAACGGAAAACGGTATCAGCATTTCCACATAGCCCAGAACCATTGCAAGCGCAATGAGCAGCCCATATTCCGCTATTCTCTTTCCCGTTTGTTTCTTCTTCATTTCGCCACCGCATCGTATTCCGACTGTTCGCCGCCCGTAATCTCCACGACGACCTTGTTCGGCAGACAAATTATGCTCTGCCCGTCATATTTGACCTTACCCTGATGGACGCACAGCTTGTCCGGACAAGAAGCCTCCGTAATTTCAGCCGCTCCGTCCTTTATGACGAGAATGTTGTAATGCCCGTCATCACCGATGCGTATTTCCGCGTTCTTGTTCAGAGGATAGGTACCGAAGATTTCGCCGTCTATAGTGACGACGGCAACGGCTCCCTCGCTCCGCGTTGTGCGGACAAAAAACCATATCAGGGCGGCAATGATAAGAATCGCAGCCAGAAGTATAATATCGTTTTTTCTCTTCTTCATTTTGCCGCCCTCCTCTCCGAAAATGAAGCTCCGCTTTTAACGGAGCTTCATTGTTTATTTATTCCTGATTCACATGATGTTTGCCGCCGAAATCGCTCTTAACAATACAGCCGACAGGGCAAACCTCCGCACAGTGGCCGCAGTCCGTGCACTTATCGTAATCGATTTGCGCGAGGTTGTCAATGACTGTTATAGCGCCCGCCGGACATTCCTTTTCGCACTTTTTGCAGGCAATGCAGCCGCGGCCGCACTCTTTTCTCGTGACCGCGCCCTTCTCGGTGTTGCTGCAGGTTACAAGCATTTTTTCAACATCGGGCATAATGCTGATGAGCTTATTCGGACAGGCCGAGGCGCATATTCCGCAGCCGACGCAGAGGCGGGTGTTGATATGCGCGATGCCGTTTTCAATGCAGATTGCGTTCTGCGGGCAGACCTTAGCGCAGTCGCCGAGGCCCATGCAGCCAAAGGTACACTTTCCGCTTCCGCCAAATAGGAGCTTCGCGGCCTTGCAACTCTCGATACCCTGATAATCCATCTTTTCCGATGTTACGGTGCAGTCGCCTCTGCACTTTATCACGGCCACCTGCTCCACTACGTCCTCAAAAGCAACGCCGAGCACATCGGATAGCTTTTTTGCAACCGAGTCGCCGCCCGGGACGCAGAGATTTGTCTTAATGCCCTCCTCATCAATCAGAGCGTGGGCGTAGCCGTCGCAGCCGGCATAGCCGCAGGCTCCGCAGTTTGCGCCGGGCAGGCATTCGCGCACCGCCGGAAAGCGCTCGTCCTCCTTAACCGCCATGACCTTTGAGGCTATGGCAAGCATAACCGCGCAGATTATGCCTATAACGGTAACTGAAACTATTGCAATTAATATTCCGTCCATTCGTATACCTCCTTACGAGAACAGATGCTCGATAACTCCGGCAAAGCCGAAGAAGGATACCGAAACGATAGACGCCGCAACAAGTGTAATTGGGAGTCCCTTAAACGCCTCGGGTGTATCTCCGCCCTCCATGCGGGAACGGACGCCCGAAAACAGCACCATTGCAAGGAAAAAGCCAAGGCCTGAGCCAAAGGAATTGACCATCGAAGCGAGAAAATCATAGTTTGAGTCGATGTTCAGGATCGTAACGCCCAGTACCGCGCAGTTGGTTGTAATAAGCGGCAGATAAACGCCCAGAGCCGCATGCAGCGACGGAATATATTTTTTAAGGATGATCTCGACAAGCTGAACGAGCGCCGCAATGACGAGAATAAAAACTATTGTCTGCATATAGCCCAAGCCTCTGGGATTCAGCAGATAATACTGTATAGGCCATGTTACGGCGGTTGCAAGCAGCATGACGAAGATTACGGCGATGCTCATACCGGTCGCCTGGTCGAGCTTTTTGGAAACACCGAGGAACGGGCAAATACCCAGGAACTTCTGCAGAACATAGTTGTTTACGAAAACCGCAGACATCAGGATAATTACAAGACCCCTGAAATCAAAATGCAGCAGTCCATCCATCAGGCTTCACTCTCCTTTCCGCTCTCTGGGCTTTTCAGCTTTCCGCAGGCAGCCGCAGAGGGGCAGCCCGCACAGCCGAAGTCGTCCTTTTTTATAGCTTTACCCTTGCTGATCTTGTTAACAAGCGCTATCAGACAGCCGAAAACGAAGAAGCCGCCCGGAGCAAGGGTCATGATTGAAATATTGTGGTCAATAAAGAAGGGGATTTCCATACCCATCCAGGTTCCGCTTCCAAGTATTTCGCGTATCGTTGCCATCACAAACAGAGCAAGCGTAAAGCCTAGACCCATACCGATTCCGTCCAGTGCGGAATCAATTACGGTGTTTTTATTTGCGAACATCTCCGCACGGCCGAGAATAATGCAGTTGACGACGATGAGCGGCAGGTATATGCCGAGGCTCTCATTGAGCGCCGGCGCAAAGGCCTTGACGAGCATCTGCACAATCGTGACGAAGCCCGCAATCAGAACTATATAGCAGGGAATGCGCACTTTGTCCGGTATCACCTTGCGCAGAGCGGAGATCGCGATATTGGAGCATAGCAGAACCGCTGTCGCCGCAAGGCCCATACCAATAGCGTTGGATGCTTGTGTTGAGATAGCAAGTGTCGGGCAGGTACCCAGAACGAGTACAAGGACGGGGTTTTCCTTAACAAGTCCTTTTAAGAGAATACTAAATTTTTTCATTTATTCCGCCCCCTTTGCCGCTTCATAAGCCGTAAAAGCGTCTTTTATTGCGCCAATATACGCCTTTGACGATATGGTAGCGCCCGAAATCGTTTCAACGCCCGAAAGTGCGGAATCCTTGCCGTTAAACTGATTTCTGAACTCAGGTTCGGTCGTTTTTGTTCCGAGGCCCTGAGTTTCCGACTGAGACAAGGTTCTGCATGCCGTAATCTTCCCTTCCTTGTCAATGCCGCAGATGAGCTTCATGTCACCTCCGTAGCCCTTTGCCGTGAGCATAAACACATAGCCCGCTCCGTTATCGGCTTTATAGGCTTCGGTGACAGCGGATGGAATATCCGAAAGCTCCATAAGCGTAAATGAGTCCGCATCGGGAAGTACTTCCTTTCGAGCTTCCTCCGCTTTTGTCCGTTCCGCCTGTTCGATGATCGGAGCCGTTTTCTGGTTCGTAAAAGCAAGCGCCGCAGAAATGAATAGGCAGATAAGGGTCAGAACCAAAATGGGTTTTACAAAATCCTTTCCGACGCTATTCATGCTTTAACACCTCCCAGCGGTTTTTTGCGCGTAGCCTTGGAAATGTAGGGCGTAAGGATGTTCATCAGCAGTATCGAGAACGATACGCCCTCGGGGTAATTGCCCCAGACACGGATGAGCACTGTGATAAGGCCGCAGCCGATGCCGAAAACGATGCGCCCCCAATCCGTATTGGGTGTCGTGGAATAGTCGGTCGCCATGAAAAACGCGCCGATCAGAAGTCCGCCGGAGAGCACCTGATAAACGGAGTAATCAACATTCCCTTTGACAAGGAGCGTGAACAAAAAGACCGTTCCTATGAACGCGACCGGGGTATGCCATGATATGACGCGGCGAATTAGGAGATAGGCTCCGCCGATCAGCAGAGCGACCGCGCTGGTTTCGCCGAGACAGCCGCCGCGAACTCCGAGGAACATGTTTGCAATTGTGGGAAGCGTGCCGCCGCCTTCCGCTCCCTTAAGGATTACGAGCGGAGTCGCAGTCGATACGGCATCGGGGATTACCCAAGTGGTCATTGTGCTTGAAAACGCAAGCAGCATGATGATGCGCGCGGTGATCGCGGGGTTTGCGAAGTTCTGCCCGAGGCCGCCGAAGAGCTGCTTTACGATGATGATCGCTATAAGGCTTCCAAGCGCCGCCTGCCAGAGCGGTATGCCGACGGGCAGGTTGAAAGCGAGCAAAACACCGGTAACGGCTGCCGAAAGGTCGCCTATGGTGCTAGGTTTCTTGACGATCTTTTCGAAGACCCACTCACCGCCCACTGCGAAAGCTACGCAGACCGCTGTGACGAGGAGAGCTCGCGCTCCGAAAATAATAACCGATGCAATGAGCGCGGGCCCGAGCGCTATGAGCACGTCGCGCATTATGGTCGCGGTGCTCGTTTTGTCCTTGATATGAGGAGAAACGGATACCTTCATATTGTTCATTTTTTCTCCTCCTTCTTTGCTTCCTTCGCTTTCAGCATTTCCTGAGCCGCCTTCTGCGCCGCCTGATAGTCGCGAAGCATCACTTTTGCAAGCTTGTTGACCTGAACAAGCGGGCGGTTTGCGGGGCACACATAGGCGCAGCAGCCGCATTCCATGCAGAGGTTGACCTTCAGCACTTCCAGATCCTCGGGCTTTTTAAGACGGAACGCCGTTTCGATATCGGTCGGCGAAAGGTTCAGCGGGCAGCGCGCAACGCAGCGTCCGCACTTGATGCACGCGGACTCCTTCGGAAGAACAGCGTCCTTTTCATCAAAAGCGAGGATGGCGTTCGTATTTTTGAGTATGGGTGCGTCCAGGTCGGGAACGGCAATGCCCATCATCGGTCCGCCGTAAAGCACCTTTTTCGGCTCCGATTTGAAGCCGCCGCAGAAATCAAAGACATCTTTTACGGGAGTCCCTATGGGGGCAATG
>JAJUHD010000106.1 GCA_029268085.1 Bacillota bacterium | reverse complement strand
TTCCGTGGTCTTCGAACCGCTGATTACCTTACCAGTTCTGTCGTTCGAAATATAGTCGATGATGCGAGTCTGAAGCTCGGCTACTATGGCATCGTTCGCTTCGTCGCTTCTCCAGCCAATTAGGTTGACCTCCAGAACTGCTATGCGCTCGACATGGTTCGTGCATTCGGAACGGACGAGCTCATCAAGCTGGAGCTTAAACTGGTTGTACAGAGCATCCGCCATATATGGGCGCATGGTATCAAATTCCTTCGCCTGCCAAGCATTCTGCATCCGAACATAGAGGTTCGATATCTTTTCCCTGATTGCCGCCTCGGAGAAGTTGGGGTCTGTATCCCTTATGCTCTGGATCGGCATAAGCTCCGAATGGTTCGCAACACGCTCGTCGCCGAAGGATACAGTGCCGCCTCTGCGTCTTGCATTTTTCATAATATTGAAAACAATAAACACGATTATTATCAGAACGATTATGCCGCCTGAGCTGCCGTGTCCGCTGCCCAAGGCGAAAAGCGCCCATCCAGCGCCTGAGCCGCCCCAGCTGCCTCCTGAGCTGCCGCCCCAGCTGCCTCCTGAGCTGCCGCCCCAGCTGCCGCCGTAATTCGAGCCGCCGGAAAAATTGCCCGCATCCGCCGCCGCCGGAACCGCGAAAACGCTCACAAGCAGAACGATTATAAGCGCTATGTACAGTAATCTCTTTTTCCTCATATCCTTCCTCCCGTTGCCGTTACAGAAATCTATCCAACACCATTATAACTGAAAAAGCAAGCTGTGCAACAAAATTTACGCGCTCCTGCGCCAAATTATGCGTAAATATCTTAAGATTCACGCAAATTCTCTTATAAGGATATTTTCATCAAAATACTCTTGAAATACAGATAATAATATATTATACTCAATTTGAGGTGATTTGTTGTGCAAAGCAATTTAGGCGATATTATCTGCTCCTTCAGAAAGAAGAAAGGGCTTTCCCAGCGTAACTTTGCGGCGCTCCTTTCAAAGCGCGGGGTGAAGGTAACAAATCAGGCGGTTTCAAAATGGGAAAGCGGAGCTTCCCTTCCGAACGCTATCCAGTTCCTCATTATCTGCGACATACTTGATATTATCGATATCAGCGGCGTTTTCAGCAACAGGAGCTTTGATTTTCTCAGGGGGCTGAACGACGACGGAAAGAGACTGGTTGCCGAATACGCCGCAATGCTGCTGGACAGCGGACTTTACGACGATCCAACAATAGAGGCTCCGCGCGGTACTAAAATCCGCACACTTCCGGTTTATGACCTTGAGTCCGCCGTTAAAAAGGGCCGCCTCCTCGATCTGACGGATTATGTCCCGACAAGGGTCGGTAACGAGGTTCCTCTCTCCGCTAACTTCGGCGTTATTATCCATGGTGACAGCATGGAGCCCGATTATCACGACGGGCAAATCGTCTGGATTCATCAGCAGCCTAAGCTTGAGCACGGCGATGTCGGCGTTTTCACCTATGAAGGGACAACTTATTTTAAACGTCTGCGTGACCGCGTGGGCGGAACGAGGCTGCAGTCGATAGACTCGACATATCCCGATATCATCGTAACCACACCTGAAACCATGGTAACTCTGGGCAAGGTTGCCGAGTAATATTATATCCGATCAGGATATTAACGTAATCGAATTATCTTGTAATCCATATTATTAAATAATTAAGCCTCCGGACGTGTCTTCGTCCGGAGGCTTGATTATTATATTTTGGCTATTTTCAAAGCCCGAGGCTTCCGAGATTCAGCCCGCCCGTGAGCTTTGCCATGCCTTCGCTTGCGCTTGTTTCCGCTTTGCGCAGAGCCTCGTTGACCGCTGCGATAATCATATCCTGAAGCATTTCAACGTCTTCGGGATCTACAGCGTCAGGCTCGATAGTAAGGGATATAAGCTCTCTTTTGCCGCTGACCACGGCGGTTACCACTCCGCCGCCCGCCGTCGCAGTATATTCGGCCTTGTCAAGCTCCTCCTGCATCTTCATCATATCAGCCTGCATCTTCTGAGCCTGTTTGATCATGTTCATGTTAAAGCCGCCGCCACCGCCCATGGGTCCGCCGCGAAATCCGCCTTTTGCCATTATCCAGTCCTCCCGTATGTTAGTTGTTTGGCTTTCTTAATGTTTAACGTTTTTTATTCAAATTTGACATTTCCGAATTTTGAAAGGCTATCGATCTTATTCGTACTTCCCGCCTGCGCCGGTTTCACTTCGGCAATCTTTATTCTAACCGCCCTGCCCAGTGCTTTCTGCGCGGCCGCTTTTATGCATTCCATTGACTGAGTTTGCTCAAGCTGACCCTTTACGAAAGAGTTTGTCACGTTCACAGTCAGCGTATCTCCCTGAAGCTCGCCCTTTGCCATTGAGTCGTTGCTGATTATGATGTATTGCCCGGGCTGCATCGTATGCTTTAGGTCGGCAAGGATATCGGTCCAAAATCCGCCGGTCAGAGCTTCTTCAGAGGGGACTTCATCTGAATTTCTTTCATTTCCCGCTTCGAATTCTTCCTCGAAAACCTCCTCTGCGGTCTCCGCTTTTTCCGTCTCCGCAAAAGCAGCGGCTTGTTTTGGTGGTTCCTGTATAACAGAATCATTCCACGGGTTAGACATTTCGTTATCGGCTTCTTTTGTAACCGTATCCTTATGGGATAACGCCTGATTTCCGATAAGCTCTTCAAGCTTTGCAATACGCTTTTTCAAAGCGTCGATGCTGTCGCCAAACTGCGGCTCGCAGAGTTCGATTATACAGAGCTCTGCGGTAGTCTTTGGGTCTCTCCCGTCACGTAAAGAGCCGATGTGAGCCTGAACCGAATCAAGACCGTAAATAAGTTCTTCCGCCGTCATATTTTTTGCAAAACGGTCGAGCGTTCCTCTGTCAAAGCCTCCTGACAAAAGCTCGTTTCCGCCTTTAGGCGCAACTTTCGTCATCAGTATATCCCGCATAAGGCTGCCCAGCTCTGAAAGCATGGTGGCAGGGGCTTTGCCGTCGCTCCACAATCCTCCGAAGATAGTGAGCGCCTTTCCTGTATCTCCTTTGGATATTGTTTCTAGAAGCTCCGCTACTCGCAGGTTTCCAGCAAGCCCCATCGCCGAGAGGACGTTTTCGGCTGATATTGTTTCATAGCCCGAACATTGGTCAAGAAGAGAAAGCCCATCGCGCAGTGAACCGTCCGCAAGCCTTGCCAGCAGCTCCGCGGCGTTCGGTTCAAGCTTCATGCTCTCCTGTTCCGCCACATAGCTTATCCTCTTTGCGAGCGCCGCCGGCTCGATACGCTTGAAGCTGTGGCGCTGACAGCGCGAGAGGATGGTCGCGGGAACCTTGTGGAGCTCCGTCGTAGCGAGGATAAACATAAGATGCCCGGGCGGCTCCTCAAGTATTTTGAGGAGAGCGTTGAACGCCGAGGTCGAAAGCATATGCACCTCGTCGATGATGTAAACGCGCTTTTTGACTATCGCCGGAGAAAAGACCGCCTCGTCGCGCAGGGCACGCACGTTATCAACGCCGTTGTTGGAGGCTGCATCAAGCTCGACGACGTCCATTATTGATCCGTCGTCGATTCCCAGACAGCTCCTGCACTTATTGCAGGGATTGCCGTTTTCGGAGTGTTCGCAGTTGACTGCCTTCGCGAGTATCTTCGCGCAGGATGTCTTGCCCGTACCCCTTGTGCCTATAAATAGATAGGCATGGCTCAGCCTTCCGGAAATTATCTGGTTTTTCAGGGTATCAGTAATATGTTCCTGACCTACGACATCGTCAAAGGTGCGGGGGCGCCACTTTCTGTATAAAGCCTGATACATAAGATAATCCCCCTTTTTCCAGTGAATGCGCAATAAAAATTCGCCTAACACAACAATGTAGCTACTATATAATATAAAACATAAATCGCGGCCCGTGACAAGACTGCACACCCGCCTTTGAATAAATTGATATGTCCGTTACCTGAGCAGTTAGCTCGAACCCGGCTTCCTCGCGGCACACGGAGCTACCCGCTTAATGCTGCTCGGTCCCCCGCCTGACATGGTTCACAGGCTTCCGTTGCGCAAGACCAGATCTTCAACACCACTTGCTGAGGTCAGACGACACATCAAATATCCTGGGGCGGGAATTCATCCCTGCTATAGCGGATTGCAGGTACAGGGCACCGCTGGCTCCCCGACTAGTGCAGCCTTGTCACGGGCCACGTTTAGATATTCTACTACATAAACATGAAAATATCAAGACGGCAGAAAATTATATTTTGACAAATACAAAATCTGTGCTATAATATGCGCGTGACTGCTTAGGTCACAAATTTATTCGGGCTCGTAGCTTAGCTGGTAAAGCGCCGCGTTCGCAACGCGGAGACCGAGGGTTCGAGTCCCTTCGGGTCCACCAAACAAAAATAATCAAAAGGACTTGAGCCCCCTGCGGTTTAAGTCCTTTTGATTATTTAATTATTTAAATTTTATGGTATTTGAAGCTAAAGAAGGGATTTATATATGTACGACGAACTGACGCAGGTCGATATAAAAAAAATGCAGGAGGAGATCGAATACCGAACGAAGATCCTGCGCCCTCAGCTCATCGAGGATGTAAAAACAGCCAGAGAGTTCGGCGACCTGAGTGAGAATTTTGAATACAAGGCGGCAAAGCGCGAGAAAAATCGCAACGACAGCCGAGTGCGCTATCTTGAGCGAATGATAAAAACGGCGAGGGTCATCTCGGGTGAATCAAAATCCGACGCCGTCGGCCTGTTCGACAAGGTTGAGGTATACTTTGAAGAGGATAATGAAACACAGGTTTTCCAAATCGTCACCACTCTGCGCCAGAATGCGCTTAAAGGGCTGATCAGCAAGGAATCGCCCATCGGCAAGGCGCTAATGGGCCGCAAGGTGGGCGACCGTGTCCGCGTTGAGGTTAATGCGGACTACAGTTATTATATAGTCATACGCTCGATTGAAAAGGGTCAGGATGACGAATCACTCCCAATAAGCGCGTTTTAAGCAAACAGTATTTATATAGTTATAGGCGGAAAATTGAGATAAGATTCTGTTTTAAATTACAAATACAATAAATATTGCAAGGATAATATATGAAAGTTTTTGATTTGACACATACAATATCGGAAAACATGCCTGTCTATCCGGGTACGGAAACCCCGAAGCTGACAACGGCGCGCACCATACGGGAAAATGGCTTTAACGAAACTCTTTTGCATATGTATTCCCATACAGGTACGCACATCGACGCGCCCGCGCATCTGTTTGAAACCGGCGCTGCGCTCGAAAGTTTTGACGGTACGCAGTTTGTCGGAACCGCGATCGTCATCGACTGCTCGGAGCTTGGTAAGGACGGATGCATAGATATGTCCTTTATCGAGAGGAATCGAGCTCTTGCCGATAAAGCGGAGTTTCTGCTGTTTCGCACCGGCTGGGATGAGTATTGGGGCAATATGGCCTATTATAGCGGCTTTCCCTGCATAACCGGCGAGGTTGCGGACTATATTGTCGCAACCGGAAAAAAAGGCGTGGGACTTGATACGATCAGCATTGATCCCATCGGCAGCGCGAGTCTTGAAAACCACAGAAGGATCCTCGGTCAAGGCACGGTTGTAATCATTGAAAACCTTTGCAATTTGGATAAGCTGGGTGGCGGTCTTTTTGGACTGATAGCCGCCCCGCTGAAATTTATAAACGCAGACGGCGCTCCCGCAAGGGTCTTTGCCGTTGAAGTATGATATCGGAACCTATACATATGACTGAAATGGAGCTGCCATATAGTGGCAGTTCCTTTTTTTATAGATTGTGAGCAAAATATCAAATGATAGGCTCAAGCTATTGATTCAATGTCTTGACTCATTTAGTTCCGATTGGAGCTTGACGGGCTGCAATGATATGATTTATACAGCAAATTACAATTATTTGTAAAACTATAACAGGAAGGATGAACCGACATGAGTTTAATTTACACCGACGAACAAAAAGAACTCATCGAAATGGTCCGCAACATGGCCGAAAAGGAAATTAAGCCCCATGTAGCGGAGTGCGATGAAAAAGGCGAATGCCCCATCGAGCTGTTTAAGCCCGCAATCGATATGGGTCTTCACCTCCTGGAAATTCCGGAAGAATACGGCGGCGAAGGCATGAGCTATGAAACCACAGCTATGGTGTTTGAAGAGCTGGCAAAGGTCGACGCCGGTTATGCCGATACCATCGTGACTAACTTTGTTGCTCTCCGCAACGTCATTCTGGCAGGCACTCCCGAGCAGGCACGGCGCTTCGCAGACGTCGTCGTTCCCGGCAACTTTGCCTGCTTTGCGATAACCGAGCCGGGCGCAGGCTCCGACGCAGGCGCTCTCCGCGCGACCGCAACCCGCGACGGCGACTACTATATCCTCAACGGCACAAAGACCTTCGCAACGAACGGCGCATGCGCAAGCATCTACGTCAGCTTCTTCAAAACCGATCCCGCAGCAGGCAAAAAGGGAATCTCCGCTTTCATGATCGACCGCAACAGCAAGGGTCTCTCTGTTGGCGCTCACGAGAACAAAATGGGCTTCCGTCTCTCCAATACGACCGAGCTTATCTTCGACAATGTCCGAGTTCCCGTTTCTAACCGTATCGGTGAAGAGGGCGAGGGCCTCCACATCGCGCTCAACGCTCTGAACCTCTCCCGCGCATTTATCGCGACGCTCGGCGTCGGTATAATGCAGCGTGCGCTTGACGAGGCTATGGCATACGCCATGCAGCGTCAGCAGTTCGGCCAGCCCATTATCAAGTTCCAGATGGTCCAGTCCATGCTGGCGGACATGGCGATCAAGATCGAAGCCTCCCGTTGCCTTGTAAACAACACCATGAAGCTCATGGACGCAGGACAGCTCGTTCAGAAGGAAGGCGCCATTACCAAAACCTTCGTCACCGACTGTATGCAGGAAGTCACCTCCAACGCCATTCAGATCTTTGGCGGCTACGGCTACAGCAAGGAATACCCTGTTGAAAAGCTCATGCGCGACGCTAAGATCTTCCAGATCTTCGAGGGTACAAACCAGATTCAAAGGCTGACGATTGCAAAGGCGCTCGAACAGGAATATAAATAAATCCGTATTTTTGCGTACAGCGCAATATAAATACGGAAAGGCGGGCTTAATTTGATCGGAGTAAAGATAAACGAGTCTCAGAAAAAGCTCTATGAAGAGCGGGGATACTGGACAAGCGCGACACTGCTGGATCGCTGGAACAGCACTGTTTCACAATATGGCGGCAAGGAATTCGTCGTGGACGATCACGGAATGCGCTATACCTATGCCCAGCTTGATAAAAAAGCGGACGCGTTAGCTGCTTATTTTGAAAAATGCGGCATCGGCGCGGGAGACGTTGTGAGCTTCCAGATACCGCCTCGAAGCGAATTTGTCATAGCGCTCTTCGCATGTCTGAAAATCGGCGCTGTACCCGCTCCTTTGGGTATGTGCTTCATCGACGACGAGCTGAAGGGTCTGCTTGTCATGCTCGGAAGCAGGCTGCATATCAGTGCCGCGGCCTACAGAACCTCGAACCGCATCGAAATGTTGTGTGAGCTTAAAAATGATCTCCCTATGCTTGCCTCTCTCGCTTTTGTATGCGACAGTGAAGCCGAAAAAGACGCCCTTCCCAAGAATGCAGGCAATTTTAAAGAGATCATGGTCTCGGATGAAGCTCCGAAAAAGCCATCCCCCGCCGCAAGCGACGATATTGCTCTCATCCTATGCACATCGGGAACGACAAAGGGCTGCAAGGCCGTAATGTTTACTCACAACAATATCATTTACAGCGAAGAAGTTTTTAATAAAACGCTGGGTCTGACGGACGATGACTCCATATTTATGCCCGCCCCGCTCAGCCACGCGACGGGGCTTCATCACGGGATAATCTCCCCGATGCTCCGCGGCGGCAGGCTGGTTCTTGAGGAAAGGTTTAGCTGCTCGGAAGCCGTAAGAATCATGAATCGGGAAAAATGCACCTATTCTATGGGGGCTACCCCGTTCATCTATGACCTTCTCAAGCAGCTTGAGGAATCAGGAAGCTCCCTGCCTTATCTGCGTTTCTATATCTGCGGCGGCGCTCCTGTACCTAAAGAGCTCGTTCAGAAAGCCTGGAACGAATTCGGGATACTGGTCTGCGAGTGTTACGGCTCGACCGAGAGCGTTCCGCACATATGCGTCCGTCCGGAAGAATGCCTTGATAATCTCGGCAAGTGGTCTGGACGCACAATGGGCGCAATCGAGGTTCGTGTCGTGGATAAAAACAGAAAGCCAGTCCCTCCCGGGGTTATCGGTGAAGAAGCCTCACGGGGCCCGAACGTCTTTGTGGGCTACCTGAACGCACCCGCTCTGACCGACGCGGCGCTCGACGACGACGGCTGGTTCTATTCCGGTGACCTCTGCGTATCAGACGAATACGGCAACATCAAGATTGTCGGCAGAGAAAAGGATATCATTGTCCGCGGCGGCGAAAACCTTAACACTAACGATATAAACGAAAATCTCGAGGGTTGTCCGGGCATTCAGGACCACACGGTCATCGGTATGCCCGACGAGCGTCTCGGCGAGCGTATCTGCGCCTTTGTAGTGCTTGCAAAAGGGACAGATACAGTTACCAAAGAGGACATTATAGCTTATCTCCAAAGCAAAAAAGTACATAAGCGCCACTGGCCCGAACGCGTAGAGATCATCGACAGTATCCCGCGCACCGAGAGCGGAAAGGTCAAAAAGCATGTACTTGCGGACGAACTTGAAAAACGCATG
>JAJUHD010000105.1 GCA_029268085.1 Bacillota bacterium | reverse complement strand
GCAGTTCTGGAGGTCAACCTAATTGGCTGGAGAAGCGACGAAGCGAACGATGCCATAGTAGCCGAGCTTCAGACTCGCATCATCGACTATATTTCGAACGACAGAACTGGTAAGGTAATCAGCGGTTCGAAGACCACGGAAAAATTTATGACCTATGAATGGACGCTTATCCGTTCGAAAGGTATGAGGACACCTGGCCCTTCGGGCGATGGAAAAGAAGACACAGTTTCCATCCAATGCCCGAATTGCGGCGCGCCCGTGGAGATCAACCAGAGTGCGAAGTGCCCCTACTGCGACAGCGTTATAAACGCCGAAAGCTACGACTGGGTGATTTCCGAGATCAAGGGTATCGCTCAAAGAACTTGATGTATAATTTGAAAAGGCCGCCGGAGAAATGTCCGGCGGTTTTTTATACAAAAAATAGAAAGCATACCGAAAAACTAAAATGAAATAATATATCATAACGCGGAAAAACGCCGTTATGATATAGAAAATTTGATACGTCGCATATGCCGACAAAGTCATATACACGATAATAAACGCTTGCGGTTATATCATGATAATTTTTAATCATCATCAGACAGGGTGTGGTTTTGCTGCGGCAAAGAATAAAAAAAGTATTGATAAGCATTATTATAGCCGGCTTGCTGGTCTCTTCCGGCTCATCCTTCTGCGCGCCGTTTTGTCTTGCGGAGGGAAATGAGGAGGCAAAAGAAGACTTTATAAAATGGGTCGATTTCAATGTTCCCTGCGAAGCGATGAAAAAAGCGATTGCGCTCGATGTCGCGTCGCAGGATAAAGATGTAAAACTCAATTTTATTGAGCTTTTAGCTTGTCTTGCTGCAAGAAACGGAAATAACTTCAGCGGCTACAGGGACAGGCAACTGGATGAAATTGCCGAAAAGCTGTATTCGGGCAAAACAATCCGAGAGCTGACGACGGATTCAAAGTACTATAATTATTACCACGAGGCTTTCAGCGCCGTTCTGTCCGGCTTTGTCGGTGCATACGAGGTCGAAGTACCGGACAAAAGCGAGGCAGGGAAGCACTGGGAGCAGCGGTACGGCCTTAAGGTTTTTTCACCTATCGCCAAAGGCTTTCATTACAGCCACTATTCTGATTTCGGCAAAAGACGTTCATATGGCTTCTCAAGACCTCATCTCGGTAATGATCTTATTGGTCAGGTTGGAACACCTATCATTGCCGTTGAGGGCGGCTTCGTTGAGGCAATGGGTTGGAACCAATACGGCGGATGGCGCATCGGCATAAGATCATTCGATTCAAAAAGATATTACTACTATGCACACCTGAGAAAAAATTTCCCATATCATAAGGATCTGGCGGTCGGCTCCGTCGTAAAGGCTGGAGATGTTATCGGTTATATGGGTCGAAGCGGCTACTCGACTAGCGAGAATGTGAACAACATAAATACAACGCACCTGCACTTCGGCATGCAGCTCATATTTGACGAATCACAGAAGGAGTGCAACAGCGAGATATGGATCGACGTTTACGAAATTGTCAAATTGCTGGAAACCAGAAGGTCCGAGGTAATAAAGGATCCTGTGACGAAGGAGTATAACAGAGTCTGGGATTATCGGGATTTATCAGGCTATACGGAATAACAATAACGTTGCATTTTAGTACGCTAAAGCAAAAGCCCGCGCATTAATGCGAGGACTTGTTAATTCTCAATTCTTGTTGCTCTGTCATTTGCGCATCATAATGGCGGGCATTTTCATTAGCGTTTTTGCTAGCAAAATTTTTTTCAAAACACTAATGAAAAGTGTTTTATGCCGCATGATTGTTTGTTCTCTCGCAGAGTATATAAACCTTTGAACCGCTGAAAATGCCAGAGAAAATGAAAAAATCCCGCAGTCACAATGACTGCGGGATTTTACAATTGTGGTCGGAGTGTCGGGATTTGAACTGTAATTCAATGTAGAACTATCAAGCATTAGATGGATTACTGTGTTCTGACTGTGTTTTTAGATATTCATTTAGCTTGTTTTTTGCAGTTTCCATTCGTGTATTTCTGATATGAGTATAGATGTCCATCGTCATTTGAACAGAGGCATGTCCCAGCAGCGCCTGAGCTTCTTTTACGTCTATTCCGGCTTCATACAATGTTGTGGCATAGGCGTGGCGAAGCTGATGCAATGTGCAAGCGATACCTGCCTTTGCGCGGTAAGCTCTCAAATGCCGTTCCATTGTAGTCTTATACTCAAGAGGGAAAACATATTCGTCGGGTTCTCCCTCCGGCAGGTATTCGAGCAAAGGCGTGAGAATAGGCACAAGACGAACGCCCGCAGCCGTTTTTGGCTCCTTGATTTTTGGTATGGACGGATCGTAATATAATGACTTTGATATTCTAATTACAAATGCCTCACGGTCAATATCCTTGAACTGCAAGGCGAGAGCCTCGCCCTTTCGAACGCCGGTGTAATAGATGAATATGTGCAATAGACCGTAAGGATTATCCGCGGTCTTTTTTATTTTTTCTATGTCCTTATCAATCGGTAATTCACGAGGCTTTTTGGGTTTGCCTTTCGGTACGGCTATAGCGTCTACCGGATTCACGGTTATATCGCCGGAGATTATTGCCTGTCTCATAATGAGGTTAATTACGAGCTTATAGGCGTTGACCGTCTTCTGTGCATGGGTTATGGCAATTCGCTTTAAAACTTTATCAATGTCGGCGGGGGTTATCTCCTTGATATAATTTTCGCCGAATTCGTCTACCCAGACCTGAGCCGGTGTGCAATAGTTTCTAAGCGTGTTTGGAGAGAGCTTAGGCCAGCATTGATTTTCCCAGTCGGCTTCTACGTCTTTAAACAAACGGCCCTTTTCAATTTGTCCGCGAAAAGCTATCATCTTTTTCTCAACTTCCGCGTCGGTTCTGCCGCGAAAAGCCACTCGCTTGCCATCTATTTTCCGAATGGTTTCGTGAAGTCCGTCAGGGCGGACGTAATATTTGGATTTCTTTGGCATGGTACTCCTCCGGCTAAACCCTTGCTGAATTTCCGATTAACGTCAATTATTTTTCCTTATAATAATTAACAGCCATTCGCATGAAGTCTTCGGTTACGCCAAATTCTTCGGCGAGCTCCCAGACTTCCGTGCTTCCGCGCCGCACTGCCTTATCCAACTCGTCCTTAGGGATGAGCTTTTTTATTGCCCATTTATTGGCGCGGCGCTCACTTTTGCCGCGCACATCAAACGACGAATAAGAATTATAAAAGCAGCCAGTCTCGCAATGTCCCAGTTCGTGAGCGAGTTTAACATTCTCGTCCGCTGTTGACCGCAGACGCCAAGGATCAATGGCAATCCCATAGCCTCCGGTCGATAATGGCATAGAGATAGATTCCGCTTTGTTCATCGGAAACCAATCAACATCAATGCCCCGCTGTTCGGCAAATATATAAAGTTCCTGTGGGTCTGTCATTGCTTTCGCCTCTTTTTCTGCTCGGCCTTATAGCGAGCGTAATCTTTCACATCATCCCAAAGCTCGTCAATATCTTCTTGCGACAAGTCTTTGTCCCCACCCCAAAAGGCAGCCTTTATGTCTTCACTTGAAACTCTTTTTTGCCTTAGCTCTTTTAATATATCTGTCGCCAATTCAAGGCGATTATCATTAGCGGCTAATTCAAGTAAATTCGATAGTTCCGACAGCCCTTTATCATCCCAACCCATAAGAAAAGCGGGAGTGGTATATAATGCTTTTGCTAAAGGCTCAAGCAAATCACCAGGCATTTTTTCTATGTCGCCCTTTTCATATCTATATACAGTTGCAGGTGAGATGCCTAAAGACTCGGCGAGTTTTTCTGCTGATATGCCAAGTTCTTTCCGGCGCGCCTTAATTCTTTGTCCTATCGTCATATTAAACACCTCATGCAAAGAATAACATGAATGTCGCAATAATGCAATAAAAAATATGGCGATTGATAAAATTACTCGCATTAGTGCGAATTTTTACTTGACTAGCAATAATGCAAGTGATAATATCTTATTAAGAAATCGCATTAATGCGAGAAGTGGAGGAACAGAAATGCAAATTGATGTGAATAAGCTCAAGGGCAAGATTATCGAAAACCGCATGACTTTAGCGGAATTTGCAGAAAAAATTGGGCTTGATGTAAGTACGTTACATAGGAAATTTAATGCTGAAGGTCAATCTTTTTCGATTGGTCAGATGCATGGAGCAGTAGAAGCATTGCATTTAAGCGAGACAGACGCGAAGGATATTTTTTTACCCATGTACTCGCATAAATGCGAGATTTCTTTAAGCTCAAAGAGCAGTGAGGCGTAAAAAATAGACTGGAGGTGGAATAGATGGCGAGGGAAAAAGAAGATTTTCGCGGGAACCTTGAGCTTTTGACACAGATGTTTCCGAACAGGGTCACATTAACAGTCAACGAAGCGAGCGCAATTATCGACTGCGACAGGGATACTTTAACAAATGACACGACATTTCCGGTTAAAAAAATTAAAAGCAAATTGGTTGTTCCCGTTGTAGCTTTGGCGAGGTGGCTATCATGACACGGTTAACGGCGATATTTGAACTCGCCGAGAAAGTTGCGGAGAAAGGGAAATATAACGTCTGGTTCGGCTACAACAGTCAAGATGGAAATTTCGGTATTTCGTGTGAAGCAGACGGCAAGACAACCTTTTACCTCCGCCATGTATCTGCAAATGATACAAGCGCCCTACATATGATTCGGGCAAAGCTTGAGCTTCTGCTGGAGGATTCGAAATGAAAAATCAGTTTATCGTCGGAGCCATAGAAACAGCCATTTTTACTATCTGCATGATCGGCATTATATTCGCGCTTCTGGGGCTTGCCCCTGCGCCGTAATACAAAAACAGGAGGGACTGAAGAACATGGAGCAGCTCGAGCATCCTCTCATAACTCGTGTTCTGCGAACGGGTGACCCTCAAGGGTATTCGAGTGAGCCGGAACAGCTTGACCTTGGGGAGGGAGATTTCGCAGAAATCATTTTAAGACGGCATAAAGCCGAGAAGGGAAAACAATATGGAACGCAATCTTATGACCCAGAGCAAGAGCCTTACAGGAGAGTTTCAGGAAAGCCGAGAACTCTCCGAAATCAAAGGAAAAATGTTTCTCGCAAGACAGTTTCCACGCGACGAGAACTGGTCGTTGGACAGGGTTCTTAGGGAGTGCGAACGCCCGGAACTGGCTTCTGTTGCACAGTACGAATATCCAAAGGGCGACAGCGTCGTCCGCGGCCCGTCAATCCGCCTTGTCGAAGTCCTCGCCCGTAACTGGGGGAATATAGATTTTGGCGTTAATGAAATCGAAACCTCTGACGAGGAAACCCTTATCAAAGCCTATGCGTGGGACTTGGAAAGCAACGTCAGCGATGTCAAGACCTTTTCCGTCAAGCACGAGCGCAGCACAAAAAAAGGCACGATTCGGCTTACCGACGAACGCGACATTTATGAAATGGTCGCTAACAAGGGCTCGCGCCGAAAAAGAGCCTGCCTGCTTTCGGTTCTTCCCGGATGGTATGTTGATGCCGCTGTCGCTAAATGCGAAGAAACTTTGAAAAAATCACTCACGAACGGAAAAAGCATGGAAGAAGTAATCGAAAGCATAGTAAGCGCTTTTGCGGAATATAGTATCACTCCCGCGCAGATCTCGGCAAAAATGTCAAAAGACATAGACAAGCTTTCCCAGAACGACGTTATCAAGCTTCGTCACCTTTATTCTGCGATAAAAGACGGTTTTGTTAAGGCCGCCGATGCTTTCGGCTTGGCTGATAACACGTCTGCAACTCCTGACATAACATCGGAGGAAGAACAGATGGCGCTTGACGAGCTGAATAAAAAGCTGCTGAACGGAGGCGAGCCCGATGGAACTGACAAGGGATAACTATTACAGCCTTGAGGCTGACAGAGAGTATATGTCCTGCTCACAGTATCAGGGTTTTCTCGAGTGCGAGGCGAAGCAGCTTGCCAAGCTGCAGGGCCGCTGGGCAGACGAGCCGAGCGAGGCCTTTGTTGCTGGCAATTATTTTCATACATATTTTGAAGGTCCCGAAGCTCACAAGCAGTTTGTTGATGATAACGCCGATTCGATTTTCCTCAAACAGACGAAGGCCGAGGCGGAACAGGGAATTCGCCGTAAACGCGCGCCCTTTGAACAGGCTGACAAAATGATTCAGACAGCCGAGAATGATGAGCTGATTAAGTCCCTAATTGCCATGCCCGGCGAAAACGAAAAGATTATGACCGGAAAACTGTTCGGTGTCCCGTGGCGTATTCGCCTCGATAAGTACATTCCGGACGGGCGGATGATTATTGACTGGAAAACCTGTGCGAGCATTACCGAACTCAGATGGAGCGACGAACTGCATCAGAAGGTCACATTTATAGATGCCTATGGGTACATGATGCGCGCCGCAGTCTATTCCGAAATTGAAAAGCAATTCGCAAGTGCCGCTGCTGACCCTCATTTTATCATCGTTGCAATTTCAAAACAGGAATTCCCGGATAAAGAGGTCATTTTCCTTAACCATCGTCAGCGATATGATTATGAGCTTTCCAAAATCAAGGAGCGTTTGCAGCACATTCAGTTTGTAAGAGCTGGAATAACTACACCTAAACGCTGCGGCGTGTGCGATTACTGCCGCGCTACAAAAAAGCTCTGGGCAATAAAGCCATATTATGCGCTTATGCCGGAGTTCAGGGAGGCACGCGAAGATGATTACCAATCGGGAGAGGTGCTGGCTGACACACCGGAGAAGAGAAGCATGGCTCTCTTGTCCCCTGTGCGGGCAGCCTCTGATCTGGGTTAAGGACGGCTTGGAAGAGTGGATTCCCTGCGACGAAGTTCCCGTACTGTTCGTTCAAAACGACGGGAAAATGAAAATCCTGAAAAAACGGGAGCTTATTGCGGGATGTTCCTTATATAATCCCCAAATTCATTCAAAAATGCCTGTATATGGCAGGCTTCCGCACTTTTATTCCTGCCCTGTGCTTGCTAAAGAGCGCAGAGAGTGGGGAAGAAAAAACAGAATGGAGGGAGATTAAAACTGATGTGGGTGGCACTTGATTGCAACATATACACCAATCCCAAAATTCTTGAGATGTCCGAGGGGCTCGGCTTGGACGTCGATACGGCGGTTGGCAAGCTGACGCGGCTTTGGAGCTGGGCGGTTCAGTCGGAAAACGAAAGCGGCGACATCAGCCGCCTTCCGGCGTCGGAAATTGCCGCTATTATGCGCTGGAAGAAAAAACCGGAAGTGCTGATGAACGCCCTGATCTCTTACGGCTTTATCGATGTGACGGACGAAGGGAAATTCCTTCACGATTGGAAAAACCTTAACGGCAAGTATGTGTCAAAGAAAAGATACGACAGGGAGAGGAAAAGCCGCGGAATTTCCGTGGAATTTCCGCGGAATTAAAACGGAAAATCCACGCCCACCGTACCTTACCATACCTAACCGTACCAGGTAAAGCTATAAACTTATACTCTCTGCTTATATCGGCGGCGGAATAATAGAGCTTTTGACTCGGATTAAGCGTAAATTTAGGCTTGCCGCCGCCGGAAAGGAGAAATATGGACAGGAATGAAACACAGCTGCTGCTTATGATGCTTGAACAGTTCTACCCGAATAAGAAGTTCAGAGACCCTAAAGCATTGTTTTCGGCATGGGCGCTGGCGCTTGAGCCTTATGACTTTGAAACGGTCAAGAGGGCCGCCGCGGATTACGCGGCGCAAAACAAGTTTTTTCCCGACCTTGCCGATCTTACCGCCGCTCTGCCGCGCAGAAAAGCGCCTGTTAAGCCACAGCGTGATGACACCGAGCTGCTCAGACGGCTGCTTAACTCAAGCGGTGACTGCAATGCCTAAGGTTATGGAATGCCCCTTTTTCAAATGGGAAGAAGGGATGAAGTTACATTGCGAGGCGGGCGTTCTCGATTTTGGCGATAAGGATACGCGTACGGAATATACCGAGGAATTCTGTGCCAATCTTCAAGGCTACGGCCAATGCACTCTGGCGGATTGCCTGACAAAAAAATACGAACGGGAAGGGAAACTGAAATGAGAAACATTGACGAGATAAAAATGCTCAAGGCTCAGCTTAAAGCGGTTGCGCAGGACCGTAATTATCAGAAAAAGCAGGCGCAGAAACAGCATGAAGAAGTCGAAAAATACAGAATGCAGCTTCAAAAGTATGAAGAAGGCATTCAGCAGATTCAGCAGGCAGCGGACATTGTTGTAACAACTTGCGCCGTTATGTTTGGCGAGGAAACCGAAACGGGATATGTCCTTTCGCTGCCGCGCAGCATGGAGCAGCACAACCTTCAGGCGTTTACCCTAAAAATGCGTAACGTTTCCGACGGTGAAATGATCTTTGAGGTGGTTGAACGCGCAAGGGCTAAGGCTCACGGAAAGGGAAAAGCCGCAGAACAGGAGGCTACGCCCGATGAAGAATCAGCAGGAAGCGAAGCGGATTGAGCAATTCATAATCAATACGTTGACGGGAAAACGTACAAAGAACCTAGAGAGGGAAAGGAGCGGTGAGGCATGAAGCGGCTTAGGATAATTATTTTAATCGACGCTTACGGGAATGAGACCTTAGGTAATGAAGCCTATATCAAAGCGATTGCTAAGGAAATTCATGAGGGGCTTGATGAGTACGGATATATCCGCGAACTCGAAATCAGAGAGGAATGAGGGAGAAGTCTATGCATACGATGAAACCGATACTTTTCAGAACCGAAATGGTGAGGGCAATACTGGACGGACGAAAGACAAT
>JAJUHD010000104.1 GCA_029268085.1 Bacillota bacterium | reverse complement strand
TGGCACGCCGATATGCAAATACCGCGGCACCGCGTTTCTCCCCGACGACGACGATCAGGCGGATATGTACCTCTATATGACGGACATTCTTGAGCATTACGGCTTTCCGCAATACGAGATCTCGAATTTTTCCCTGCCCGGCAAGGAATCGAGGCACAACCTCAAGTATTGGACTCTTAACGACTATATGGGCTTCGGCCCCGGCGCACACTCCTTTGTCGGCGGCGTTCGGTACAGCTATGTGCGCGACCTCGATAAATATATCGACGGGATGTTTGGCAGCGCCGACATTATTGACGAATATGAAAAAACAGACAAGCTCGGCAGAGCAGCGGAATACATCATGCTCGGCATGAGAACAGTCCGCGGTATTTCCAAGGAAGAATACAGCACCGTTTACAGAAGCGGTTTTGATAAGATAGAATATCTTTTGGGCGAATACGAAAAAAAGGGCTGGACAAAGCGCTCGGGCGACAGGTGGAGCTTCACCTCGTCGGGCTACCTGCTTTCGAATATACTGATAGGCACCCTGCTTGAAGCCCAGTCGCAGGCGAAAATGAGCGCGAATCCGTGGATGATCGAAACTCAGGAAAATCCGATGTCCGAAATTTCTGAGCCGGAGGAACAAAGCGCGGTAAACCCGCAGAAATAGTAAATAATATATAGAGCAGGATTATATATTTTCAGGGGAAGTGGACGAAATTAAGCTGGTCAGCGGAAAATCAAAAGTCAACGGATATCAGGAAAGGTCCGGTAATTACCAGAAGGCTGCGCCGGTACAGAGCCGTACGGTCAGGTCTGTACAGTCGGCCCATGCCAAAGTTCCAAAGCAAAAAAAACAGAATGGAGCGGGCGGCAGAAAAGCAATTATTGTTGCAGCCATAATTCTGGCTGTTATTTTCGCGGGCTTTGCCGGTCTGGGCATCTATGCCAACGGGCTTGAAACTATTTTCCCAAATGTCAGCATGGAAGGAGTCGACCTCGCCGGAATGACGTCTTCCGAAGCGGCGGACGCCCTTATTGCGAATAATGTAGGAACTGAAGACGACAGAGAGCTTGCCGTTTCGCTTCCTGCAGGAAGCGAGCTTACCGTAAGCGGAAAGGAAGCAGGCTGCTATCTTTCCGCGCCCGACGCTGCAGTCTATGCCTATGATGCCTGCCACGGCGGCTCCTTCATTGCGAACACTGTAAGCTACATAAAATGCCTTTTTGGAGGCATGAAGCTCGCGGCTTCAAGCGGAGAAAACCTCAATGAGGAATACCTCAGGAGCAAGATCGACGAAGGCGTTAAAGAGGCAAGTCTCGCCTTAATGAAATCCAGTTTGGATATAGGCGAAGAGAGTATTACTGTCATTAAAGGAGCCAGCTCCGTGCAGATAAACGCGGACGAGCTTTACAGCATAGTCAAGGATGCTCTGGTAAACGGAAAATACGACCCGATCAAATATACCGCTGAGGTGGTCGATAGCTCAAGCACCGAGGAGATTGACCTGCAGGAGCTCTATAATACCGTTTTTGAAGAGCCTGTCAACGCCGAATACGACCCCGAGACCCAGCAGGCGACTCAGCATGTTACCGGCAGGAGCTTTGATATTGAAGCCGCCCAGAAGCTCTGGGATGAAGCTCAGAACGGCGATAAGGTCGTTATCCCCCTCATTCTTACCGAGCCCGAAATCACGACCGAAGAGCTCAATTCCATGCTTTTCGCCGAGCTTCTTTCGCAGAAATCGACTTCCCTTACGGGAAGCTCCGCCAACCGAATCAACAACGTCACTAAGGCTGCCGCTTCCATCAACGGCATAGTCCTTAACCCGGGCGAGGAATTTTCATATAACAAGACTCTCGGCCAGCGCACCAAGGCAAACGGTTATCTGGAAGCCGGAGCCTATTCTGGCGGACAGGTCGTGCAGGAAGTCGGCGGCGGCATCTGTCAGGTGTCCTCCACGCTTTATTACTGTGCGCTGGTTGCGAACCTTGAGATTACCGAGCGGACCTGTCATTATTTCGGCGTCAATTATCTGCCCGCAGGACTTGACGCGACAGTAAGCTGGCCGTCGCCGGACTTCAAATTCAAGAACAACGGCAAATATCCTGTCAAAATAGCGGCATCGGTGGACAAGGCCAAGAACGTCGTCACCGTTCAGCTTTACGGTTCTAATCCGGACGGCATCAAGGTTGAAATGAAAACTAATACCTGGCAGCTCGCCGATGGCTACGGAGCGGTGTCCTACCGTTATGTATATGACAAGGACGGAAACCTCATAAGCAGCAAGGAAGAGGCAAAGAGCAGATACTATTATCATACGAGCCCATCTCCCAGTCCTTCAGCCTCGCCGAGCGCATCGCCTTCGCCGAGCCAGTCCGCAACTCCGACGCCAACCCAGCCCGTATCACCCTCGCCGAGCGCCTCAGGCAATCCGGCCTCAGGAACCGACATAGTCGGATAGCTGCGTATAATAATCACACGTCTTTTTGCAAAAAAGCACACGCAAAACTCATGTGCTTAAATATATTGGAGGCAACAAAATGAGTAAAGGAACATTCTACATCACGACACCGATCTATTATCCGTCGGACAAGCTGCACATCGGACACGCTTACTGCACTGTGGCAACTGACACCATTGCCCGCTATAAGCGAATGTGCGGCTATGATGTCATGTTCCTCACAGGTACGGACGAGCATGGCCAGAAGATTGAAGAGAAGGCCAAAGCCAAGGGCGTTTCCCCAAAGCAGTTCGTCGATGATATCGTCGAAGGCAAGGGCGGAATACTTGACCTGTGGAAGCTCATGAACATTTCCAACGATCGTTTTATCCGTACGACGGATGACTATCACGTCAAGTCAATACAGGAAATCTTCAAAAAGATGTATGAAAAGGGCGACATCTACAAGGGCTCATATAAGGGAAAATACTGCACCCCCTGCGAGAGCTTTTGGACCGAAAGCCAGCTTGTAGACGGCAAATGCCCCGACTGCGGACGCGAGGTCCGCGATGCCGAGGAGGAGGCTTATTTCTTCCGCCTCTCCAAATACGCTGACAGGGTACAGGCGCTGCTCGAGACTCCGGGCTTTCTTGAACCGGCCTCGCGCGTTAACGAAATGATAAACAACTTCATTAAACCGGGTCTTGAGGATCTATGTGTTTCCCGTACAACCTTCACATGGGGCGTACCCGTAACCTTCGACCCGGGACACGTCGTCTATGTGTGGGTCGACGCGCTGTCGAACTATATAACGGCGCTCGGCTATGCTAACGATAAATATGATGATTTTCAAAAATACTGGCCCGCAGTCCACATGGTCGGCAAGGAGATCGTCCGTTTTCACTCGATCATCTGGCCCGCGATGCTCATGAGCCTTGAACTGCCGATGCCAAATAAGGTCTATGGGCATGGCTGGCTTTTGATGGACGGCGGCAAAATGTCGAAGTCAAAAGGCAATGTCGTTGATCCTTATTTACTCTCGGAGCGCTACGGTGTGGACAGCCTGCGCTATTTCCTGATGCGCGAATTTCCGCTCGGTTCGGACGGCAACTTCTCTAATGAAGCGTTGATAAACCGCATAAACTCAGACCTCGCAAACGACTTCGGAAATCTCGTGTCGCGCACTGTTGCGATGGTTCTTAAGTATTTTGAAGGCGGCACACTGCCTGCCGAGCGCATACCAGACCCCATTGATGACGAACTTGTCAGCATGGCGAGGGGGCTCCGCGATGTATATGAGCAGAACATGGAGAATTTCGCGCCACAGACGGCTCTTATCGAGACTTTTAAGGTCATTTCCCGCGCGAACAAGTATATTGACGAAACGGCCCCTTGGATCCTTGCAAAAGATGAAGCAAACAAGACCCGTCTTGCGACGGTAATGTATAACCTCCTTGAAACCATCCGCATAACGGCAACGCTTTTACAGCCATTCATGCCTCAGAGCTGCGAAAAAACCTTTGCTCAGATCGGTGCAGGAAAAGAGGACAGAGCTTGGGATAATGCCGGTACCTTCGGCATTCTGCCCGCGGACGTAACAGTTCAGAAGGGAGAAACTCTATTCCCACGCATCGATCTCGAAAAGGAACTCGCCGCGCTCGAAGAACTGTCGGAGAAAAAAGAGGCGCCCGAAACTCCTGCAATCCCTACCGTTACGATCGATGAATTCGCCAAGGTTCGCATGACGGTCTGCAAGGTGCTAGAATGCGAGAACGTCAAGAAATCTGATAAGCTTTTAAAGTTCAAGCTGGACGATGGCTCCGGCACTCCACGCCAGATTTTTTCGGGTATCGCAAAATTTTATAAACCTGAAGAGCTGATAGGCAAGACCGTAGTCGCCTGCACGAACCTGCCCCCTCGCAAAATGATGGGCGATGAATCAAACGGAATGCTCCTCTCCGCTGAAAAGGACGGAAAGCTCAATCTGCTGATGCTAGATGATTCTGTTCCAGCCGGCTCAGTTATCTGTTAAGGATAATACTATTGCTGATAATCGTTTAATAAATTGAAATGGCTCCATCGCAAAGGGATGGAGCCATTTCAATAGCTATATTATAAAGCCACCGCCGATGACCTCGTCGGCGATGTAGAACGCCGCGGTCTGCCCCTTAGTCGGCGCACGCACCGGCTCGATTAACAGGACATCTGCTCCGCTTCCGTCCGGTGTAATTTCCGCCGGTGTGCTGACGCGGGAGTGCCGGACTCGGACATCGGCTTTGAATTTTCCCTTTTGCGGGATAAGCCAATTCACGTCGCTGACAATTACCCTGTCTGTCATAAGCTCATCACCGTCCGACAAGACAACCTCGTTCGTTTCGGGCCGTATTTCTGAAACGAAAATGCGTTTCCCTGCCGCGATATTCAACCCTCGGCGCTGTCCGATCGTGTAGCGGTGTATGCCCTTATGCCGTCCCAGCACCCTTCCGTTTTCGTCCACGAAATTTCCCGCGGGCGGGACGATGCCGCGCTTTTCGATATAAGCACCGTAATCCTTGTCTGGAATGAAGCAGATTTCCATGCTTGCCGGTTTATGCGCGACGGACAGCCTAAAGCTCTCCGCGAGCTTGCGTACCTCGGTTTTATTATAGTCCCCAAGTGGAAGGATGAGGCGTTCGACCTGCTCTTTTCTAAGCCTGGAGAGCATATAACTCTGGTCGTTCTCCGGCCTTCCCTTATAGAGATGCCCATCCAAAGTTCTTGCATAATGTCCCGTTGAGACATATTTGGCATTAATATTATCAGCATATTCCAACAAAGTTCTGAATTTGACATCCGGATTGCAAAGGATGCAGGGATTTGGCGTTTCGCCGCGGAGATAGGCTTCAACAAACGGACGGCAAACCTTTTCCTCAAGTTCATCAGAAATATCCGCAATTTTTAGAGAGATCCCCAGCCTCTCCGCAACCGCCTTCGCGTCCTCGCGGGCAGCTTCATTCCCTATATCGAGGTAGAGACCGTATACCTCATACCCGTGCTGCTGCAGAAGACATGCGGCAACTGCGGAGTCCACACCTCCCGACAGCCCCAATACAATTTTATTTCCCATGGCCGCGCCTCCTTTGATTATTCCTGTCTCTTTTGGTTTTCAACAAAAACCATTAGCGCGGCAACGTCCGCAGGCGATACGCCAGAAATCCGGCTCGCCTGCCCGAAATTGTCGGGGCGAATCTTTTGAAGCTTCTGCCGCGCCTCGATGCGCAAACCCGCAACCTTATCGTAATCAATATCCTGCGGAAGCTTGCGGTTCTCCATTTTTGAAAACTCTTTAACCTGCCTGAGCTGGCGGTTGATGTAGCCTGCATATTTAAGTTGTATCTCCACCTGTTCGGCAACAACTAGCGGAAGCCTCGGCCGGCCGGCATCGAAAGGCGCAAGATCGTCATATTCGATCTGAGGGCGACGCAGAAGCGTTGCCAGGCTTATGCCCGAGTTCGGAGGAGCCGTTTCCTTTTTGATAAGCATCTCGCAAAGCTCGTCCGACGGCGGTATATAAGTATTTTCAAGCCGTTCTATCTCCTTTTCAACGGCCGCGTATTTATCGAGCACCGCCTGATACTGCTCCTCGGAAATAAGACCTATCCGCCTGCCGTAATGCGAAAGCCTGATGTCCGCGTTGTCCTGACGGTGCAGAAGCCGGTATTCAGTGCGCGAGGTCATCATACGGTATGGCTCGTTCGTACCCTTGGTTACAAGGTCGTCTATAAGCGTGCCTATATACCCGTCGCTGCGCTTGAGAATGAGAGGCTCCTCGCCTTTTATCTTCAGAGCCGCGTTTATTCCTGCGATGAGCCCCTGCGCGGCTGCCTCCTCATAGCCTGAGGAACCGTTGAACTGTCCTGCGCCGTAAAGCCCCGAGATTTTTTTTGTTTCAAGAGTTGCATAAAGCTCCGTCGGATCGACACAGTCGTATTCAATCGCATAGGCGGGGCGGGTCATCTCCGCGTGCTCAAGCCCCGGAAGGGTATGAAGCATTGCTATTTGCACCTCTTCAGGCATCGAGGACGAAAAGCCCTGTATATAGACTTCCTCAGTATCGAGTCCCATCGGCTCGACAAAAAGCTGATGCCTCGGCTTATCGGCAAATCGTACGATCTTGTCCTCGATCGAGGGGCAGTAGCGCGGGCCGACACCTTCGATGACCCCGCTGTAAAGGGGGCTGCGGTGCAGGTTTTCACGGATTATCTCGTGCGTACGCTCGTTTGTATAGGTAAGATAGCAGACCGCTCGATTTTCAAGCGTTTCAGTGGTACGGAAGGAGAACGGAACGATCACATCATCGCCTTCCTGTATTTCCATTTTTGAAAAATCAACCGTTCTGCGGTTGATGCGCGGCGGCGTTCCGGTCTTGAAACGCCTTATTGCAAGCCCCATCTCCGCCAGACAGGCGGCCAGCGGAACTGCGGCAGCAGTACCGTCAGGCCCAGACTCTCGCAGTACGTCCCCGATGATTATGCGTCCCTTAAGATATGTCCCCGTACATATGACCGCCGCCTTACATTGATAAGTCGCACCGGTCTGCGTACGCACAAAAGAGACCTTTCCGCCCTCAGTACCGATTTCCACAATCTCCGCCTGTTTTATGCGAAGGTTCTCCTGAAGCTCAAGCGTGTGCTTCATTATGCCCTGATATTTGCGTCTGTCCGCCTGCGCGCGGAGCGAATGCACGGCAGGCCCCTTTCCGCGGTTCAGCATACGATACTGTATGCAGGCCCTGTCAGCCGCGACGGCCATCTCGCCGCCAAGCGCGTCAATCTCGCGGACAAGGTGACCTTTTCCCGTGCCGCCAATCGCGGGGTTGCACGGCATATTGCCGCAGGTATCCATATTTATTGTAAAAATCACCGTATCGAGACCCATGCGTGCGCTGGCGAGAGCCGCCTCTATCCCCGCGTGGCCCGCTCCGATGACCGCAACGTCGCATTTTCCGGCGTCGTAGTTCATAGTCGGTTGCCCCTCCTGTACTTGAGCTTAGCAATTATTGATTTTATAATTCGCATACACCGACATAGGCGGCATATGAGCAATATAATATTTGCATAGCAGATATTATATCCCATGCACTCATAGTGTGCAAATTTTTCGGGCAAGTTTTTGCCGATAAAGATTTAATTTGCCAAAAACACTTGACATTTGCTTCCCTAAAGTGTACATTGACTGTGTTAGTACAAATAGTACAGACAAAATCAGCCACAGGGGGTGTTTGTTTGTTTTCTATAAATTATCGGGATCCGCGTCCCATATACGAACAAGTCAAGGACAGTTTGCGCCGAGCCATCATCACAGGCGTTATCAAGCCGGATGAAAGGGTGCCGTCAGTTCGAGAACTTGCGGGACAGCTTGCGATAAATCCAAACACAATACAAAAAGCTTATCGGGAACTTGAAACCGAAGGCTATATCTACTCCGTCCCGGGAAAGGGCAGCTTTGTCGGCGAGTGCAGGGATGCTCTCGAAGCGCGCAGAACGGAACTGTTTGGCCAGCTTGACGCTACGGTGACAGAGATTATGCATCTTGGTGTGACTGCGGAGGATATATGCGCTCATATCAGGAATTTCGATAAGAGGGAGGACAGGGAATGATTGAGGTAAAGAATGTAACAAAGTGCTTTGACGGCTTCAAGGCGCTCGATAAGCTATCGATAAACGTACCGACAGGTGCGATCTACGGGCTCGTAGGGCCGAACGGCGCCGGAAAATCGACGATTATTCGCCACATAACCGGAATCTACCGTCAGGACGAGGGCGAGGTGCTTGTAAACGGCGAACCGGTATTTGAAAACCCAAAAATCAAGAAGGATATAGCCTATATTCCGGACGACGTGTTTTTTTTCAATCAATCAACGATTAAAGACATGATGAAATTCTACAGAGGAGTCTGGCCGAACTTTTCCGCCGAGCGCTTTGAGAAGCTGAGGAAAGCCTTTGACCTTAACGAGAATACCAAAATGCGCAGCCTGTCAAAAGGAATGCAGAAGCAGGCGGCGTTCTGGCTTGCGGTCTCAGCCTGCCCGAAGGTGATCGTTCTGGACGAACCCGTGGATGGGCTCGACCCCGTGATGCGCCGGCAGGTCTGGAGCATACTCATGGCAGACGTCGCGGAATACGGTACGACCGTTCTGGTATCCTCGCATAATTTGCGCGAGCTTGAGGACGTCTGCGACCATGTTGGCATCATGAGTCGCGGAAAGCTGCTCCTTGAGCGCAGCCTCTCCGACCTTCAGGATAATATTGCGAAGGTGCAGCTTGCGCTGCCGGACGGAAAAACGCTGCCTGAGGACCTCAATGTACTTCACCATACCACGACGG
>JAJUHD010000103.1 GCA_029268085.1 Bacillota bacterium | reverse complement strand
TAATCCGGCAACGGTAATGAAGCTTGTCGAGGTCATCCGCGGCGCGAACACTTCGGACGAGACCGCAAGCGCCGTAAAGGAGCTCGCGGCGCAGATCGGCAAGGAGCCCGTTGAGGTAAATGAGGCTCCGGGCTTCGTCGTAAACAAGCTACTCATTCCGATGATCAACGAGGCCGTCTGCCTTGTGGAAAGCGGCGTTGCTTCCGTCGAGGGCATCGACACCGCGATGAAGCTCGGGGCGAACCACCCGATGGGTCCTCTCGCTTTGGGCGACCTTATAGGGCTCGACGTGTGCCTCGCGATCATGGACGTCCTGCTCGCGGAAACCGGCGACCCGAAGTACCGCGCCTGCCCCCTGCTCCGCAAGATGGTCCGCGGCGGAAAGCTCGGCAGAAAATCCGGTCAGGGCTTCTACAGCTATTGACATAGTTAATTTCACGATTCAGATATGCAACAACCCTTCATAGCCGCATTGCGTTATTGCAACTGCGGCAAATGTCATGATACTATGGTTTTTACCATCTGCATTAGTCGTTACAGTATGTACGGCTGAAGAGGATAGCCATTAAGAAACGAGGTAAACATGAAGGATTTCGAGTTTATGTTTTCCACAAAAGTCGTATTTGGCCGAGATGTTCATAAACGTATCGGGGAATTTGCCGTTCAATATGGTTCCCGCGTCATGCTTTTATACGGCAGTCAACGGATAAAGCGCAGCGGACTTCTCCCCGATATCATCGCCCAACTTACGGCGGTAGGAATACATGTCATAGAATTCGGCGGTATTGAAGAAAATCCCACTCTTGCCAAGGCCGAGGAAGGCTGTAGACTCGCATGCGCAGAAAAAATCGATTTGCTAATTGCCGTGGGCGGAGGCAGTGTTATCGATACTGCAAAGGCAATCAGTGTGGGGTCACACTACAAAGGGAATCTGTGGAACCTATACGAGGGTTCTGCAACAGTTTCCGACGCACTGCCAATAGGGGTAGTACTTACTATTGCCGCAACCGCCAGTGAGGCCAATTGTGTTTCCGTCCTACACAATACGCAGATTGGGCGTAAGCTGTCGATGACTAATCCCCTTACTTTTCCAAAATTTGCGCTTATGAATCCCGAGCTCACCTATACGGTGCCTCCATATCAAACGGCGGCAGGTTCGGTCGACATTTTTTCCCACGCTTTTGAACGCTACTTTCATAAGGTACAAACAGGTACGTTGCGGGATTTTCTATGTGCGGGAGTAATGCGTACTGTAATCACTGAACTTCCAAAGGCTTTAGCTCACCCCGATAGCTATGACGCGCGAAGCCAGCTGATGTGGGCAGCAACAGTCGCGCACAGCAATATGCTAGGATTTGAGGGCGACTTTGCCTGCCACGCTTTGTCCCATGTTCTAACCACACAGTTTGGCATATCCCACGGTGCGGCTTTAGGAATTTTAATGGTTGCCTGGTGTAAATACATGCTGGCAGAAGAAGAGGATGCCATTGCGAAATTTGCTTTGCAGGTGTGGCAGGTACCCGAAAGCGGCAAGCTAAGTCAAACAGCGCAAAACGGCATTTTTGAGTTTCAAAACTTTATATGTTCCGTAGGCCTGCCAGTCACTCTTCGTGAAGCCGGCTTTCCTGATGCAGACCCCGAAAGCCTCGCGGAAAAAGCAATCAATCCGGCAGGCGGTTTTATTGGCGGAAATTTCAAGCGATTATGTCTCAGGGATGTTATCAGTATTTTTCAAATTGCCGCCGGATAAACATTTTGTCGTAAAAAATGCCGTGATTTTCTCATCACGGCGGTAAATACTATTTGACATGTTTTTATCTTTTTATTTATATTTTTTATCATATTGAATATTATATTGTTTTATTTTCCGGCAAATGGTCGATGCGTTCAAGTTTAGCTTTTCTCCTGCCTCCCGAAGTGAAGAGGAGTTACTCAACACCTGTTCCAGAATTTGTCTTTCATAGATCCTAACGGCTGATGCAAAATCCATTTGCTGGTTAGAATTCAAGCTTGGCTGCTGCGTTCCATGGTTTTCTTGAGTAATGCTATTGGAAACCGTTGCCTCTGCTCTATTAAGCCGTGTGTTCTCGGTAGATATGTTTAGCAGACTTATCAGCATATCGTCTCCCACCTGTCCTATACCCGAGCTGCACAGGACCAGATACTCGATAACATTTTCAAGCTCACGAATATTTCCCGGCCATGAATACTGCTTTAAGTAATTCATCTGCTGCCGGGTCAGCCGGAAGGATCGCCCGTATTTTTCTCCGAATAGCCGTATAAAGTGGTTGCACAGTTCCTCTAAATCCTGCTGTCTCTCCCGAAGCGGCGGAACCCGGATCGGGATAACATTGAGACGGTAATATAAGTCACGCCGGAAAGTGCCGTCCGCCACTTTTTTCTTTAAGTCGGCGTTAGTCAGCGCCAAAAAACGGATATTCAATTGTATGGGCTTTGTTCCTCCAATACGCATTATTTCCTGTGTCTGGATGGCCCTAAGCAGCTTAACCTGCAGTTCCATTGGCATATCACCGATCTCGTCCAGCAGGAGCGTGCCGTTATTTGCATACTCAAACAGGCCCATTTTCCCTTTTGTGCTGGCTCCGGTAAAGGCGCCTTTTTCATATCCAAACAATTCCGACTCCAATAGATGGGCCGGAATTGAGGCACAATTGATTTTGATATACGGCTTATCGCTGCGGAGACTTTTTCGGTAAATTTCGTCAGCCACAGCCTCTTTCCCCACTCCGGATTCTCCGGTTATAAGGATCGTAGCGTCTGTAGGCGCCACGTGGTCGATCAGAGTGCAAATACTTTCCAGTGAGCCGTTGCGGCCAATCATCCGCTCTGTCAGAATCTTATCGGGCTGTCGGGTAATACTCTGCTTTAGTTTCAGTGAGTTGACTTCCCTGACAAAAGTTTCAAAATCATCTTGCAGCGCTTTTAAAGTTAAAATTGGACGGCTGCAGGCAACGACTTGGTGCAGACTCCCGTCTGTATTAAATATCGGTGTGCCAACCACATAGCCCACAAGCGGCGGATTGGTTTTATATGTAGTTGAAAGCCGAAAAATCCGCTTTTTTTCCTCTAAAACCCCAATTACGGCCCCTCCGGTAAACAGCTTATCCGCACCGATCATATCATGGATATTCCTGTTTAACACTTCTTCCTGAGTGATTGCGGTATTACGTGTATATGCTGGATTGATATATATAACCACCCCGTTGGCATCGGTTATCATCAGGCTGTCATCTAGGCTGTCCACCACCTCTTTAAAATCAATACCTCCGTTGTGGAACACTTTCAAATCCTCGTCGATTTCCATAAGACTAGCTAAAATCCTTGAATCCGACACTGAAGCAATCAGTTCCTGCAGTTTTTTTCTAACATTTCGGATAGCCAGGTATTGGTCCATACGGTTTCTCCTTTACCGTAATGATAATAATCTTTACTGTATTGTTGCTTCAGTTGCCATATTCCAGAACTCTTTAATCAGCTTTAGCTCATTGCTGTATTCGCGCATACAGTGTTCCATCATAAGCCTCATCTGCTCACATGTCTGGCCGTGGTCGGGATTAACGTGAAATTCAAGACTGCCGTCCGGACCAAAGGCGATACCGCTCCAGTAGCGCACACGAAGCTCACGCCCAGCCGAAGTCTGTCTGGTGTGCTGGACCATACAGGTATAAACTGGCGGCTTTTCGGGATATGCGATCTGCCATCCTCGGCCATATATGCCCAGCAGACAGATGCAGTCAGGATCCCTGACAGGAATGTCTTCTTTGCAGATGCCCAGATGCCTGAATGTAAAATTCTCCATCTCCATCTCCAGATTTAACATCCCCCATCCGAAGTTTTCAGCAACTCCGTTTTCATAATGGAGCAGATGCATACCGGGAAACCAAATTTTATAAAACAGAGTTCGGGGACCATCATGAGCAAACTCTTCACGGTATTTTTTTATCATCTCATCCGTGATCCCTTCCTGTTCAATTTTGATTGCCGCATAGCCCACACCGTTAGGCAGTACACCGTAACCGTTTTCGGCTGCGGTCGACCTCTTATCAAGAAGAATTGCGCCGATATCTCCGGGCAAAAAACATTCATCCGGGCTGAGCGGCGGAGCGGCAATTGCCGCTTCATGTTCGGGCGTCAGAGATGCCATGGGTTCATAGAAGTGCTTTGCGGATAAGGCTTGTTTTTCCTGTTCTGTCAGTTCTGGAGTCATTTGCCTCAGCTGTTCGTAGCTTAGCTGTCCGAAAAAAATGCCGCTGGTGTACGGATGAGTCATTTCCCTTCCCGTACTATAAAAATCTCCCATTAGTTCAAGCTCCTTTCCAACGGATATCGCTGTTATATAGTAGAACATTTTTATTGGCTATGTTAGAATAAATCAACGGCCTTTTAGCCGATCCTCCAGCTTATAGCGTCTGCTGTGTATAAATTTATATTTCAATGAATAAACTGGTCAAAATATCCTCATATATCATGTTTCTTGACAAATATAAAGAAAAGGTGTGTAAACACCGCCTATGCTTTTCGTTTACACACTTTTTCATGACCTGACTCTGCCGCCTTCTCAAACAGCCTTGTCGGCGGCGATCATAGCCTGGATATCGGCTATTATCTTCTCAGGCAGCGGCTCAAACTTTCCCAGCAGGCTTGCGTAATAAGCGACCTGAGCAGCCTCTTCCGTATATACGGCGGCCGCCATTGCTGCCTTGATGTCCTTTCCGCAGCAGAAGGAGCCATGGTTTTTCAGCAATACGGCGCGACCCTGACCGAGAGTATTCACTACATGCTCGGCCAGTTCTTTTGTTCCGGGCATTTCAAATGGCACAACCCGAATAGGTGAAAACTCGGCCTGAGGAGGCGTTGTTGGCATAAGCTCTTTGCAGGCCATAGCCATAACTGTGCAAAACATTCCATGGTTATGTACAGTGGCTCCGACATCGGGACGCGCGCGGAAAACAGCCGTGTGCATGGGTGTCTCGGACGAGGGCTTATACGGTCCGTCGATCCATTCTCCGTCAGGAGTTACAATGGATATATCCTCCACCTTCATAGTATCATAGGGACGGCCGCTCGGAGTTATTGCAATAACATTATCCTTAAAATCACGAACCGCAATGTTGCCTGAGGTGCCGTGGATCAGTCCAAGAGCTGTGGCCTCAAGTATAGCGTCCAGAACCTGCTGGCGAATTTCCTGATACTTCATTTTGATTTCTCCTTTACGTTGCTATAGCAATTTAAATTTTGTTTGTAATGATTAAGATTAAAGTACTAAACCCATCCAGATAGATAAATAAGGGGGTTATATCATGGAAAATGAATTACTGCACGGACGGCAAAGGCAACTGCTCGCGCTTCTCAAAACCCAGCAGCGTGTGGTGACAAGCAAAGAGCTTGCTTCGCTGCTTGAGGTTTCCGACCGTACGGTTCGCAATGATGTAATTGTGCTGAACAATGTGTTGGAACGGCATGGCGCCAAGATTGAAACCACGCGCGGAAAAGGGCTGATTCTGAGAATGCCGGAGGAGGTCTCTCCCATTTTGAGCGATCTTGCGCATACGCCGGATACACTCCAGTCGCGTGAGGATAGAGCAAATTTCCTTTTGGTAAAACTGCTTCTGTCGGATACGGCATTTCAGCTCGGAGATCTTGAGGATGAAATGTTTATCAGCCGGACAACACTGGAAAACGACATCCGCTATCTTCGCAAGCTGGTTACCATGCGCCGTCCAAATCTTTACCTCAACCGCAGAGAAAACCGTATTTCAATTGAAACCAGCGAGTGGAATCGGCGGCTGGTTCTGACCAAAATATTTTCCGAAAGCTGGGACTATCACTCCAGAGAGGGCGTATTTTTACAGGACACTCAGCTTAATCCCTACACCTTTTACAGCATTCTGGAGCTGACTAAAAACGTCATACGCAGCAAAAACATCAAGATGGATGACTATGACCTGATCGGTCTGGTCTTTAATATTGCTGTCGCGGAATTCCGTATTCGCACCGGACATCCGCTTGATACGCTTATCGACGTAACTCCGGATATTCTCAACGTTGCTCCGCTCGTGAACGAACTTATGGACAGTATCGAAAACGACATCCAGACCGTCTTTGATGCAAACGAGCGAATTGGTGTCATGGTTTCCCTGTCTTTTCGCCAGCATCCGTCGTTCGCATCTGATGATCCGGATGAGATACTGCGGCATCTTGATCAAAACGCTCTGCGAACCACAGACTTGTTCCTTCAGAGAATTCTGGCTGAATACGGCGTTGATTTTTCACAGGACAAGCAGCTTTATGCAGACCTGGCTATTCATATTTTCAGGCTGGAAAAGCGTCTGCGTTACAGCTACGAGCGGCGCAATCCTCTGCTGCCAGCAATTAAGTCCCGGTTTATATATTTCTTTGAGCTGGCAATGACCATTCGGAACTGTTTTCAGTCTGTCTACGGAATGAGTGTAGGAGAGGATGAGTGGGGTTATTTTGCCGATATACTGATTACTTCATCTCACCGCACAGCCAAACGGCATTTTAAAAACGGGATTCCCGTGGCCTTTGTAAGTCATCTCGGACGCAGTGACCGCAATATGCTTGCCAGCCAGATACAATCAATCTACGGTGACACCATAGACTTGCGCGGGCCTTACTCGATCTACGAAAAAACACAGATAACCTTGGCTAGTCCAAAAATAATCCTATCCACCGTACGGCTGGAAACTGTGCGCCCTGAGCTGGTAAGCATTCCTCATCTAACCATTCCCGCATCCTTTGGAGACGAAGCATTCCTACAGCTTAATGCGTTACTGCGGGAGTGCCGGGATTCTTTGTTTTTCCAAAAGCTGCCCCGGCATCCCAAAAGCTATTTTGACAGGGATCTTTTCTTTATCGATCAGGACTTCTCCAACGAACAGGAGGTTATCACCTTCCTGACCTATCACATTTCACAGCTCGGTTATGCCACTGAAGAGTGCACCAATCGTGCGCTGGAGCGGGAGGAGCTGTCTTCAACTGCGGTAGAAAACGGAGTTGCCATTCCTCGTGTAAGAGTTTTAGGCCCATCCAAGACCATTATCGCATTCATGCAGCTTAGAAAGCCGATTCTCTGGGGCTCTCAAAAGGTCAGCACAATTTTCCTTCTATCAATATCGGAAACTGATCTTCCCTTGTTCGGCACACTGCTTAACTATCTTGTCAACAATCTCTGCAGTTGGGATAAACGCAAAAAAGTCATGCAGATACAGTCTTTTGAAGATCTGCTCCAGCTTTTGTAAATTAATTATCCAACGGAAGACGCAATCTTTGCGTCTTTCTTTTGCTTTTTGCCCTTAACCGAATAATCAGATGTTTTGATGGTCATATACAGAATGAGCATAAGCAGAATGCCTTCCACCAGTTCGGAGATACCTCCGTCTGCGCCGCTGAGAGTAAGACCGTTAACGATGACCGTAATACTGAGAGAGCCCATAATCAGCTTATATATTTTCGACTTCATACCGCCGCTGACAAGCACCCCGCCCAGAAAAATAGCCATCTGGATTTTCATTTCCATAAACTGGCCAAGGGTACTGCTGGAGCCGCCAACGCTTGAAATCAGCACAAGTCCCATAATCGCGGCGGTCAGTCCGGAAAGGATATAGGCGATAAGGCGCATTTTCTCGGTATTAACGCCTATGCTTTTCATAACGTTCTCATTTTCGCCCATGCCCTTGCAGAAATAGCCAAAGCTTGTTTTCTCAAAAAGATAACCAAACACAATAATAAGTACTGCAGTCAGCAGCAGACCAACGCCAAAAGAACTCAGGCTCTGAATGCCGGCGGGATTATATACCTGTCCCCATGCTACCAGCAGCACGTTCAGAAAGCCACGCATACCGATTAGTACTGCCAATGTCACCATAAATGATGGTACATGCAGCCGGGAAATAAGAGTTCCTACAATAGTTCCACATAAAAGTCCGATGACTAGGCTTACGGCAATCATAACGCCCACACCGTACCGACTTCCAAGATATGCTGCCACCGTGGCAGAGACAGCGGCAACAGCCCCCACCGACAGATCGCAGCCTCCCATGGCAACCACAAACATAACGCCAAGTCCGCCAATAATGACGGGAATCGACTGTGTGCAAATTGACTTGAGGTTGAACAGTGAAAACAGCTTTCCCTGAGAGGCGATGCCGAACGCGGCAACAAGAACAATCAGCGCAGCCAAAGGGAGCAAATCATATAATTGTATTTTTTTACGTTTCATATCATCACCTGCACAATGGATTCTTCGCTGAAGCCGGAGCTGCGGCTGATTTGGCTTGAGACAGCGCCGTTTTTCATGACAATTATGTTATCGGCCATGCCTATCGCCTCAGGCAGCTCATCTGTTATCATCAGTATCGCCATGCCCTTTGCCTTTGCTTCTTTAAGACACTGGTAGAGATATGCCTTAACACCGACATCGACGCCGCGTGTCGGACAGTCAACTACCAGAAGCTGAAGATCTTTATTCAGCCAACGGCCGAGATTTATTTTCTGTTTGTTCCCCCCGCTCAAGGCGTTAATCGTCTGGCTGATGCCGATACACTTAACATGGAACTGCTCGCGCGAATTCTCTGCCAGCCTGTTGAGATCGCTATTCTTTAATAAAAGCATCTTTCCGGTCATCTCCGGAACGGAACTCATACATAAGTTTTCTCGTATCGAGGCGTTCAGCATCAGTCCTTCCTGATCTCGGTCCTTGGGCACATAGCCCACACGGTGCTTCCACGCCTGAGACTGGTGCCGGATACTTGTGCTGTCTGGCACGAGGTTTAC
>JAJUHD010000102.1 GCA_029268085.1 Bacillota bacterium | reverse complement strand
TCGTTTATATGCGGCAATACACCCCAAAGGCACCCCAAGCAGGATTGCCCACAGCAGCGCAAAAAAACCTATGCTCGCAGATACCGGAAACATCTCAAGTATGATTTCGGTAACAGATCTGTTTTTCTGCATTTTAAAAGAGACACCCAAATCACCCGTGACAGCTTTCTTCAGGTATATCCCAAGCTGAGTAATCACGGGCTTGTCCAAACCGTATTTTTCGTTGAGCGTCTGGATCTGTGTCTGAGTTAGGGCTTTTTCGCTTTGCCACGGTCCGCCGGGGATCGTGTTCATCAATAAAAAGGTCAGGCTTGCGACAATAAGAAGAGTTATCAGCGCCATGCCTAACCTTTTTAAGGTGTATACTGCCATATCTTCACTTCCTGTTTTCTTTGCTGATTTTTGCGTTCCCGCTGTTTATCGCAGTTTGCTCTCAATCTGGAACGAACATCAGAAAACGCAATTCACATCTTTAGAATTTTATATCAAATATACAATTCAGTCAAGGTTTTCTTGCAAACTTACCCTTGCCATTTTGTGAATCTTACAATTAATATGGTAAAATATACATCAAAAAGCGACAAATTACTGTATTAAAGCAATAAAGTTGTTATTATTTCGACAGAATATTGCAAGATATTCTTCACTTCAATATTCATTTTAATATGAAAATATTCAAAATGCAATTTCCCTTTAAATTTGCTTTTGCATCATTACAAATAAAAAAATTTAAAAACAAATCCAATTAGAAATGCACCGGATTTGTTTTTTCTTTTAATATTCAACCCCCATGTATATCGCCGTGCTTTGCTGAATATGCTTTGGTAAACGCAAGGGACAACTTCTAATGCGGTCATTTGCGAAAGCAAAATAATAAACGACGGAGGTAGTTATGGAAAAGAGCACGACAGGAAACACGACACGGCTATGCGGCAGCGTAGACGGTAAAGCCAGTTTTTCGCACATCAGCCGCAACAGGAAGTTCTTTGTTTTTCCGCTCAGAGTTCCCAGGCTTTCCGGAGCTGAGGACGTGATAAATATCGTCTGCGACGAGGAAAAGCTGCGCGCTCTCGAACCTGACGGAAGCCCGATGCTCCGCGTGACGGGCGAACTCCGCTCCTATAATAACAAGAGCGGAGTCGGAAACAGGCTCATTATATTTGTCTACGCAAATGAAATGGAATTCTGTGACGGAGAGCCGGAAAATACCATCTTTCTGCGAGGAACGGTCTGCAAGCAGCCAAGCCTGAGAATGACGCCTCTTGGCCGAGAAATCTGCGACATTCTTATTGCCGTAAATCGCCCCTTTGGGCGCTCGGACTACCTCCCCTGCATCTCTTGGGGGCAGAACGCCCGAGAATCGTCTCTTTGGAACGTGGGAGATACCGTCGAGCTTGAGGGTAGAATACAAAGCAGAAATTACATAAAGAACATTGACGGTATACAGACCAAAAAGACTGCATACGAGGTATCCGCTTCAACAGTCAGCCGGCTGAACTGAATCAAAAATTCAGCGTCGCGAAATAATCCTCAGGTGTTTCGGCGCGGCGAATAAGCTTTGCCTTTCCGTCCGCGCAAAGAAGAACCTCTGCGCTGCGAAGCTTGCCGTTGTAGTTATAACCCATAGAATGCCCGTGCGCGCCGGTATCGTGGATTACAAGGAAATCCCCTATATCGACTCTCGGCAGCCAACGGTCAATTGCAAACTTGTCGTTGTTTTCGCAAAGGCCTCCGACGACGTCGTAGAGATGGTCAGCAGGTGCGTTTTCCTTGCCCATTACGGTAATGTGATGATAAGCGCCGTACATCGCGGGACGCATCAGGTTGCATGCGCAGGCGTCAACGCCAACATAATCCTTGTGAATGTGCTTCTGATGCACAGCCTTTGTGACAAGGCATCCGTAAGGCGCGAGCATAAACCTCCCGAGTTCGGAATAAAGAGAAATGTCCCCCATTCCGGCAGGAACGAGTATCTGGTTATATACCTTGCGGACACGGTCGCCTATATCGATAATATCAGCAGGCATCTGGTCCTCGCGGTATGGGATGCCTATGCCGCCGGAAAGATTTATGAAGCTGATATGTACGTCAAGCTCATTTTTGAGCTCAACTGCAAGGCGGAACAAAGTCGCCGCCAGCGTCGGGTAATAATCGTTCGTAACAGTGTTTGAGGCAAGAAACGCGTGTATCCCGAATTCCTTGACGCCCTTATCACGCAAAAGGCGGAAAGCCTGAAACATTTGCGGCTTTGTGAGACCATACTTTGCGTCGCCCGGAGTATCCATTATCGTATTTGAAATCTCAAAGTTTCCGCCCGGATTATAGCGGCAACAGATTTTCTCGGGGATATGTCCGACAGTTTTTTCAAGAAAATCGATGTGGGTTATATCATCAAGGTTGATTATCGCGCCGAGCTTGTCGGCAAGCATAAAGTCCTCTGCCGGCGTATCGTTCGACGAAAACATTATGTTTTCGCCGGAAATACCGCAGCGCTCGCAGAGCATGAGCTCCGTAAGGGACGAACAGTCCATACCGCAGCCCTCTTCGCTGAGTATCTGCATGATGGATGGATTTGGTGTAGCCTTTACCGCGAAATATTCCTTGAATCCCTTATTCCATGAAAAGGCCTTGTAAAGCTTTCGCGCATTCTCACGGATACCCTTTTCATCGTAGAGATGATAGGGAGTGGGGAATTCTTTTGAAAGCTCTTTGAGCTGCGGGAGCGTTACAAACGGCTTTTTCATTGTCTTTTCTCCTTTGTTTTATTAACTAGTCTGCTAAAGAACAAGCATTATAGAAAATATAGCAGATTAAGCAGGAATTTGCAATTCGTAAAATGTTCCTAACCTAGCTTATTTTTGCAGAGCATTTTGTATCTTTCGCCTGTTTTGGCCTATATTGTCAACAGCTTTCTCAAGTTTATCAATTCGAACCAGCTTGAAGAATTTCTCAGCCAGCCAGTCGGCAAGCGTGCATACGGAATAGATCGCAACTGCGGTCAGTATTACGGCTGCCAGCATCGCCGGTACGGGCAAGCGCAGATATGGTACAAAACGATCCGCAAGCAGGTGTCTCCATATCAGCGGATTAGTATGTATTATGTAAACTCCAAATGATGTTCTGGCAAGCATTGAAATAAACTTATTTGATCCCTCAGACCGTAACTCCAGCCTTCTGAAAAACAGGAGCAGAAGCATAGCTGAAAACAACGTAAAAGGAGATGTATATGCAATTGCCGCCTGTGATTTCATCAGCTTCATCACTGTGAAAGAGAGCGCCGAACAGATGAAAAACGCCGCGAGAAACCAATATTTGTTTATGTTCGGCCTTATCTCGATGCTTCTCATAGATGCGCCGAGTATATAGAGGCATAAAAGCCAGAGGAACCCATATCCTCCGTGAAGAAAGAAAATGTCGGTATTCAGAATGTTTCCCAGAAGAACAAACACAAAAATTACGCTGACGGCAAGGCTCGCCATTTCTTTCGCAGAAAGCGCCGCGATCATTTTATTAATATAAGGAACAAAAAAGAAGAGTGCAAAATAAGCCGTAAAATACCAATATACGTTGTGGACGACCGGCGTAAACGCCTTTATCCACTCCCCTGTTCCGACCGAACCGGTTTTGACTACCGCAAAGGCAGCCGTTATTATAAGCGATTCGAAAACGACTCTGAGCCAAAGCGATAAAAGTCTGGAACGCCTGTAACGTCCTCTGCAGAGGACATAGCCGCTGACCAGCCCGAAACAATTCACAGCGCATATATTCAGGGTCTCAAGGAACCATGCAGTGTTGCTTACGGCGCTTCCCTGTGCGGCGGCGTTTAGTATTCCTCCGACACCCAAAACGTGCAGAATAACAACCATGAGCATCGAGACGCTTTTCAATAAATCGATTCCATAGTTTCGAGATTTCATGTCTGTGTTTACCTCGGTCATACAAATTGCATTTATTATATATCGAAATATCCATTTTGGCTATAGCTGTTAAATAAAAAAGGAACCGCTCTTATAGAGCGGCTCCTTATTGTTAAAGCCAATTATGCGGCTGCCTTAGAGGCATAAGTAAAGAAGTAGTATCCGAGCGGGGTGTAGTATACGCCCTGAACAGAACTGTCAAGCATATACATCTGGGTGTAGAAGTAAAGCGGAGCTGTTCCGCTGTCCTTGAAGAGAATATCTTCCGCAGCATGGAAATTCTTCATACGTTCAGCCTGATCAGCAGTGGATTTTGCAGCCTCGAGGTACTTGTCATACTCCGGATTGCTGTACTTGGAGTCGTTGTTTCCGTTGCCGGTCATGAACATGTCAAGGAAGGTGCAGGGATCGTTATAGTCGGCAAGCCAGCCGTTACGGGCAATGACATAGTTGCCGTTCCTGCGGGTAGCTGTGAATACGCCCCACTCCTGATTGTTCAATGTGACGTCAACATTGAGCTCGGTCTTCCACATCTGCTGGAGAGCTTCCGCAATTGCCTTATGACGGTCGTTAGTGTTGTAGAGGTACTCAATTGCGGGGAAGCCTTCGCCGTTGGGATAGCCCGCATCGGCAAGGAGCTGACGCGCCTTTTCGCAGTTTGCCTTATAGTCCTCGGCTTTCACGGAATAATAGCCGCCGCCTACTTCACGGAAGCTCTTTCCGGCGCCGCCTTCAGCATCATAAACGCCGTCGGGAACATATGCATCAGCGGGAACTTCACCGGTCTGGGTCACGTTCTCAACGATATAATTGCGGTCGATAACAAGGGAGAATGCTTCACGTACGCGGGCATCGTTGAAAGGAGGCTTCTGGTTCTGGAAGCAGACATAATAGATGCCGATCTGCGGGTTGATCTTGAGAGAACCGTCTGCAAGCAGGGTCGGGATCTCATCGGTCGGAACTTCTCTGATGAATTGAAGGGTTCCGCTCTGGAACGCGGAAAGCTGAGCGTTGGCGTCGTCCATAAGCTGGAAGGTGATGGAGTCAGGACCAAGCTTATCTACGTCGTAATAGTTTTCGTTCTTAACGGCCTTGATGTAGGAGTTATGTACCCACTCGCTCATCTTGTAGGGTCCGTTTGAAATGTATGTTTCGGGCTTGAAGGTCCACTGGTCGCCGTTAGCCTCAATGACATCCTTGCGTACGGGGAAAGTGGCGGGGAATGCGCAGATTTCATTGAAATAAGGGCAGTCATAAGAAAGCGTTACAACAAAAGTGCTGTCGTCGGGAGCGGAAACAGCAAGAGTGGAAGGATCGGCAAACTGCATCTCGTCAACTTCGTTGCCTTCCGCATCTTTTACCTTATTGCCTGTGGGAGTGCCGTTTGCAACCTCATCATAGCCCTTTACCATATCGAGCTGATAGTTGTAAGGAGACGCGGTTGCGTGATCGGCAAGGCGCTGCCAGCTATAAACGAAGTCACCGGCGGTAACAGGCTTTCCGTCGCTCCACTTTGCATCCTTGCGGAGCTTAAAGGTATAGGTTACTGTTCCGTCTTCATTTACAACTTTTTCGGAAGACTCCGCCTGTCCGTTTGTGAGAACGGCGTTGCCTTTGCCGTCGTCAACCCACTTCATCAGGCCTTCAAAGAAGTGATGCTGCATATTGCCTGCGTCGAGAGAGGAGCTGAGGGCAGGATCGATCGTCTCAGGCTCGGAAGCAAGACACACGGTAAGATCGAACGGAGTCGTTTCAGCGGCTGCCGAGAGAGCGGCCGAGGGAGTGGCCGATTCCTCAGTTTTCTTTGTGCCGCAGCCTGCCATGACGCTGACAAGCATCATAACGGCAAGGATAAGCGCAAGATATTTTTTCGTGTTCCTCATTTTATACCTCCAAAGTATTTTTGTTCTGCAGCGTTTTAGTCAGTTAATTTGCAAAAACAAACGCTAAAAGCTAGAAACGCAGCAGTCCCAATTGAAAATATTCTAGCATATAAGGAAGTTCTTGTAAAGGAAATTGTTACATAAGTATTAACAAAAAAATGATTCCCCTAGACAAAAATGCATATTTTATGCTCTCATTTTTCAAATTTAACATCATCAAATGCTATACGCTTGCCGCATTCCTCCAAAAAACATACAGCACCTATTATTTACCAACACCGTTCTTGAATTGCATGCCTGAAAATGATAAAATCCCTATAGATATTCTTATGAGAAAGGCTGGTTATATGGTCGTATATTTTACCGGAACAGGCAACAGCCGCTATGCTGCGGAAGCCCTCGCTATTCGTCTTGGTGACGAACTGGTCAATGCGAATAAATTTATAAAATCCTGCAAGGTCGCTCATCTGTCCTCAGAAACGCCCTATATCTTCGTCACTCCGACATATGCATGGAGGATTCCGCGCATTTTCTCCGATTTTATTGAAAAGAGCGAATTGCGCGGCAGCACTTCCGCGTACTTTGTTATGACCTGCGGTACGGACATCGGCAGTGCAGGCATTTTTCTCAAAAAGCTTTGCGAGAAGAAAGGCTTCGTATTTAAAGGCGTTCTGCCTGTCGTCATGCCTGAAAACTATGTCGCCATGTTCGACGTCACGGAAAAGGCAGAGGCGGAACGGATGATTGCCGAGGCTGATAATAGGTTGAGAACAATTTCGGAGCTGATAAGCGGCGGCAAAAATTTTCCGGCGGAAAAGGCGGATTTGCTCGCCGGCTTTAAAAGCCGTGCCATCAATCCAATCTTTTACCGCTTCATAGATGCAAAGGGCTTCCGCGTTACCGACAAATGCATAAGCTGCGGCAGGTGCGAGGAGATATGCCCGCTGAACAATGTCAGCCTCACCAACGGGAAGCCCGTATATGGAAATAGCTGTACCCACTGCATGGCATGCATATGCGGCTGCCCCACCGAGGCGATAGAATATAAGAGGAGAACCGTCGGCAAGCCCAGATATTTCAACGAAAAAAGTCCAGTGATCGACGATGTGATATAATAATAGATGCAGGAGCGACAATGCGCGCTTATTTGCTCACTCGTTTTTTTCCGATCTTATCTCGAAAAACAACATCGCAAAGCCTATAAGCATAAGAATGCTACTTGCAATTATAGCCTTTTCCGCAAAATACTTCACCAGCTTAGAGCCGACTATCGCGCCGATTACAAATATAACGATGATGGCGTAATACATAATGCCTTTGCGAAGCAGTTCCCTATCCTTTTCATAGCAAAAGTCGAAGATATACTGTGTCGCCGTTCTGAGGTTACCGATGCACATCGTTGTCGCTATACCGTTTCCTCTGATCGTTCTAAAGCTCTGCACCTGAACCCCGCAAGCAAAGGATACAAGGCAGTTTGCCAAAACATTCATAGCCTGCGGCAGGAAGCCGACAAAAAGAAGTATCGCCGCCTCCAGAAGTATCGTTATCTGCATCCAGTGCAGCCATTTCCTCCCGCTATATTTTCGCTTCACGACATCCGCCAGTACCACGCCTACAGAAAAAGCCAGTACGGGATATAGGTGCAGCAGCGCCCTTTCAAAGCTGCCCTCTGAAAGATTGATGCCGAGCAGCAAAATATTGCCTGTCTGCGCGTTTGCAAATACCTGTCCCCGGCAGATATAGGTATAAGCATCCATAAGGCCGCCGGATAAGGCCAATATGATGCCCAGCTCAATTGATTCCGAAACCCTGCTGTACTTTTTCAAAACTGAATTCCCTTGCCTCCGGTCATTTTAATTTTCGTACATGATACCATACAGCGGCGGAACATTCAAATCAAAAAGTACGTCTTAATGCCTGTAAGCGGAAAGTAACCTACGATTAAACGGAGGAATCTTATTATGAGGAAAATCAAAAAGCTGATGCTGTCGGCTCTGATAGTATCTCTGCTCACGCTCGCCTTGCCTTTGCAGGCAATAGCTGAAGACGTTTCAAATGTGAACGATAATAAGCTTATTTCCGCAAACAGCTATAAAGATGTCTCGGGAACATGGTTTGAAAAATGGGCGGGAGCATACGGCTATCAGGAAATCTTTTCGAACGGTGACGGTCTTTTCAGCCCCGATCAGGCGATAACGCGCATGGAATTTGCCCGAATGCTCCATAAAGCTCTTGGCATCAATATGAATTACTTCGCCGCGACCGATATCGCCGAGTATTATAACGACGTCAAAAGCAGTGATAAAGGCGCAAACGAGCTCTATGACCTTGTGACTTGCGGTATCATCGATACAAAAAACAGTTTCCGTCCTTCCGACACTCTCAGCCGCGACGAGATGATACATTTTATTATGAACGCTTTTAGGCACTTTGCAGGAAGCGACTATGCGATCACCGAAATCTATCGCCTGTTTGAAGACGATAAAGACATTAGGCCCGAATACAGCACCGATATCCAACACTCCTGTAACCTCGGCCTGGTAAACGGAAGAAGCGGCAATTATCTCTTCCCGCGAGATGCAGCCACCCGTGCGGAAGCTGTTACGATTGCCGGAAAGCTCGCTGAGCTTCTTAATAAAATTGAGTCCAAGGTGTCGGTGCAGGCTAAAGCGTTCGAGGAGGACGGCGCTCTTCGAATGACTCTTACCGTCAGAAATGATTCTGACAAAACCCTTAAGATCTATCACAGTTCACAGCAGCTTTTTGACTTTAAAGTTTTTGACAAAAACGGGAATTCCCTTTACTGCTGGTCGGCTGACCGTATGTTCGCCCAAGTACTCTCGACGACCGAGATCGCTCCGCGAAAAGAGATAGTTTTTTCCGACACCATCGGCAAAGAAACCTATTCCAAGTTTAAAGACAGCATGAAAACAATTGTCGGCTATATCATCGGCACCTCCGATGATTTTAAGATTGACGCAAACGGGTATTCTGCATCTGTCCCGATGCCGGTTGGCTGAGATTAAATGGATAAAAGAAGAACCATCATTTTAAGACGGTTCTTCTTTTTTTATCCAGACTATAAAG
>JAJUHD010000101.1 GCA_029268085.1 Bacillota bacterium | reverse complement strand
GGACAATGTATGCGTATGAGTGCAGCGAGTGGGATACCATGCTCGCGAGACTCATGATGCTGAAAGAGGATCACATCGTCCCGGGCATCCGTTTTGCGGGAGGCTACGGCCCGCGTATTTACGGTTACAGCTCCACCTATCTAAACGGAGAGCTGACTGCAAAGCTGACGATGGCTGACATCAGGGAGGCGACTATATGAAAGAATTCAAATTCCACGTCAAACCTGTTGGATTACTTGACATGCTGCAGTTCAAAAAACTCGTGCCTCGCCGCGAAAAAAAGCTGGCTGACGGTTCTCCGGAGCGTGCGACGGCGGTTTATCCTGTCAACCGGCTGGCGGAGCGTATGCATCCCAGAAGCCAGCGGGTGACAGTTGCGGAAGTCATAGAGCATGGGGATATCGCCAAGACGTATATTCTGTCGGGCAAAGAGCTTGCGCCGTTTCGCGCGGGGCAATATCTGTCGGTCAGCCTGACCATAGGGGCTTCACGGCTGACGAGGCCGTATTCCATCTCAAGCTCTCCGCAAATGACAAAGGAAGGTAAATATTCGATTACGGTCAAGCGCATAGCGGACGGGTTCGCATCCGACCATATACTTTCCGACTGGAGGGCTGGAACAGAGCTCACCGTATCCGGCCCGGAGGGGACGTTTTATTATGAACCTCTGCGGGACGAAAAGCACGTTGTCGGCATCGCGGGCGGCAGCGGCATCACGCCCTTCCTTTCAATGGCATATGCCATCCGCGACGGGATCGAGGATTTCAGCCTGACCATACTCTACGGCAACCGCAGGGAGCAGGACATACTCTTCCTGAAGGAACTGGATGAGATCATGTCGCAGTGCAAGAGGGTCAGGGTCGTGCACGTACTGTCCGAGGAAGAAAACAGCCGTTATGAGTGCGGTTTCATAACTGCGGAGCTAATAAAAAAGTACTGTACGGATGCCTGCAGCATATTCATGTGCGGGCCTTCGGCAATGTACGGCTTCGTCGGGAAGGAGCTCGAAAAGCTCTCAATAGAGCGCAAATTCATCAGGCGGGAGATGCTTGCGGCGCCTGCCTCACCCGCGGGCCTGGATAATTATCCGGGGGATACAAGCAAAGAGTATACGATTACGGTAAAATGCCACGGTGAAACGCTTGCCGTCCCCATGAAAGCCTGCGAAACGGTGCTGATCGCGCTTGAACGCGCCGGTATTAAGGCGCCGTCGCATTGCCGCAGCGGCGAATGCGGATGGTGCCGTTCAAGGCTTGACAGCGGCAAAGTATTTACTCCGCCGGATTTGGACGGCCGCCGTGCGGCAGATATTAAAAACGGTTACATCCATCCGTGCTGTACATATCCGTTGTCGGATCTGTCCGTTGAAATATGGCCGGAATAAGGGAGGCAAGAATGAAAACCGGCATTTGAAAACCGATGACTGCCTTTATTATATGCCTGTTTGTTATGACAGCGGCAATGTTGTAGGCTGTCAATACAGATGCACAGATTTTACTTGATGGTTTCCCTATGCTTCAGGCGATAGCTATTGCCGGTTATGCTGATAATTTCGCGGTAATGAATGAGCCTGTCGAGTATAGGCTTAGTGATGGTGGCGTTTCAGAGGAGCGTTCCGGCGGTAGGGTGAACGGCAATAGTGCTGCCGGCGTTTTATGTCAAATCCATTCCGGCGTTGACAGCTTATGCGGCTTACATAATCATTAAAGCGATAACGGCATAAATCTTTCTTCGGCTTTTTGATTTAGCAAGGGCAGCTTATTCTTTTAATCTACAAGTTCGTTCGTTTGCGATTTTTAATCTGATATTTCATTATTCTTCTTGATATAAACAAAGAGCCTCCGGTCCTAAAAAGGACCGGAGGCTCTTTGTTTGCGTTTATTCTACCACTGGCGGAAGGTTTTGAGCCCGTCCGCCTCCGCGCGCGCTTTTTTGGCCAGGTCGGTATATAGTCCGTACATATGCTCTTCTACGCATTCCATGTACGAAGGGTCAACCCTCGGATTTCTGGGAAGGGGAACGTCCTGATCAATCAGAATGTCCTGAACCTTTTTGATGTCGACGTTTCTGACGTTCGTGCCGTCCATTGCTGCTACCGCCGCGGCGACGCCCGCAGCCTGACCGGTTCCCACGCACTGCGGTATAAGGTTCAGCCAGTCAATCGCCACGTCGTCCGAGGAGAGGTGTCTGCCCGGAGCAAGAAGGTTCTCGATTTTCTGAGGCAATATTGCTCGGTAAGGTATCTCGACGGGTCCGCAGTCGTTTATCTGGCAAATAGTCGAGTGCCAGGCGATTGTGTCTTCAAATTGGCTTGCAAAGGCAAAGTCGTTTGCGGTAATTATGTATTCGCCCTTTAACCGGCGGCTGCAGCGGGTTCCGAGCTGGGGAGCGATATCATATAAATAAGCGTTTCTGAAAGCAAGCGGACAGGCTTCCTTCATATAGTTTAAAACTTCGCGGATGGTGATTCGGGTGTTGATTTCAGTTTCTGTTAAATCCTTTATTTTTGTGCAGTCCCTGTTAGGATGCCAGTTATTCATCCAGCAAATATCGTTAGCGTTTGAAGGAATTGCGCCTATGCGGAAACCTGCTATCTGAATCATCCTCGCGCGCATCGCCTGATCCTGATCCGGGTGCAGCCTCCTCCACTCGGCGAAAAGCTCCCAGTCTATGCCGCCTATACGCCACACCACGGCAGTCGTGCTTGACCGGCATTGGCCGTCTGCAAGACTAGCAAAAGGCGCGCCTGTCTGACAGTAAAGGTCGCCGTCGCCCGTGGCGTCGATTACCGTCTTTGCCAATATCGCCTTTCTGCCTTCCTTGCTTTCAAAGATTACCCCTTTGACTTCGTTTCCTTCCATTATTGGCTTCGTGCCCCACGAGTGATATAGCACGCGTATGGCGTCCCTGTGCTCGAAAAGCATTTTGTCCATTTCTATCTTGAGCTGATTCGGCTCAAAGAAAACAGCGCGGACCAGCCGCTTTGTATCACGCCTGATTTCTTCCCCGTTTGGTCCTTTGGCGCAATAGGTTCCCCTGCTGACGCAGTCAATAAACGGCGCCCATCTGTGAAGAAGCGCCGGGTCCTCGCTTCCTATTTCGTCAAGGGTCGGAGCCATTACTGAACCGGGTATATTTTTAAGACGGGTAAACCATTCCTCCTGGAGACCGCGGACAAACGATTTTTCGTACCAGGAAAGGTCAGGCACCATGATGACGTAGCCGCCCGTCACATCGCCGCCCATGTACCCGTAGCGCTCCATAAGAATAATGTCCTTCGCTCCGGCCCTCGCAGCGGCGATTGCGGCGCTGTGTCCGGCGGCCCCTCCGCCCACTACGAGAATGTCGCAGACATCGTAAACGGGGAGGGTGTTCGCGGCTTCAACATAAACCTTTTTTCCCATAATTGCCTCCTTTGGTTAATATGTAGCGTAGTTCTTATTGCTTTTATCATACTTCAGTTTTTCATAATGTCAATAAATATCAGCCAAATCAAGCCCGATATTTGATAAAAAAGAAGAAGCGCAGTCCATAAAACCCGCTTCTTTTTTTATTTATATTAGCTTTTTATGAGGCAAAGACACATGATAATGCAAGCCCTGAAGCTTGAATATGTATGGCGGCAGATAACCTATATTCGGGCATTAATATTTTAATTTTATTAAACGCCCCCTCCGGAAACCAGATCAACAAAAATCCGCACGATTTTAGGATCAAATTGTGTTCCGGAATTTCGCATAAGCTCTTCCAGAGCCTCCTCTTTGCTTATGGCTTTTCGGTAAACCCTGTCGTTTGTCATGGCGTCAAACGCATCGGCCACTGACAGGATTCGGCAAAGCAGAGGTATGTTTTCCCCCTCAAGACCCTGGGGATAGCCTTTGCCGTCCCATCTCTCGTGATGGGAGAGAATGTAATTTGCAACCGTCGCCAGCTCCGGAGTGTTCTGAGCGATCCTGAACCCGATTTCGGGGTGTCTTCTCATCTCCTCCCATTCGTCATGGTTCAAGGGTCCGGGCTTTTGCAGAATGCTCTGATTAACTCCTATCTTGCCGATGTCGTGCAAAATCGCAAAGAGCGACAGCTCGTTAAGATTCTCGTCTGAAAGCCCCAGTTTTTTTCCTATCGCCGCGCAGTATTGGTTCATACGAACATCATGCTTTTCGGTTTCATAGCTCTTCTCATAAAGCGTGGAAAGAAGGGTTTTTATGATGGCTTTCTTATAGCTCTTGTCGTCAAGCAGCTTCTGATGGTACATCCAATCTTCCGCCTCCTGCAATACGCTTTGCACATCTTCTTCACCGTTCTTTATGCCGCATCCGAGCGCTATGCTTATTTTCAGCATATCTTCGCTTCCGGCCGCGCATTCGGCTTTTATTTTGTCCATGATTTGCTTTGCGGTTTCGGCGGTTGTTCTTGGAAGGAGCATAAGGAATTCGTCTCCTCCCCAGCGCGCGACGACGTCGTCCTCGCGGCTGGCGGAGCGCAGAATGTCCGCGGCTCTTTTCAGCAGCGAGTCGCCCGCTGCATGACCGAAAACATCATTTGTTATCTTAAGTCCGTTCAAGTCGCCCATGATTATCGCAAGCGGCAAATGATCCGAACTGCTCATTCGTTTCATCGCCTCCTCGGCATATCTGCGGTTAAAAAGACCGGTCAGCTCATCATGATAGCTCAAGAAAAAAATTCTTTCCTGCTGCTCTCTTTCCGCGCTGACGTCGCGAAACACCATTACGACTCCAAACATATTTCCGGAAGCATCGACTATCGGCGCCGCGCTGTCGGCAATTGATATATGCCTGCCGTCTCTATTTACAAGGAAGGTGTGATTGGCAAGCCCGATTATCTTTCCGGTCCGAAGCACCTTCTCCACAGGATTGTCAACCGTTTCCCCCGTAATTTCGTTCTTAAGAATAAAAACTTCTTCAAAAGGACGGCCCTTTGCCTCAGGCTCGCTCCATCCGGTTATTGCGCTTGAAGGTTCGTTCAGCGAGGTGATTCTTCCGTTTATGTCGGTGGTTACCACGCCGTCGCCTATGGATTCAAGGGTGATTTTAAGAAGCTCCTTTTCACGGTAGAGCTCTTCCTTCAGCCGCTCTCTTTCCGTAACGTCGAATAATATGGAAAAAAGCTCCGCGCCCCCCTCTCCCTTTATAGGGCTTGAATATACGTCGACCATCCGTACCTCGCCGCTTTTTAAGCGGTGCGGAAAAACGAAATACCGTTGCTTTTCCTTAAGGGCTTTCATTCGGTATTGTTCCACGACTTCAGGCGGCAGAAGGTTTATATCCTGAATGTGCATCTTAGTAAGCTCGTCCTTGGTATATCCGTAAAAATCACACGCGGACGGGTTGGCATCCTTAATCCTGCCGGAAAGCGGATCTATAATCATCATTATTGCCATGTGCTCGTCAAACATCGCCTTAAGCCGCTCAAGCAAGCCCTCGTTCTCAAGACGGAGGGTCTCCACTTCAGTAATGTCGCGGCTTGAGGCAACAATATACTGTATTTCGCCGCCTTCAAAGACAGGGATTAAAGTAGTGTCCCACCTGCGGGACCCGCTAGGGAAATTAATCGTCATCTCTTGTTCTGTCGGTTCATGATTTTGGACGCAAAGCTCCAGGCACCTTTGAAGCTGTTTGCCGGTTTCCTCGCCGAAGACCTCCAGCAGCTCCATTTCACCTTTGACTCTCAGATCCAGGCCGGTCAGCTTCTGGTGAGCAAGGTTGTTCCTTATATACACAAACCTTCCATCGCGGTATTCAAACAGAGAAATAGGGTCCAGTGTGCCGTTGAAAATAATCTCAAAATCCCTCAGGGCTAATCTGAGCTGCTTTTGCTGCCTTTCAAGAGAAAGCCTCTGCTCAGTTTCCGCAGTAATATCCTGAAACACTGTAACGAAAAAATTAACCTCCGGTGAGAATGCCGTAACCTTGTACCAACGACCGAGAGCTTCGGAAAACTGTGTGAATTCTTTTGATTCGCCGGAGATTGCGATTTTTCCGTAAAATTCTATCCAGTTCATGCTGTCGTTTCGAAGTCCCGGGATTACCTCGGTCGCTTTTCTTCCGATGGTAGACTCCGTTTTCAGTCCGGTCATCCTTTCAAAGGCGGCATTGATGTCAAGAAAAACGTAGTCTTCAGCGAAACCGTCTTTGTCCAGCAGGATTCTGTGATAAGCGTAGGCAAGGGGAAGCGACTTAATGAGATTATTAAGCAATGCTTTTTCCATATAATGCTCCTTACCGCTGAGATTGTATTCAAGGTCACCATTAATTTTGCTTATTGCGTGAACAAATTTGCTTTAAAAAAGGTTATATTTTTGTATTGGTTTTATATTTCCTTGTTTCGACAAGTTTTTTACATTATAACATATTCTTTAAATTTTTGTATATCACCTTATTGAATATTGAATATGTTGCCTGATCTGAGAGTCGGATATATTAAACTCTTCCGATGCATAAACTGCGGCTCCTTACCGAAGCGGAGACGGACGCCTGTTTTTCAGATCTCGTTTGATAAAGCAAGCGAAAAATCATCTTTGCGCCATCATGGTGCATCTTGTTTCAAATGAAATAAATAACGGACCGCCTTTTTAAGACAGTCCGTTATTTTGAATTTTATGGCTGTATAAGTAAAAACCGCGGCATTAATGCGAGCCGGTGTCCCTATTTTGTAATTACCAATCCAGTCCGGCTTCTTCTCTGATTTTCTTTGCCATCGGGGTCATGGTTCCATACTGGAATTCTTCAAGTTCACGCACGAGCTCGGGATTTGTATTTTCCTGGCGCGGCAGCGGAACGTCCTGCTCATAGCAGAGTATCTTCTGTACGCGCTTGATATCTACGTTATGCGTAGTTGTGCCGTCCTGAACGGCTACGGCGGCCGCAACGCCGGCAGCCTGTCCTGTGCCTACGCACTGCGGAATAAGATAGAGCATACCTATTGCTCCTGCGTCAGCGGAAAGGTGACGGCCGGGGCAGAGAAGGTTTTCGATTTTCTTAGGCAGTATGCAGCGATAAGGAAGCTCAACCGGGGCGCCGTCGGTTACGAACGGCAGAAGGCTGTGCCACGCTATTACATCGTCAAACTTGGTCTGGCACGCAAAGTCAAGCTTCGATATGACATATTCGCCTATAAGACGCCTTGAGCCGCGCGTTCCGAGCTGAGGCGCAATATCGTACAGAAAAGCGTTGCGGAAGGCAAAAGGCAGCGTTTCCTTAATGTATTTTATGGTTCTGCGAATCGAGTTTCGAACGGTGAATTCGGTGAATTTTATGTCCTCAAGATCAATGCAGTTCCTGTTCGGAAGCCAGTTGTTCACCCAGACAACGTCGTTTCGGCTATCGGTAAAGAAGGCTGTCGGGAATCCCGCGACCTTTGCAAGCTCAGAACTAAAGTTTCTGGCGAGCTCCGGATATTGACGCGCCCATTGATGATAGAGCTCAAAGTCAACGCCGCCCATGCGCCATACCAGTGCCGTTTTGTCAACGCTGGTTGGTTCATCCCCGAACTTGGTGCATTCAGCGCCCGCCTGTGAATAAATGTCTCCGTCGCCGGTCGCATCGATTACTACCTTGGCCATGACGCATTTGCGGCCTTCCTTGCTCTCAAAAATGACACCCTTTATCGTATCGCCGTCCATAATCGGCTTTGTTCCCCAGCAGTGAATCATGACCTTAATGTTGGGTTCTTCCTGAATCATGAGATCCAACTCAATCTTCAGCTGGTTGGGTTCAAAATACGGCGCGCGAATAATGCGGTCATTGGGACCTGGATTTGTATTGCCGTGTATGGATGACCACCTGTGCAAAAGAACAGGGTCGGTTTTGCCAAGGTCTTCAAACGAAGGGGCTATGTAAGCCTCCGGGGCGGTTTTGTCAAGGCGTCTGAACCATTCTTCCTGTATGCCGCGCACCATGGAGTATTTACGCCAGCTGAGCGCGGGGAGCATGAGCACATAGCCCCCGGTCACATTTCCGCCGAAGTAACCATAGCGTTCCATTAAAATAACCTTTTTTGCGCCTGCGCGGGCGGCTGCGATTGCCGCGCTGTGTCCGGCGGCTCCGCCACCTACGACCAAAATATCACATTCGTCATAAATAGGCAAAGTGTTTGCTGCCTCGATGTAGTTCTTACTCATTTTTTCTCCTTTCGAAAATTGATTTTAATGCTTCGGGTATTTGCGGCATGTCAAATCTGCGCTGGAACGAGATGAGGGGAAATTTTTCAACACCCCCAATAAAAACTTTAAACGTTATTTAATTATATCACATGCATGAAAACAGTACAGCATAATTTTAATAATTAACAGAAAAATATCAGGCTGCACATTACCTTCTGGTAACTTTAAATAAAACGCACTTATCGACGCCATACTCATTTTCAAGAAACATTTCAAAAGCGCCCGTCAAACGCTCCAAACTCTATTTGGGCAAAGGGCGGCTTTGTGATACAATTTTGACTGTCAACGCCGATTAAAAAATGCAAGAAAACGCCGATTAAAAAATGCAAGTTTGTGGCGGAAAGGATGAGTATATGTTAGACTCCCTGCTGTACCGGGACAAGGTACGGGAGGGGTGTCGAAATGGAAGGAGCACACTGGATGGAAATCCGAAACGACCGGCTCCGCGGAATGAGCTATACGGAGCTGGGGAAGAAGTATCACATCGACCCTCGAACGGCGAAAAAATATGCCGAGTCGCCACGGCGGCCGGAATATACGCTGACGGGGCCGAAGCCGTCAAAGCTGGACGAATACAAGCAGCAGATTGACCTGTGGCTGGAGGAGGCGCCGTACTCGGCGGTGCGTATCCTGGAAAAGCTTCGGGAGCAGGGCTTCGACGGGAAATACAGCATTGTCAAAGAATATGTACGCGGCAAGAAAATGGATCTGAATGAGAAAGCGACGGT
>JAJUHD010000100.1 GCA_029268085.1 Bacillota bacterium | reverse complement strand
GGAAGAATGAAGCCAAACACATTTGAAACATGAGTGCAGACAGCACATTTTGCTCCGGGCAGGGCCTGTCTGAACGCCTCTACCGCGGCTTTCTGATCAAACAAACGCGATCTTGCAACGACCACATCGGCATTCAGCGCCTTCAGCGGCCTTGTTACGGAATTATGCTCGTAACCCGAAACGACGACCCTGTCGCCCTCGGAAACCAGTGTATTTATAGCAATATTCAAGCCATGCGTGGCATTGAACGTAAATATTACGTTTTCGGGGTCTGCGACGTTAAAATATGATGCGAGCAGCATTCGGCAATTGAGAACACAGTCAGCAGCCATCATTGCCGGCTTGTGGCAGCCTCTTCCGGGACTCGCCATTGCCGTCATAGCACGGCTGACGGCGAGCGATACCCCTCTCGGCTTCTGAAGACTCGTGGCAGCACAGTCAAGATAAATCATTCGGCACCTCGCTTACAGAGCCGTCGCTAGTTACAAGGAAGATCTTTATCGGCCCCAGACCTGCGTCCGAGAGTGTTTTAATTGCACGGATAAGGTTCTTTTCTGAAACCTTCACGCAATAGCTGCAGCCCTGCCCCGTCGCGCTTTTGGGCGCTTTTGTAACGATTGCGGTTATGCCTATACGCTCAAGTGCGCGAGATGCCCTTTGCGCATATGTGAGCGATCTGCACATGAGTAAATAATGAAGCATAGAAATTTTTCCCTTCCGACGGTAGATTAGACCGAAAGCCGGTCTGAAATATTCTATGCTCAATATTTGTCATATGTTCAGTTATCCATCAGGGCAACAGAGTGGGCAGCGATGCCTTCGCCGGAACCGGTGAAGCCCAAATGCTCCTCTGTCGTCGCCTTTATGTTTATGCAGTCAATGCTCACATTCATCGCTTTTGCGATTTTTTCTCTCATCTGAGGAATATAACCCGCGAGCTTCGGAGCCTGCGCAATAACCGTACAGTCGATGTTCTCCACATGCCATCCCGCATTTGAGACGCGTTCATATACCTCTTTCAGCAGTTCAATGCTGTCCGCACCCTTATACTGCGGGTCGTTGTCGGGAAACATCTGCCCTATATCGCCGAGCGCGGCGGCTCCAAGCAGCGCGTCCATGATTGCGTGGATCAGCACATCCGCGTCGGAATGGCCGTCAAGCCCCTTTTCATACGGTATTTTAACGCCTCCGATAATGAGATCCCGTCCCTCTTTAAGCCTGTGAACGTCATAGCCATGGCCGATCCTCATGCGAAAGCTCTCTCCCTTCTAGAAGCCAATATGCACTCGGCAATCTTAAGGTCGAGCGGCGTCGTAAGCTTAATGTTTTCCTCGCTGCCCTCTGTCACAAATATCGAAAAGCCAAGTAATTCCGCGGCTGAAGCATCGTCCGAAACGACGATGCCCTTGTGCAGGGCGTTCGTCAGCGCGCCTTTAATAAGTTCAGGAACGAAGACCTGCGGAGTCTGCGCGCACCAGACCGATGCCCTATCCGGTGTTTCCGTCGCGAATGCTCCCGAAAGTATCTTAACGGTATCGCGCGCCGGAACCGCAGGAACGGCTGCTTTATACTTATATGCGCCCTCTATTGCGTCTTCGATTATCTTCGCCGTTATAAGAGGCCTTGCCCCGTCGTGGATTGCTATGAGGTCACATTTCTTATCAGTCTCTGAAACACCGCTCAGAGCCGATTCCAGACGCGTCGCCCCTCCGACTACGACCTTTGTAGCCTTGCTTATATTAAACCTGTCGCAAAGCTCCGCGACTTCGGTTATCTTTTCCGATTCAGTCACCACAATGATTTCGCTTATATAACCGCAGCCCTCGAATGTCGTAAGCGAATACGCCAGCACAGGTATGCCGCAGAGCGTCGCAAAGAGCTTATCGCTTCCGAATCGGGTGGATGAACCGGCAGCCACGATGACTGCCGAGCATTTTATTCTTTTCTTCACAATCGCTGAAAGGCTCATGGACGACATATATACCTCCGAAATTTGAAGCATAAATTGCAAACGGGCGCGTCAGCACATAGGATAACCCAATGCTTACGCTGCCCGCGAACCTATTTCAGGAAACAGCCGTATTTATTCTCTGTTCAACTTCCTCATAGCTGATGCTTTCGGACAGAACGATCTCCGAAATCAGGATCTGTTTTGCCGAGTGCAGCATCTTGCGCTCCCCTGTTGAAAGCCCCCTGTCGGTATCTCTGAGCATTAAGCCCTTTATCACCGCGGCTACTTCGAGAAGATCGCCGCTTTTAATTTTGAGCATATTTTCACGATAGCGCTTATTCCAGTTCTGGGTCATGTTGACCTCAATACCCGCAATTGCGTTTATAATGCTTTCGGCCACTTCCGGGTCCACGATCGGTCTTACCCCAATGCTGTCGCAGCAGTCGACCGGTATCATCACGAGCATATCGCCGACGGGAAGCTTAAGAACATAGTAGTCTTTTTCCGCGCCGTCAACTTTGCGTTTAACGATGCTGTCTATAATACCCGCACCATGCATCGGGTGTGCTATCCGGTCTCCAACGCGAAACAAGTTCATCCCTCCTGTCAAAAAATTTAAGAGTATATGTACTCACAATATAGATTATACACGAAAATTCAAAATTTAGCAAGAAAGTATAACAAATAATTAAATTTAGTTAAATTACAGTAAAAGCAATGCTCAATGAACGCTTCAATTATCAAGTATCGGCGCAAACCGGTAATAGTCACAAAAAGCCCCCGGTTACGAAGCTCGCAAACGGGGGCTTAATTAACTGAGCTTAAAGGCTTACCTAGTCTCTTCCGATTCGGGAGCGACGCCGGTCGCTTCTCCTTTTTCTGAGACTTCATAAATTACGGCTTTTTCCTCGGTAACAGTCTCTTCCTGAGTGGCAGTTTTTTCAACTTCAGGTTTCTTCTCCGGCTCGAGCAGGGCACGGATGCTGAGGGATATCTTCTGCTTATCGGTATCGACGGCAGTGATTTTGGCATCGACAGACTGTCCGACGGATAGGACTTCGTCGGGTTTTCCGATACGGCGGTTGGATATCTGGGAAATGTGAATAAGTCCGTCAACGCCGGGCATTACTTCCGCAAACGCGCCGAAGGGCATAAGCTTAACTATCTTAACGTTGACAACGTCATCGACCTTGTAAGTATTCATGAATTTCTCCCAAGGATTGCCGTTGGGATCCTTGTGGCCAAGGGAAATCTTACGGTTTTCTTTATCAAAGCTGATGACATATACATCAACCGTATCTCCGACGCTTACGATGTCTGAAGGCTGCTTGATGCGGCTCCAGCTCAGCTCCGAAACATGGATCATGCCATCAATCCCGCCGATATCGACAAATACGCCGTAACCGGTAAGTGACTTGACGATGCCCTGATAGTGCTTGCCGACCTCGATCTCGCTCCAGATTTTTTCGGAACGTTCCCTGCGCTCATCCTTGGCAACCGCACGGATACTGCCCACGACGCGGCGGCGTCCGCGGTTGACCTCAGTGATTTTAAGGCGAACCTTCTTTTTGAGAAGCTCGCTCATGTCGGCATCCTTGCCCAGACCTGTCTGAGAAGCGGGGACAAACACGCGGACACCCTTGATCGATACGACCACGCCGCCCTTGTTTTCTTCTGTGATGGTGCCTTCGAGGACTGTGCCGTTTTCGGCGGCCTCTTCAACGACGGCCCATGATTTTACGGCGTCGAGACGCTTTTTGGAAAGCATAATAGTACCTTCAACGTCGTTGACGCGGACTACGCAGGCTTCAATTGTATCGCCAATCCTGACGAGCTGTTCAATGGGAGCATCCGTATCATCCGTAAATTCAGAAACAGGAATGTAGCCGGAATGCTTGGTTCCCAGATCGACGCTTATTTCCGTTGGGGTTATCGCATCTACGACACCCTTAACGGTATCGCCGTTATATATTGTTTTAATAGATTCCTCCAGCATCTGATCAAAGGTCATCTCCGTTTCGGGAGCGTTCTCCTTTGCCTTCTCTTCCGCTGTGGTTTCTTCGATTCTCAGTTCATCAGTCATGGTTTGTTTTACCTCCTTAATGATCCACGCAGGCGTTGATGCGCCGGCTGTAATGCCAATGGTTTCAATTCCATCAAAAGCGGACAGATCGAGCTCATCCGCTGAAGAAATAAACTGAACATTCTTGCAATGCTCCCTGCAAATTTCCGCCAGATGGACGCTGTTTGCGCTGTTACGCGCACCGATAACAACCATTGCGCCGCATTTTTCCGATAAAGCGGCAGCATCTAATTGCCTGATGGATGTAGCACTGCATATTGTATCAAATACTTCGCTGTTTGTACACTCTTTTTTAAGAATTTTTTTAGTCTCTTCCAAATTCCTTTGGGTTTGTGTCGTCTGAAATACCACAGTAAGAGGCAAACTGACGTTCTTTTCACCGGTATGCAGCCAGTCTTCAAACTCGTCCGCATCCGCAAAAACCTTTGCATTTTCGCACCAACCGCAGATTGCTATGATTTCGGGATGCTCCTTTGCTCCGATAACAACGGGGATTCTCCCTGCCGCGGACGCTTCCGCAACTATCTTGTGTATATGAAGTACCTTATGGCAGGTAGCGTCTACAATTTCGCAGTTTTTATTTTTAAGTATCTCGTATTCCTTCGCACCGGCCCCATGCGACCGAATAACGGCGCATGCTCCCTCCGGTATTTCCTCCGCCGAATGGACGACTTTGAGCCCGGCATTGCGGAGCTTTTCAACAACCGCATCGTTATGTATGAGCTCGCCCAGACAATAGCAGGGCTTATCATTATTTTTAAGTCTGCCCTCGACCAATTTTACCGAGCGGCTTACACCTGCGCAAAAACCGGCGTAATCTGAAATGATAAGTTTTTTCAATACGTTTTCTCCAATGCGTATATTTTTGACATGAGTTCGTTTGAAACGTGCTTAAAATCCTTATCCTCAGGCATCTGCGGGGCATAGGGCTCTCCGATTACAAGCTTTGAGCGACGGAATACTTTTTTCCCCGCGGTTATATAAACCGGAAGGATCTTGACATTCATCTTTGTCGCAATGCGCACGGCTCCGTTTTTTGCGGCAACAGAATCAGCTATGCCGACCCTTGTCCCTTCGGGAAACATCATTATCTGATGCCCGCTTTTCAGATGCTTTATCGAAGTGCGTATGGAATTAATATCCGACTCTCCTCGTGAAACAGGGAAGGCTCCTAGCATTCTTAAAATGCCGCTGAGAACAGGTATTCTGAAAAGCTCCGCTTTCGCCATGAAAAAAAGCTGGCGCCCATGGCCGAACGCAAAAGCTACAAGTATCGGGTCAACAAAATTTGAATGATTTGCGCAGACGATGACCGGTTCGTTAGGGATGTTCTTTTTTCCATAATATTTGCACGGAAACAGCAGGCCGAAAACCGGATAAGCAATAAACCAGCAGATTTTATATGCAGTGCTCATCGCGACATTTTCTCCTCGATAAGTCCGCAGATCAGTTCAAAGCTCTGCGTGAGAGTGTTTCCGGTCGTGTCAAGTATAACGGCTCCCTCCGCCGGACGCAGGGGTGCCGCCGAGCGCCTGCTGTCGTTTGTGTCGCGGTAAACAATATCCCGAAGTACATCATCATAGGTCGCCTGCGTACCGCGGAGCTGCAGCTCTTCAAATCTTCGCTGCGCGCGCTCATCGGGGCTCGCGGTTAAAAATATCTTGAGGTCGGCATCCGGCAGAACAACGGTGCCGATATCACGTCCGTCCATAATAACATTGTTTGTCCGAGCAAATTCGCGCTGCTTTTCAAGCAGGAACGAGCGAACCGCCGGCATGGCGGAAACATCCGATGCATAGATGGATATCTCCGGAAGCCTTATTTCGTCCGTAACATCCTGTCCGTTAAGTATCATCCTTTGAAGGCCGTTTCCGTCGTGCCGTATGGCTATATCGATACTGGGGAGCACGGCTGTCACGCCCGCCTCGTCTTTGGAACCGATCCCCGCATTACGGACGGCGACTCCTACGGTACGGTATATCGCGCCGGTATCAATATACAGGAAGCCGAATCTCTCGGCACACATTTTCGCAATTGTGCTCTTTCCTGCTCCCGAAGGCCCGTCAATCGCGACGGAGTAATATCTGCTCATATTGAAATCCTTTCAAGTATTCAGTCGATCTCGACGGAGTGCGCCGCCGCGTAGGCTGTCGACCATGCGATCTGGAGGTTGAAGCCGCCTGTATATGCGTCTACATCTATGATCTCGCCGGCAAAATGCAGGCCCCTAATGAGCTTTGAAGCCATCGTTTTCGGGTTAATTTCCTTTACGCTGATTCCACCGGAGGTAATTATCGCCTCTGCGACAGGCCGCGGGCCTGCAACGCTGACGGGAAAGCTCTTGAACAGCCGGACAAGCGCTCTTCGCTGTTCTCTGGTAATCGAATTGACCTTAGTATCCCCTGGTATTCCCGAGAGCCTGACAAGCACTGGTATCATCGTATGCCCAGCAAGGTCGCAGAGCGAATTCTGGAAATCCCTGTTCGCATATTTTCTGAAATCCCGCAGTATTCTGTCATCCAGCTGCTGTTCATCAAGCCCGGGCTTGAGGTCGATTGAAAGGCGGTAACTATGCGAGAAAAAATCCCGCATATGCGCGCTCGCCGAAAGCACAAGCGGACCTGAAACGCCGAAATGTGTGAAAAGCATCTCGCCGAGCTCATCATAGATCAGTTTTCCGCTTTCGTCAAAAGCCCTCAGCGTTACGTTGCGGAGGGAAAATCCCTGCATCTCTGCGCACCATCCGTCGTTTGATACGAGCGGTACAAGCGAAGGGTGCGGCGTGATTATCGTGTGTCCAAGGCTTTCGGCAAGCCTATACCCGTCCCCTGTCGAGCCTGTGCCGGGATAGCTTGCCCCGCCGGTGCAAAGCACGGCCGCCTTGCATAAGACCTCCGTGTCCTCCGCGATCACGCTTTTCAGCTCTCCGTCTGCGGCTTTCAAAGCCGTGACGCGCTTATGGAGAATTCGCACTCCCCTCTCACGTCCGTAACGTTCGAGCGCGTTGGCAACGTCATGCGCGCTGTCACTGACCGGAAAAACACGGTTCCCACGCTCTGTTTTTAGCGGTACTCCGATGCGCTCGAAAAAAGCCATCGTGTCTTCAGCTCCGAACCTGTTGATGGCGCTGTAAAGAAAATTGCCGTTGCAGGGAACGTTTTCCAGAAATCGCTTGTTATCGCAGACGTTTGTGATGTTGCAGCGGCCCTTTCCCGTGATACGAAGTTTTTTGCCCATTATCCTGTTAGGCTCGATGAGCAGCGTATCGATACCGCGTTCGGCAAGCAAAGCCGCGGCCATAAGACCGGCCGCCCCGCCGCCGATTACGGCAGCGTCAGACCGCAGTGCTTTCATAAACCTCATTCTCCGTCCAGACGGTTTCCAGACGCTTGAATGTATCGGACAAAGCGTCTTCAGAACGCAGCCCGATAGAAACTATCAGCGCGTTTATCAGGCTTAAAGGTGCGACAAGGGAGTCAAGGAAAGAAACCATGTCGCTCTTTGCAAACAAAGTTATATCGGATATTTGGGCAAGCGGCGACGATTCGCCGTCCGTAAGGCTTATTGTCGTCGCCCCTGCGTCTTTTGCAAAGCGCATCGCTTTTACTGTTCTGCTCGAATAACGCGGATAGCTCATCGCGATAAAAACATCGCCCTTTCTGATACGGATTACCTGCTCGTATACCTCGGTCACAGCCGTATCGTGGAGAAGGTGCACGTTTTCGCGCAGAAGGTTGAGGTAATAGCCCATAAAGCTCGAAAGAGCAGCGGATGAACGCATACCGACTATATAAACGTGTTCGGCATTTATTATCGCATCCGCCGCCGCATTGAAGCTCACTGTGTCGATCTCCTCAATCGTCTTCTGCAGCTTTTCCATATCGGCTGTCAAAACGGCTTTAAGTACGTTGGAGCCGTTAATGAGATCCTTCGCCACCTCGATGCGCTGTACGGATGTGAGGCGGTTGCGGATTATCTCCTGAAGTGCCTTTCTCATGCCCGGATAACCGTCGTAACCCAGTTCGGCGGCAAAACGGACAACTGTCGATTCGCTGACGCCCACAGTCGCGCCGAGCTTGCCCGCCGTCATAAAAGCGGCCTTATCATAATTTTCCTGAATATATTTTGCAATGCGCCGCTGTCCCTTCGAATAGTGGATATTACTATTCGCAATAACAGCAAGAACATCTTTTTCCATTAAATCACATCCTCGTTTCGGTTTTGACCAATGCTTAGTATCAATGATACTACACGGATAAAACCAAATGCAAGTGCCGCAGGAGCTAAAAATCAAAAAACCTGTATTTATTTCGCTGATTTTATATTTTGGGCGGAATTTATAAGCGGTTTCTGCAAGTTCTCTATCTCGCTAAAGTCTAAATACCGCCATTGACCGACCGGAAGTCCACCAAGCTTCAGGCTCCCTTCCGCGACGCGCCTGAGACGCAGGACCTTAAGCCCCGCCTTTTCGCACATTTTCCTGATCTGCCTGTTCCGCCCTTCGGTTATCGTAATTGAGAGCAGCGCACCGTCCATGGTACGCTTAAGGAGCCTTACTTGTGCGGGCTTTATCACATAGCCGTCGATATTGAGAGGAGATCTGAGTATCGTAAGCGCTCTTTCAATGCTGCCGCCCTGCACCCTCACCTCATATACCTTTTTGATCTCATGCGAAGGATGCATAAGCATATGCGCAAGCTCGCCGTCGTCAGTCATAATAAGCAGCCCCTCCGAATCATAGTCCAGCCTTCCGACGGGGTAAACTCTTGCTCCGACGTTGGCTGTAAGTTCGGCGACGGTCTTCCTTCCCCTGTCGTCCGACATTGAGGAAAGGTAGCCGCGGGGCTTGTTAAGCATTATGTAAGTCCTCTGCCCGTGCTTTGGGAGAGGAATACTGTCGATGGTTATT
>JAJUHD010000099.1 GCA_029268085.1 Bacillota bacterium | reverse complement strand
GTAACCGCTTTTCCGGCAACTGCTATGCGGACAGGCCACATAAGCGTTGCATTTTTGACTTCCAGCTTTTCTGCAAGCCCGATGAGCGTGTCATGGATGTTTTCCTCCGCCCAGTCGGTTATGGCTTCCAGCGCGGGCAGGGTCTTGTTCAGCATATCGAGAGACACAGCGCCGTCGGTCTTGGACTTCTTGTTTGTATAAAGCTCAACGTCATAATCTGGCAGCTCGTCAAAAAAATCAATCTTTTCAGGAATATCTGTCAGCCTGTCCGTTCGCGGCTGAAGAATCGGCGCGAAAAGCGAAATATCGATTGCAGGGTTTTTTACGCTCTGACGGATAAAAGGTTCAGCAAGCTCCGTAAATCTTTCGGGCGAAAGCGCCTTGATATACTCTGCGTTGAAATACGTGAGCTTCTCGATATCGAAGATCGCCGGTGATTTTGATATTCCCGAAATGTCAAATGCTTCGCAAAGCTCATCAAGAGAGTATATTTCCTGCTCTCCTCCGGGACTCCATCCCAAAAGCGCGACATAGTTCAGGACAGCATCGGTCAGATAGCCCTGATTTATCAAATCCTCATAGCTCGGGTCGCCGTGGCGCTTTGACATCTTATTATGGTGGTCGCGCATGACGGGCGAACAGTGAACGTATTTCGGTATCTCCCAGCCGAAGGATTCATATAGCAGATTATATTTCGGCGCAGATGCCAGATATTCGCTTCCGCGCACGACATGTGTGATGCCCATGAGGTGGTCGTCTATGACATTTGCAAAGTTATAAGTCGGCAGCCCGTCGGACTTTATCAGAACATTGTCGTCCAGCGTGTCGTTCGGGACAGTGATGTCGCCGAATATTTCATCGTGAAATGTCGTCGTGCCCTCGCGCGGTATGCGCTGGCGGATAACGAAGGGTTCGCCAGCCGCAGCTCTCGCGTCGGATTCTTCCTTAGTCAGACGCGCGCAGGGATTTTCGGTTTTTTTGAACTCTCCGTCATCTTCATCTGATTCAAGTTTGCCGCAGAAGCAGCGGTAAGCCCCGCCTTTTTCAAGCAGAAGCTCGGCATATTTCCCATAGAGCTCGCGGCGTTCAGTCTGTATATAGGGCCCGACGGGTCCGCCGATGTCCGGTCCCTCGTCATGCGTAAGGCGACAATCTTTGAGCGTCTTATAGATAAGGTCTGTCGCACCCTCGACCAGTCTTCCCTGATCGGTATCCTCTATGCGCAGAATGAACTTTCCCCCGCTCTTTTTTGCTATAAGATATGTGTAAAGCGCAGTGCGCAGATTGCCGACGTGCATATATCCCGTAGGACTGGGAGCAAAGCGTGTCCTCACCTCTCCGTGTGGGATGCGCTTCTCCATATCCTCAAACCATTTCATATCCATGATGCTGTTTTCTCCTTCATGTCTTTGAGTTATATAGTATAATATTTTATCTTACAGGGATTGTCAAGCAATGTTAAAACGTGATACAATTATGCATTGGAATATCGTCTGGAGGTATCGTTATGACGCATAATATTTCTGAAAAGCTGTTTGCGCTGACGCAGCGCAACTCAGCCGTACGCGAGATGTTCGAGGAGGGCAACAGGCTTGCCGCCCTCTACGGCAGGGAAAACGTATATGACTTCAGTCTGGGCAATCCTAACTTTCCCGCGCCAAAAAAGGTGAAGGACGCAGTGGTCGATATTCTGGACAGCGAACCTTCCACTATGGTGCACGGCTATATGTCAAACGCAGGTTTTTCCGATGTGCGCGCCGCGGTAGCAGGCTCCCTCAACAGCCGCTTCGGCACTTCGTTCAACGCCCAGAACATTATTATGACAGTCGGCGCGGCGGGCAGTCTTAATGTTATCCTCAAGACGCTTTTGAATCCCGGTGACGAGGTCGTCGCAATTGCGCCTTATTTCCTCGAATACGGCAACTATGTCGCAAACTACGACGGCGTTCTGACCGTCGTACCCCCGACGAGCCCCGACTTCCAGCCCGATGCCGAAGCCATTGGAAAAGCAGTCACGCCGAAAACAAAGGCGCTTATCATAAACTCGCCCAACAATCCTACGGGAGTCATCTATTCCGAGGAAACCATAAAGAAGATCGCCGCCGTTCTTGAAGCAAAGCAAAAGGAATACGGCCACGCTATATATATTCTTGCCGACGAGCCCTACAGGGAACTCGCCTATGACGGATACGAAGTCCCGTGGCTTACGAAGTTCTACCGCAACGCGATCGTCAGCTACTCATGGTCGAAGTCCCTTTCCCTTCCCGGCGAGCGTATCGGCTATCTCGTCATTCCGGCGGAAGCTGACGACAGCGCGCTTATAATCGACGCCGCAGCGATTGCAAACCGAGTGATGGGCTTTGTAAACGCACCTTCTCTTATGCAAAGGGTGGTCATGCATTGTCTCGACGAAAGAACGGACATTGCTGCCTACGACAGCAACCGGAAGCTGCTTTACAAGGGGCTGAAGGACGCCGGCTTCGAATGTGCCTACCCGCAGGGCGCGTTTTATATGTGGGTCAAGACGCCCTGCGATGATAAGGAATTCTGTGCCCGTGCAAAAAAATACAACATCCTCGTCGTGCCCGGCTCATCGTTCGCCTGCCCCGGCTATGTCAGGATCGCCTATTGTGTCAGTCCCAAAACCATAGAGGGTTCTCTCCCTGGCTTTAAAAAGCTGGCTGAGGAGTTTTCACTATAATCAAAGCAAAGGAATCTCTGAAAATGGACGAAAAAGCTATCGAAAAGAAAACGATATTCAGCGGGATCCAGCCCTCCGGTGAACTGACCCTCGGCTCTTACCTCGGGGCGATCAAAAACTGGGTTGAGCTTTCGGACACCTATAACTGCTATTACTGTATAGTTGATATGCACGCGATAACCGTGCGCCAGAACCCCTCGGACCTGAGGCGCCGCACGCTCCACCAGCTTGCGCAGTACATTGCCTGCGGCCTCGATCCCATGAAGAACACCATCTTCATCCAGAGCCATGTTCCCGCTCACGCGGAGCTCGCGTGGGTTCTCAACTGCTACACCATGTTCGGAGAGCTTTCGCGCATGACGCAATTCAAGGACAAGAGCGCAAAGAATGCCGACAATATCAACGCAGGTCTCTTCACCTACCCCGCTCTTATGGCTGCTGACATTCTGCTCTACCAGACCGATCTCGTCCCGGTCGGCGAGGATCAGAAGCAGCATGTAGAGATTACGCGCGATATAGCCCAGCGCTTCAACGGCGTTTACGGCGAAGTTTTCAGGCTGCCCGAACCGTACATTCCCAAGGTCGGAGCGCGTATCATGAGCCTGACCAGTCCCGAAAATAAAATGTCGAAGTCAGATAAGGATCCCGGCGGCTGTATCTACATCATGCAGAGTCCGGATGATATCACGCGCTGCTTCAAGCGCGCCGTGACAGACTGTGAAACCTGCGTGCGCTTCGATCCGTCTGATAAGCCCGGAGTTTCAAACCTTATGCAAATCTATTCCGTCGCGACCGGCGCAAGCTTTGGGGAGATCGAAAAGGAGTTTGAGGGCAAGGGCTACGGCGATTTCAAGGTGAAGGTCGGCGAATCAGTAGTCGAGCTCCTGCGCCCGATACGCGAGGAGGCCGAACGCCTTATCGCGGACAAAACCTATCTTGAGAGCATCTATAAGGAAGGCGCGGAAAAGGCTTCACGCGCTTCGGCAAAAATTCTCAGGAAGGTGTATAAAAAGATCGGGTTCGTAGAGAGATAGTTTGCGCAAATCAGCGCTTTAAATTGCGCGGGAATCTTACGCGCAGTGAAAGGATTATTTTGTCATGCCATTAGATACAACGCTTTCGATAAGGATACTGGTCACCATTGCGGTAGGGTTTATCATCAGCTTTGCCTCGACGCCGATTGTCAAAGCCTTTGCCCAGAAGGTGGGAGCCATAGACGTTCCCGGAGAGGCAAGAAGGGTTCACGACCACCCGATCCCGCGGATGGGCGGGCTGGCGATCTTTCTCGGTTTTCTTCTGAGCGTTCTCCTTTTCGCTGATATAAACCGCCAAATGCAGGGCATCCTTCTCGGCTGCGTCATCATTGTCGCAACCGGCGCCGTAGACGATATAATCTCCCTTAACGCATGGGTCAAGCTCGGTCTCCAGATACTGGCGGCAGTCGTCGCGGTCCTGCATGGCGTTCAGATTAACGTTCTCGCAAACCCTGTCATCTGGAGTACGAAGGACTACCTCATCCTTGGCGGCTGGTCCATCCCCATAACGATCCTGTGGATTGTTGGAATAACGAACTCCGTTAACCTTATTGACGGACTGGACGGGCTGGCTGTCGGCGTATCCACTATCAGCAGCATCACTATGCTGGTAATCGCCCTCGTCGTTTCTGATAGCAGCGTTGCCATAGTCCTTGCCGCGCTTGCCGGAGCCTGCATCGGCTTTATGCCCTATAACCTCAACCCCGCGAAAATTTTCATGGGCGATACCGGTGCGCTGCTTCTGGGTTATGTGCTCGCCTCAATGTCCATTCTTGGTCTTTTTAAGTTTTACGCAGTAGTGTCTTTCGCCGTACCGCTTCTTTCGATCGCCGTTCCGCTTTTCGACACTGTTTTCTCTTTCTGCCGCCGTCTTTTAAAAGGGCAGAGCCCCATGCATCCCGACAGAGGGCATTTCCACCACCGTCTTATCGATATGGGTCTTAGCCAAAAGCAGGCCGTTGCGATACTTTATTCCATAAGCGCCATACTTGGTCTGGCCGCCGTCGTTATCACTACAAGCGGCGAGATAAAGGCGCTTATTGTGATCCTCGGCTTCTGTCTCTGCGCTTTTCTGTGGGCTTTCGTCTACGGAAAGCTGCATCGACAGAAGCGCGAGACTTCTTCCGATAAGACAAGCCCTCCGGAAATGGCGCAGATCGGCAAGGATGTGGAGGATAAAAATGAAACCCGTTAAAGTAATGCTGGTTTTCGGCACAAGGCCGGAAGCCATCAAGATGGCTCCTCTGTACCTTGAACTTAAGCAGCGTCCGGAATTCAATTGCATCGCCTGCGTTACCGCCCAGCACCGTAAAATGCTGGACGACGTACTGGCCTGTTTCGATATTAAGCCGGACTATGATCTTGACGTAATGAAGGATGGACAGACCCTTTCGTATATCACCAGCAGCGTGCTGAACGGTCTGAGCGATGTGCTGAAGGAAGCCAAGCCGGATCTGGTGCTTGTCCACGGCGATACGACGACTGCGTTTGCTGCGGCCCTTGCCGCATTTTACGAAAAGATTCCCGTTGGTCACGTCGAAGCCGGACTTCGCACCTATGACCGCTATTCCCCCTATCCCGAAGAAATGAACCGAAGCCTTATCGGAAGGATCTCTGAATACCATTTTGCGCCCACGGCACAGAACGCGCGCAATCTAAACTTAGAAAACATCACCGAAAACATTTTCATTACCGGCAATACCGTTATCGACGCGATGAAATATACTGTCGGGGACGGGTCTTTCAGGTCCACGAAGCTCAGAAGCATTGATTTCAGTTCAAAACGGGTCATAACAATGACCTGTCATCGCCGCGAGAACTACGGCGAACCGATGGAAAGCATCTTTCGCGCCGTAAAACGAATCGCCGAGAGCTTTGACGATGTATCCGTCGTGTATCCTGTGCACCTGAGTCCCTATGTCGGCGAAACCGCACGCAGGCTTTTGGGCGGCGTGCCGAATATCCATTTAATTGAGCCGCTTGATGCAATGGAGATGCACCGTCTCATGTCAAAAAGCTTTTTTATCATGACAGACAGCGGCGGACTTCAGGAGGAGGCTCCTGCGCTCGGCAAACCCGTTCTCGTAATGAGACGCGAAACCGAAAGGCCCGAAGCCGTCGAAGCCGGAACAGTCGAGCTTGCAGGCGTCAGCGAAGACCGTATTTATGACCTTGCCCGCGAACTTCTGACTGACAGAACGATTTACGACAGGATGGCAAGGGCTGTCAACCCCTATGGCGACGGGAACGCTTGTCCGCGTATCGCGGAGGCCATACTTTTCAGCTTTGGCGCGAACAATAAGCGCCCGGAGGATTTTCGCCCATGAAAAAGGGTATCGTTATCGGGATTATAATTGCGGTTCTGCTGGCCGCGACCGCCTTTCTGGTCATAAGCTATATGCAGAGAGACAGTTCCCACGTGATTTCTCTGCCCTCGCCAGTCATCGACAGCGGCGGCAGTTCGCTGAATGACGGAATTGACCGCATCGATGTCAATACAGAGACCGTTAAAACCGTTTTGGGTACTCTTACCCGTACCGAAAACTTTTCCCGTACCTATACGATCAAGTCATTCTTTGACGGTAAGGAAAGCGAACAGACGCTCAATTACTGGCAGTCAGGTGAAAAAATCAAGCTCAGCATATTAAAAGACAAAACAGTCAGGAACATACTTGTCCTTGGAAGCGATCTTTATATCTGGTATGACGGTTCTTCCGCGGTTTTTAAATCCAAGCTCAGCGAAAGCAGCGCTAGCAAGGAGATAGATATGTTCTCGAGCCTTGTTACCTATGAAGATATCAAGGATGTCCCTCAGGAAAACATACTCGACGCTTCCTATATAGAACAGTCGGGACAGCCCTGTATTTATGTCGAATACAAGAGCGGAGAGCTGGGTTATACATATCAGGTATACATCTCAGTAAATTCCGGACTTCTTTATTCAATGAAAAAACTTGATGGCGACGACACAATTTTCTCAATGGATTCAGGAACCACCGATCTTTCCACGCCTTCGGACGATATATTCTCAATTCCTTAAAGAAACAGCATGGCTCCTGCTATCAGCAGAAATTCAATATCTTTGCTTTCACGATACAGAAGATATAAAACTGCAACGAGTATTATATCCTCAAGCTCAAAATCGAAGGTGGTAAGCTTCGAGAGTATTCCGCCGAGTCCGCCGCCCTGCTTCCCTCCCAGGCCGCCGAGTATGCTGCCAAACCCGCCGCCAAGGCCGCCTAGTAAACCGCTAAGTCCGCCGGTCGTTTTGTCTCCGGCATCCGGCTTGCCTCCTGTTCCGCCGAGTATATCTCCAAGCCCGCCGAGTATATCTCCAAGCCCGCCTCCGGACTTACCGCCAAGCTCTCCAAGTATGCTGCCGAGTCCGCTAAGATTACCTGACTGGCTCGACGGTTTTCTTGGCAATTCGCTTTCCGACGCGAGTTCCTGCCGAGGAGTCTGAGGCAAGAATGTATCCGGTTCCGGAACTATTTCGTAGCTGCCGGTTTTGCCGTTGTATCTTTTCATCTTCTACCCTCCCTTAATAAGCGGCACAGCCGCTCCGGCAACGCGCATCACTCTGGCGAATACTATCGCTTTTTCAAGTTTATATCTTCTTTTTTCCGAAAGCCACGGTTTCAGGGCATCAAACAGCTCTTTTTTATCGTTGTTCGGGTGCATTGCTTCCGCAATTATATTCTGTGCCAGCGGGCTCGAAAGCAGCTTTTTGATTGTTCCGCTGCCTAAAAGGGTCTGCGCCGCCGAAGCCAGTTTTCCGATGTCCACACCGGAAAGGATATTGTCAGCAGGCGGAACCTCCGGCGACGGGGATCCGGTGGGCGCCGCAGAGGGAATACCGCCTTCTCCCATGATCTTACCGGCCATATCCATGATTTTTTTCATTTCATCGGGATTCGAAAGTATCCCGTTAATCATTCCCTCCAGATCGCTCACGGCCCGTCCCCCCAGTCTTATTTGTTTCCGAAATTCTCGCTTATTTTTTTTACGAGAGATTTGCCTTCATCGGTTGATAGGAACTGACCGAGAATGCGGTTAACGGTTTCGTTGTCTCCTTCGGCAACCGCTTTTTTTAACGCATTCCCGTCCACCATGCTTCCAATCTTCTTTCCCTCGGCAGAGTTTACTACTTTATTCAATTCTCCGGCTTTTTTGCTTTTAAACAATTCTTTGCTCATTCTCTCAAAATCACTCATACCGGCACCTCCAAAGATACTCTTTCAGTTCAGTATATTCACTTCGCCCCCGTAGGTTACTTTTTGGAGGCATAACAGTTAATCGCACTTTTTATGTAAGGAGATTTCACCTTGAAGCTCTTGGTTTTTTCCGATTCTCACGGGAACTCCGCAAGGATGCTCCGCGCCATCGCTCAAGACAAGCCGGACATGGTCGTCCATCTCGGGGACGGCGGAAGAGATGTTTCAGAAATAGAAAAGCAGTTTCCCGAAATTCCGCTCAAAGCGGTTCGGGGAAACTGCGATATAAGCTCAAATCTGCCGGATAATGAGCTTTTTCCGGCCGGAAAAATCAGAATTTTCATAACGCACGGACATATTTACGGGGTAAAGTGGACCCGTTCCCCTCTAATAGAGGAAGCCGGAGCAAGGGGCGCCGATATCGTAATGTTCGGGCACACCCACATTGCGCATTATTCGATGTCCGGCGGACTCCATGTCCTGAACCCGGGCTCCTGCGGTCCTTCGCCGTCGCCGAGCTATGCGGAGGTCGTTATCGATGAAAAAGGAGATGTCTTCTGCCGCGTTATCAGGTTCTGAAGGAGCATCTTATCGGCGAGAACAAGTAAAGCAAGGAGAGCCGGAAGTAATTCGGCTCTCCTTGCTTTTCAGCCTATGTCTGTGCCTGAAGCCGGGTTTCCTGATGGCGTCGGGCTCGGTGTCGGTGACGCGGTCGTTGATTTTTGCCTGAACACCGCATAGATCGTATGGTTCTCTGTTACTTTGGTGAATGTATAACTGGTAACAGCTCCTACATTCGTTCCGTCCACCTTGACTTCGAGTATCTCATAGCCGCTGTCAGGAGTAATGGCAAATGTCTGATCCTCGCCGTCCGCAACAGAAACAGCGCCTTTGGGGCTGATGCTGCCGCCCTTGCCGGCGGTGACGCTAATTGTATGAGCCTCGGGCGAAGGAGATGGTTCGGGGCCCTTCGAAACCGTGACCGTAACCGCATCGCCTTTTTTGAGCTTTGCGCCCTTCATGGGTTCCTGCGATATAACAATACCAACGTCCTCATCGCTGTAAGCGTCCTCGTTGCGTTTTATCTCAAGCCCGAGATTTTT
>JAJUHD010000098.1 GCA_029268085.1 Bacillota bacterium | reverse complement strand
GCCCAATCGGCAATACTTTTCTCATCCTTATAGCTTGTTATTTTCTCATCTTGCTTCGGCATTTTTCCTCCGCAGACGCCGTAAGCGCGGGTCAGTATAACGGCCGCTTCCTGTCTGGTAATTAGTCCCTTAGGATCAAAAATACCGTTCCCCCGGCCTTTAACAAGGCCAAGATAATATGCAATGGAAGCGTAGCCGGTATCGTCGGTAAATACATTTTTTACAAAATATCCGTCCTCGCTTTTTTCGGCCAAATAACGCGAGACCAGGCCGTTAAGGCTTTCGCTGTCACAATGCTGCTGTAACGCAACAAATTCCATGGCTATCCTGATATATTGCTCCCTTGTAACAGGTACAGAATAATCATTAAGAAAAACGGCTTCTGTACCTCTATAATTCTCAAATAACATTTCAGGCACAAGCCCCAGCTCACGCGCTCTTCTCACTTCCTTCTGCGCCCAATCTGATACGGCTGGCGCTGCATGCGGTGAAGAACCAGGATGGCTATGAGCCGACGCCGCGGCAGCAAATGCTGTTACAATGGTTATTATTAAAATCAGGATTGACAATCTTTTCAAATATTTCAAAGTATAAGCCCCTTTATTATGTTTTATTATTTTGCTGAACAAAAGTTACTCTGTCTTAAATTCCAATCACTATAGACAATCATTGTTTGCACATAAACCCTGCTTCCTAAATGTAAAGACAGCGATAGCGCTTAAATGCAACTGCTTTTTGAAAAGCCGGGCAGGCATTAATATTTAGGACAGCATGCCACTATACGCCTGAATAAGTATATCATACTGTAAAATAAAGTCAAAAGCACCGGAAGTTATAAAAATATTGACCATAGTGAAAACGAAACTCTAAACAATTTTTGCCGTGACAACAGCAGAGCCGATACGCTCGCAAAGCCGGTTACCGTACGCCGCTCTCCTTTTCCATTATACTAAAAAAACACGCGCTCAGCGTGCTTCTTGTAAGCCGAAAAATCCCTGTCCGCGCAAGCGCGGACAGGGATTTTCAGATTGAAGGAGCGGAAAGGGATTTCTCGCCCTTCGGATATCTGTGCTCAGGCATTTTTCAGTTTCTCGTTTACCTTCTGCATAAACTTTTCATTGTTTATAATGAATCTCTCATGGATGCCGCTGCCTATGACTCCTTTTTCGTCGCTTGCAGTTACCTCGAAAACAAGCCGCTTTCCGTCCACCTCAGTCAGCACGCTCTCGCAGGTAACCTTCATTCCGACAGGAGTGGGCGCCGTGTGCTTCACATTTAAGGAAATACCTACCGTTCCCCAGCCCTCTTCAAGCAGGCCGGAAACGCTCTCCGCCGCCGTCTTTTCCATCAGCGCTATCATTGCCGGGGTCGCAAACACCTCAAGTCCCCCGCTGCCTAGGGCTTTGGCCGTATTCTGCTGCGTCACCGCTGTCGTTTGATTGCCCTTTATTCCAGCTTCAAGCATTTTTTCCTCCTCAATCCGCACCGTAATTGAGCAGATTCTCTTTTAGCATCTTTGAAAGCACCGCAAGAGAAGCCGCCATGTCCTCGTTTTTTATAACTACCCTTTTAGGCACAGAAATGATTGCGGGCGCAAAATTCCATATCGCACGGACGCCGCCGTCAATCAGCCTGTTGCAGACCTCCTGCGCCTCCGAGGCCGGAACAGTTATTATTCCTATCTTTACATTGAGGGTTTTGCAGAGTTCGGGGATCTTGTCTACCGAGTATACCGTTTTTCCGGCTATCTGGCTGCCGATAAGGTTTTTGTCGCTGTCAAAGGCCGCTATTATGTTAAGACCGTATTTATTGAAGTTGCCGTAAGCCAAAAGCGCCTTGCCCAGATTGCCCACCCCGACCAGCACCGCGTCCGAGCTGTCGTCATGACCAAGGAAGTGCTCTATGTCGGAGATAAGTTCGCTGCGCTTATAGCCGATTTTCGGTTTTCCGCCGTTTCCCACGCAGGCGAGATCCTTCCTGACCTGGACCTGATTGAGCCCGAGCTCCTCGGCTATTATCGTCGAGGAAATGTACGGATACGCTCCTTCCGGCAGTTTTTTCAGATAGTTCAGATACTGGCTTATTCTCCCCAGCGCAGCTTTTGAAATTCGCGGCTTGTTTTCGGGCATACGCTCACCTCCAATCAATAATATTGCTTCTTTATTATACAATACCGGCTTTTGTTTTGAAAAGCGCGGTCAATACAGGCCCTGGGCCTTAAGCCTCTCGATCGCCTTTTCCTGCAGAAGCTTATTCGTTACCTTTCCCTTAAAATTGTAGGGAAAAGAATCGAAAAACAAAACGTATTTTGGAACCTTATAGCGCGCAAGATGCTTCTTCACAATCGCCCGCACCTCATCCTCGCTCATTTGGGCCCCCTCCTCAAGTATGACGCAGACGCATATCTCCTCGCCGTAATGGACGTCCGGTATGCCTATGGCCTTCGCCGTCTTTATGCGCCGGTCGTTGTCCGTAAGGCAGTTTTCAATCTGATGCGGAGAGATCTTTTCGCCGCCCCGGTTGATAAGCTCCTTTATCCTTCCGGTCACATGAAGATTGCCGTTCTTATCCAAAAAGCCGAGGTCGCCGCTGTGCAGCCGGCCTTTTTCGTCTATCGCGAGCTTCGTGAGCTCCGGCTGCTTATAGTATCCCTTCATAACCATGAAGCCCGAAACGCATATTTCCCCGGTCTTGCCTTCGGGAAGCTCTTTTCCGCTGTTTATGTCGCATACGGAGCCCGAAACATTCTTCATGAAGTGTCCTACCGTCGTGCTGCGCACCTTGAAAGAATCGTGAGGATATGTTACGGTTATTCCTCCCGTCGCCTCGGTCATGCCGAGCGAGGCCATAAGCGTGAAGCCAAAGCCCTCCTCTATGCTTTTGAACTGCTCAGGAGTATAGCCCGCGCCTCCTATCAGCCCTGTCCTCAGCGCGGAAATGTCGTAGCTTTTGAAGTCCGGCCTCGCAAGCAGCGCGTAAAAAAGAGACGGGACGCTGTTGAATACCGTGCAGCGGCTTTCCGAAAGCGTCTTCATTATGCCGGCGGTGCGCAGGCTCTCCGGAAAGCAGACGCAGCCGCCGACCGCAAACGCAGAAAACACGGTCGCGGAAAGGCAGAAGCAGTGAAACATCGGTATTCCGACGCAAAATCTGTCGTCACAAGAGGCGCTCAAGTCCTCAGCCTGGGTTATCGAAGTGTTAACCTGGGCAAAATGGCTTATCATTACCGCTTTGGGGCTGCCGGTCGTGCCGGATGTAAAAAGAATATTAGCCGTATCCTCGGGCTTTACAGCGCTCTGCGCTGCGGCGTATTCCTCCTCGCCTACGGAAGCTCCGTCTTTCCGCAGGGCGTCCAGTCCCTCGCTTTCCGCCGCATCGCCAATGTATATGATTTGCCTGAGAAGCGGGAAGCCCGGCAGGCTCTCCACCAGCTCCCTGAGATTTACTTCCCTGTACTGCTCTCCCGAAGCAAGAAATTCGATGTCAGTAAAGCTTATGAGCGCCTCCAGCTCGGATTTTCCGTAGCCGGGATTGAAAAGCACACAAACGCCGCCGATTTTATGGACCGCCAGCATGAAAATCAAAAAGCTTGGGCTGTCAGAGGATATTATTCCTATATGGGTGCCTCTTTTGGCGCCTCTGGCAAGCAGACCCTTTGCGATGGAGTCCGACACCCTGTCAAAATCCCTCCACGTCCAGGCCTTGCCGCAATATTCGATTGCATTTCTTGAAGGATATTTTTCGGCATTCAGCTTCAATAAGCCTCCAAGCGTCAGATTGCAAAACTCTGGCATAGACAGTCCCTCCACAGCTCCAATGCGGCAGACTCCGCCGCATCCTTTTAAACACAGGGGGCGGCATAAGCCAGCCCCCTTGTTGTTTGAGTCAACGAATACCTATTTATCAAGTTCGGCCATGATCGCGGGTATTACCTTGTAAAGGTCCCCTACGATGCCGTAGTCGGCTACTTCAAATATCGGCGCATTCTCGTTTTTATTAATAGCCACGATATACCCCGAGTTCTGCATGCCGGCGAGGTGCTGGATAGCGCCGGAGATGCCGCAGGCAAAGTAGATCTTCGGCTTGACCGTCGTGCCGGTCTGTCCGACCTGGTACGCGTGGTCTATCCATCCGGAGTCAACCGCGGCGCGGGAGGCGCCGATTGTTCCGCCAAGCTTCTTCGCAAACTCGCGGAGAAGGTCAAAGCCCTCGGGGCTGCCGAGCCCGCGTCCGCCGGAAACGATAATTTCAGCGTCGGTGAGCGACACGACATCGGCGACGTGCTTTACGATTTCGAGCACCTTCATGCGGATATCCCCGTCTTTGAAGGAGGGCGTGAGCTTTATTACTTCGCCCTTGCGGCTCTTGTCGTACTTCGGCTTCTCCATGACGCCGGGACGGACAGTGGACATCTGGGGACGGTGGTTCGGGCAGATAATTGTAGCCATGAGATTGCCGCCGAAGGCGGGACGGGTCTGCTTGAGTTTCTTGTCCTCGGGGTCTATCTCAAGCTTAGTGCAGTCGGCGGTAAGGCCGGTTCCGCATTTAACCGCGAGGCAGGGTCCGAGGTCGCGGCCGATATGCGTCGCGCCCAGCAGGACTATCTCGGGCTTGTATTTGTTTATCGCTTCGTAAATAGTTTTGGTATAAGCGTCAGTATTGTAGCTCTTGAGCTCGGGAGCGTTTGCGTAGTAAACCTTGTCGGCGCCGTAGGCGATCAGCTCGTCGATCAGACCGTCGACGTTTTCGCCGCAGAGCACGGCGCAGAGCTTGCAGCCTATCTCGTTTGCAAGCTTCTTTCCTTCGCCGATAAGCTCGATTGCGACGCCCATAAGCTTGCCTTCGCGCTGTTCGGCGAACACCCATACGTCATGGTATGCGGAGAGATCCTTTGTGTGCGAGGCCTCGTCGGTCTTCTCAATCGCATTGAACGGGCAGGCGTCGACGCAGACGCCGCAGCTTGTGCAGCTCGGGCCTATAACGGCGAGCTTTTCTTCCATCGTTATGGCGTTAAAAGGGCAAACCTTTACGCATTTCTGGCAGCCCTTGCATTTTTCATTGATTACATTTACAGCCATTAGGTTCACATCCCTTCTTATTAAAGCACATGCTTCTCAGTAAGCTTCGCGACGAGCTGCGCGGCCATTTCGGGAACTGTGCCTTTGAGCATCTCTCCCTTTCCCTTTGGGGGCGGCGTAAAGCTTCTGAAAACCTGGGTCGGGCTGGCCTTAAGGCCGCAGCTCTCGGGCTTGAGAGCAACATCGTTTTCGTCCCAGATGGTGATGGTCTTCTTATACGCTTCCTCTATCCTTCCGATCGTCATATAGCGGGGCTCATTGAGCTCCTTGACCGCGGTCAGCATGCAGGGCAGCGAAACCTCTATGACCTCGTATCCGTCCTCGAGCTGGCGCTCTACGACAACGGACTTTTCCTTATATTCGCGGATCTTCATGACGTAAGTCACTACTGGAATGCCAAGCCGGTACGCCGTCTGCGGACCAACCTGAGCCGTGTCTCCGTCTATCGCCTGGCGTCCGGCAAATATTATATCAAACTTTCCGAGCTTTCTGATGCCTGCGGCAAGCGTCGTCGAGGTGGCGCAGGTATCCGCTCCGCCGAAAGCGCGGCTGGAAAGCAGATAAGCGTCGTCCGCTCCCATGGCGAGACACTCGCGGAGCATATAGCAGGCCTGTCCGGGTCCCATCGAAAGAACGCTGACGGTAGAGCCGGGGAACTGATCTTTTGCGGTGAGAGCCGCTTCGAGCGCGTTGGCGTCATCGGGATTAAGTATCGAAGGCACGCCGTCGCGGATAAGGGTCCCCTTTACGGGATCGATCTTGACCTCGTTCGTGTCGGGCACCTGTTTTGCCAATACAATAATTTTCATATTTATGCTCCTTTCCCCTTACTTCAGCAGGTTGGCCGCAATGACCATCTGCTGAACCTGGGAGGTTCCCTCGTAGATCGTGTTAATGCGGGCATCGCGGTAGAGGCGCTCGACCCTGTAATCCTTGATATAGCCGTAGCCGCCGTGGATCTGGACCGCATGCGCGGCAAGACGGTTGCACATTTCGGACGCAAAATACTTCGCCATGTAGCAGGCCTGGGGCGCGTCGGGACGGTTCAGGTCCTTAAGCACCGCAGCATTGTAAACCAGCTCCTTGGCAGCCTGAAGCTCCGTAGCCATATCCGCAATCATGAAGCTGATGGCCTGGAAATTGGCGATCGGCTGTCCGAACTGCTTCCTCTCCTTGGAATACTTGATGGACTCGTCAAGGCAGGCCTGTCCTATACCGCAGGACATGGCCGCAACTCCTAGACGTCCGCCGTCAAGAGTCTTCATCGCGTTGGAGAAGCCCTTGTCAAGCTCGCCCAGAAGGTCGCTCTTATGCACGCGCACATCCTCGAGTATAATGTCGCAGGTCGGGTATCCGATTATGCCCATCTTCCTCTCGTCCTTGCCAAGGGAAACGCCGGGCAGCTTCATATCGACTATAAAGGCCGAGATGCCCCTCGCGCCCTTCTGCTTGAGGTCGGTCTTCGCATAGACTATTGTATAATCGGCAACGGGAGCTCCGCTGATAAATGTCTTGCGCCCGTTCATGACATAATAATCGCCGTCAGGCACCGCCGTGGTGGTCGTGCCGCCCGCATCCGTGCCGGCGCCCGGCTCGGTCAGTGCGAACACAAGGATCTTCTCGCCCTTTGCGGCAGGCTTGAGGTATTTCTCCAGTTGCTCCTCGTTTCCGGAAAGCAGCAGAGGACCGCCGCCCAGAGAGTTCGACGTATTCGCGTAGATAGCAAGCACGGGGCTAACTCTCGCCAGCTCCTCCAGCATAATGACATAGGTCAGATAATCCGAACCCTGTCCGCCGTACTGTACGGGTATCTTAGCGCCCGTAAAGCCCGCAGCGGCCATTTTGCGGAATATCTCCCAGTTAAATTCGCCGGTTTCTTCAAGTTCGTCCAAAATGTCCGAGGTGAATTCTTTTTCTGCGAAATCTCGGACCAGTTTTCTGATTAATTCGTGTTTCTCCGAAAAAATCATTGCTTTTGCCTCCTTTTATATACTTATGGTTAACCTAATATTTCACCGAGCTTGCCCCACGTTTCGCAGAACAAGGCGGGATCCATCTCTTTCAGATCGGGAGCAACCTCCGGCACAAAATCCATTACCGGAAGAATGTCCTTTTCTATGCTTATCCCCGGGGCGATTTCGGTAATCGTCATCTTCCCGTTTATAAGCTTGAAAACGCAGCGCTCGGTGACATAGAGCACGTCCTGATCCGGCTTTTTGAACTGTCCCGCGAAGGTAATCTGATCGACGTGCTTCAGGAACTTCTTGATAGTTCCCTCCTGCACTATCTTGAGCTTGCCGTCGCTGACCTCGGTCTTTGCTTTTGCAGTGAATGTCCCGCAGAACACAACTTTTTTGGTGCTCTGGGTAATATCTATGAAGCCGCCGGGTCCCGAGAGGCGAGGCCCGAATTTGCTGACGTTTACATTGCCGTACTGGTCGCACTCGCCCAGGCCGAGAATTGTAATGTCAAGTCCGCCGCCGTCAATAATGTCAAAGGCCGCGCCGTGCTCTATCGTAGCTTCGGGGTTGTAGGCGCTGCCAAAATTGGGAAGCGCGGCGGGCACACCGCCCACCATTCCGCTCTCGGTGGTCATCGTAATGCTTTCTGAATAGCCCTCCTCCGCAACCACATTGGCCACGTCGGCAGACATTCCGACGCCCAGATTGACGATATCGCCCTTTCTGAGCTCCATCGAGCAGCGCCGCGCAATCAGCTTTCTTTCCCCCAGAGGAAGCTTTTCAATGGCGGTAAGCGGCTTCTTTATCTGTCCGGAAAAGGCCGGCTCAAAATAAACTCCCTCGGTCTGCCAGCAGGCGTTTTTGTCGGTGGCCACCACAACGTAATCCACAAGGATGCCGGGGATTTTGACCTCTTTCGGATTGAGCGTGCCTTTTTTCGCAAGATATTCGACCTGTACTATGACTATTCCGCCTGTGTTCTTTGCCGCTGTCGCAACCGCGAGGCCTTCGTTTATTACGCTTTCGTTTGCAAAGGAAATGTTTCCGTTTTCGTCGGCTATCGTTCCGCGGAGCAGAGCCACATCAAGCTTGAAGCTCTTGTAGAAAAGGTATTCCTCGCCCTGGAAGTTTATAAGCTCGACCAGATCTTCCGTCGTCACCGAGTTCATCTTTCCGCCCTCGACACGCGGATCCACAAAGGTTCCGAGACCTACCTTCGTTATGAGGCCGGGGCGTCCCGCAGCGATTTCGCGCCAGAGATTCACTATTACTCCCTGAGGCAGGCAGTGTGTCTGTATCTTGTTCTTTACCGTTAGATCGCACAAAGAAAAAGCCGAGCCGATATGAGCCGCAGACCACTTGGTAACAAGGCCCTCATAGCCGAGTCTTGTAACACCGCGCTCTTTCCAGTCCCCCATCGCGCTGCCCTGTTTGAGATTAATCCCGCAGGGATGTCCCGTTTCCTTGAAACTCTCAGCTATGGCTACCGCGACTTCTTCAGCCCAGCCCGAAAGCCCCATGCCGGCAAGCCCTACCGTTGCGCCGTCCGGTATCAATTTTGCCGCTTCTTTTGCGGTGATAAACTTTGCCATATAGCTTTCCTCCTATTTATTATTATAGTCAGACCTAATATGCTGCACTTTGCATAAATATAACCGCTTTTTTCATTAATCGCCGTAATAATATATCATTTTACTTTAAAAGTCACAATACGATAATCGCAAAATTAACAAAATATACTAATCTTATATTTTTCTATTGTTCATAATTTCATGCAGGTACATAATACTTTAATTAAAAATATAATTATATAAATTTTTTTCTTTAATCATATGGAAATTAGCAATAAAATTTAAACTTAACGCGTTCAGTTTATTAGTATTATACATATGCGTAACATTTTCCTGCTATAAAAATGAACAGCCCCGCCTATTGGCGGGGCCATCATGGCGCCTCCTGTTGGACTCGAACCAACGACCCTGCGGTTAACAGCCGCATGCTCTACCGACTGAGCTAAGAAGGCATATCGAAAGGGCCTGGTCTGGTCGACCAGACCCTCCGCTTTTTAGTGTTGGCGACTACCTATCTTCCCGGGCCGTCTCCAGCCAAGTATTGTCGGCACAAGTGAGCTTAACTTCCGTGTTCGGAATGGGAACGGGTGGACCCTCACCGTTATCGACACCAACTTGCTTTCTTC
>JAJUHD010000097.1 GCA_029268085.1 Bacillota bacterium | reverse complement strand
TAATCCGGCAACGGTAATGAAGCTTGTCGAGGTCATCCGCGGCGCGAACACTTCGGACGAGACCGCAAGCGCCGTAAAGGAGCTCGCGGCGCAGATCGGCAAGGAGCCCGTTGAGGTAAATGAGGCTCCGGGCTTCGTCGTGAACAAGCTACTCATTCCGATGATCAACGAGGCCGTCTGCCTTGTGGAAAGCGGCGTTGCTTCCGTCGAGGGCATCGACACCGCGATGAAGCTCGGGGCGAACCACCCGATGGGTCCTCTCGCTTTGGGAGACCTTATAGGGCTTGACGTGTGCCTCGCGATCATGGACGTCCTGCTCGCGGAGACCGGCGATCCTAAGTACCGCGCCTGCCCCCTGCTCCGCAAGATGGTCCGCGGCGGAAAGCTCGGCAGAAAATCCGGTCAGGGCTTCTACAGCTATAACTAATCAACTAAGACTCTTCCCTGCAGCAGCGTCAAATAAAATCATCCGGCTGCCTTCCTCTCCTTACCTCTTCCGTTTTGCCCAACAGCGAAAAGGTACGTTTCTCTTCCGGGAACGTACTTTTTCGTTTTAATGCTGAAAAACACAGATACGGAGCTTTTTCAAATGCTACGACTACTGCGCTGCCGCACGGGAATCTGGATGGGATATTTGTACCTTTTTAGCTTGAAAAGCCCGTTATTGTATGATATTATTAAGAAAATCTGATATGGAGTTGGGAAGATGCGCAACTAATCCTGCAATCAATTTGTATAGCGAGATAATCAGCGATGAAATAATTCACCGTCTATTTCGTTGTATCTTTGCAGGAAAGTTGATGTGTTTTTTCCATGTCTTATCCTCTCCGTGTGTATTTTCGCACACGGTGTAGTGCTGTGGGCTGCGGGAAGAGCTTTCCTGCGGCCTATATTTTTTAAGGAGGATATGACCTATGTCTATGATAGATGTAAAAAACCTGACCTTTGCCTATGAGGGCAGCTATGACAATATATTTGAAAATGTTAGCTTCCGTATCGACACAGATTGGAAGCTAGGCTTCACAGGGCGCAACGGCAGGGGGAAAACGACTTTTCTGAATCTGCTGCTTGGCAGATACCCATACCAAGGTGTGATAACGGCAAGCGTCGAGTTTGAATACTTTCCGTACGAGGTTAGGGATAGAAATGCTGACACCGCGGATATGATTACGGAAATACTTGGAACTTTCGAAAGCTGGCAGCTAATGCGCGAGATGAACCTGCTTGAAGTTTCCGAGGACGTGCTATACCGCCCATTTTCGACGCTCTCAAATGGCGAACAGACGAAAGTGTTGCTAGCGGCGCTATTTTTGCGCGAAAACAGCTTTCTTCTGATCGACGAGCCGACTAACCATCTCGACGTGAGGACACGCGAGACCGTAAGCCGTTACTTGAATTTAAAAAAGGGTTTTATTCTGGTTTCTCATGATAGAGCGTTTCTCGACGGCTGCGTTGACCACATAATGTCGATAAACAAAGCGAATATTGAAATTCAAAAGGGTAATTTTTCGTCTTGGTGGCGCAACAAGGAGCTACAGGACAGTTTCGAGCTCGCAGAAAATGAAAAACTCAAAAAGGATATCAAAAGGCTTACCGAGACCGCACGGGAAAAAGTTCAATGGTCTGACGCAGCAGAGCGCCGAAAAATAGGCTTTAACCCGAACAGCGCTGAAAAAAGCATCGGACGAAGGCCTGCGCAGGGTGCAAAAGCGAAGAAGATGATGAGCAGGGCTAAAGCTATAGAGGCTCGGCAGTACGCAGCGATTGAGGAGAAATCGAAGCTCCTGAAAAACCTTGAGGACAGCGAAGATCTGAAGCTTATAACATTAAAATACCATTCCAAAAGCCTCATAGAGCTTCGCAACGTTGGCATTTCCTATGATGGGCGACCCGCCTGCCAAAATATAAGCTTTGAGATAAGGCAGGGCGACAGGATAGCTCTCTGTGGAAAGAACGGGAGCGGAAAATCAAGCATTCTTAAGCTCGTCTGCGGGGATGCACTGGACTTTGAGGGCAAGCTTTATAAAGGCAGCGGGCTTATAATTTCGTATGTGCCTCAGGATACCTCGTTTCTATCCGGTAGCCTTAAGGACTACGCCATCGAACACGAACTTGACGAAACCCTGTTCAGAGCTATGCTCCGAAAGCTAGATTTTTCCCGGCTTCAGTTTGAAAAAGATATGGCTGATTTTTCGGGCGGACAAAAGAAAAAGGTGCTCATCGCCGGGAGTCTCTCCCAACGTGCACACCTCTATGTATGGGATGAGCCGCTTAACTTCATTGACGTATTATCTCGTATGCAGATTGAAAAGCTGCTGCTCGAATATAAGCCCACGCTCCTTTTCGTTGAGCATGACGCTGCATTCTGCCAGAATATTGCCACAAAGAAGATTGAACTCTAATTAGCAGTGCTATTATTTGAAGAATTTTTATCCGGGCAGCATTTCTCGCGCTGCGCAATGATCAAAGATAAATTGCTGCCAATCGCCGAAGCCAGAGAGGCGAGCACACTAAGCTCGTCGCTGTCGGGGATCTCATTTGCTATGGCGACGGCTATCGTAGAAGCTATGTAGACGAGCTGGCCACTGGGAATACATTTAAAGTCACCGATAGCGCATCACCCCCCTGCTTATATTATGCGCCGCAGCGATGCAAGGATAAAAGAGGCCATCCCGCCGAAAAGCGGGATGGCCCTTTTTAGGAGAGCGTTGGCAGCGATAGGAGCGGTTCGCTGCCGATGAGAGCGTTATGCCATTATGGTTAGTTAAAGCAGAGGAGATTCGGCTCCAATATGCCCCCAGCTTTATAATGACCTTATTCTTCGTCCTGCAGGGCGTCGTAGCCTTCTTCTCCTGTGCGGACCTTAACGACGTTCTCAACGTCATAGACAAATATCTTGCCGTCGCCGATATGACCGGTGTACAAAACGGACTTGGCCGTCTCAACGACCGTTCTAACGGGAACCTTTGCGACAACGATCTCGACCTGCACCTTGGGAAGGAGATTGACCTCCGTCTCAATACCGCGGTAATACTCGGTTTTACCCTTCTGCATACCGCAGCCGAGAACCTGAGTAACCGTCATGCCGGTAACGCCGATCTGATTCATTGCGGACTTCAAGGCCTCGAACTTCGACTGCTTTGTAATAATCTCGATTTTCGTGATCTTTACGTCGGAGCCTATGGGCGTCTTCGATGAAGTGACAAGCTCAACGGGTACGGCTTTTTCTACGCTCGCTTTAGGCGCGGCGGCCTTCTTGGGTACAGAGTAGCCGAACCTCTTAAGCTGCTTGATCTCGGCATTGTCGGAGGAATCAAAGTCGAGATCGCCGCGGACCATCTGATTGTCGGGATAGGCGAGGACGCCCATTTCAGGGATATCGAGACCTTCAAGCTCAATTTCCGGAGCTACACGGAGGCCCCAGAATTTATCGAGTAGCTTGAAGAAGAGGAAAGACACGCCGAAGCCCCATATTACAAGGACTGCAAGGCAGATGAGCTGGGCCGCGAACTGGCCGGAATCGCCGTAGAACAGGCCGGTAACGCCGCCGGAGACGCCGTTGAGACCGTCGCCGTATTTGCCGTCCGCGAAAAGGCCGAGAGCAAGGACGCCCCAGAAGCCGTTTACACCGTGAACAGAGATTGCTCCGACGGGGTCGTCGAGCTTAAACTTGTTTTCAATGAAAGGAACTGCCACACAAACCAGAAGTCCTGCGATCAGACCGATGATGAACGCGGAGAGTCCGTTTACGAACGCGCAGGGAGCGGTTATTGCGACAAGGCCCGCAAGAGTCCCGTTCGCAGTCATGGATGGGTCGGGCTTGCCGAATTTGATCCACATATAGAACATTGCGACAAGGCCGCCGATAGCGCCGGCGATCATGGTGTTGGTCGCGACGACTGCAAGCCTGTAGTCGGAAGCGTTCAGAGTTGAGCCTGCGTTGAACGAGAACCAGCAGAAAAACAGAATGATTGTTCCGATTATCGCCATCGGGATGTCATGTCCGGGGAAGGCCCTTGCTGTTCCGTCTTTCTTAAACTTGCCGATACGGGGACCGATGACTATCGCGCCGGACAGAGCCAGCATGCCGCCCATGGAGTGGACGACAGCAGAACCGGCGAAGTCAACAACACCGTGCCCTAAGCCGAAGTTGGTACCGAGCGTCGAAAGCCAGCCGCAACCCCATACCCAGTTTGCGAAAAGAGGATAAAGGAACATCGAGATGAAAAACGACGTTATAACGACCGCAGAGTACTTTACTCGTTCCGCCATTGCGCCTGTGGGGATCGTGACTGTGGTGTCCATAAACACCATCTGGAAAAAGAACAGCGCATAGATGCCGGCGTCGTAAGTACCGTTCAGGAAAAAGCCCTTGTAGCCGACGATACCGCCTAAACCGGGAATTGAAACCAAACCGTTAAGCGCCGCACCGCCGCTGCCCAGACCGACAGCGCCTCCTGACCCGCCCATCTGAAGCGCGAAGCCGACGAGAAAATAGCCGATCGCACCGACGAGGAAGACCATAAAGTTCATTGTTATTGTGTGGGCTGCGTTCTTTCCGCGGCAGAAGCCTGTTTCAACCATAGCGAAGCCGCACTGGAAGAAGAAGACCATGAATGCGCAGATCATAACCCATGTGTAGTTCGCGCCGAAATAGGCCTTGTTGGCTGTCGTTGCGACATCTTCCAGAGTTTCGCTGCCCGTCAAAGCGATATAGGAAGCGCCGGTCGGGTCAGCCGCGCTTTCAGCATATGCGGTGACCGCAAAAAGCGATGCAGCCAGCATTACGACAAACAGCGCGCCGAGCATTTTTTTCATAACTTTCATTTTTACACCCCATCTATAAAAATTTGTTTCCGACTAAGATTTTGGTTTCTCTGCTTTTTTGAAATTGCCCCAGGAGAAGGCAGAAGCGGACTTAAAAACCTCGTCTTTAAGTTTTTTGACCGACAGCAGATACCTTATCCCAAGGAAGATCATCACAGCGCCGAAAACAGCGCCAGGAACCTGTGAGGTCAGAACGGGAAGACTGATGTTATTTATCAGGCTGAATACGCTGAACGCTGCGCCGATGAGGATGATGCCACCTGAAATGACATAGAGCGTTATGATCGGGATGATCTTTTCCTTTCCGACCGGTGCGGATGCATGCTTTTTCATATCGATACCGCCTCTCATTAATAAAAAGCGGGGCCAAACCGGCAGCCGGCTCTTCAGCTGCTCAATTTGACCCCTTTGTCATATTCTCAAATGCGATATAAAACAATATATGCACATATAGCGCTGTTATGTTCTTCGGCAGAACAGCACAACAATGTAAAATATTGAAAATGGGCGCTGTAAATCTCATTACAGCGCCCTTGCTTAAGGCAATGATAAGTTATCGGCTATGATTTGTCAAGGTATTTTCCGAGACGGATGCAATTTTGTCCTATAGATATAAAAATCCGTGTGATTTAGAATAATAAACTAGAAAAAATCACTGTTTTGCTGCAATGTAGATGATATTCCTGTTGAGGTCGATGCTTTTGAGCTGACCTTCGATGACAGTCTGCGTGCCGAGTAGCGTCGTGAGCCTGACGTTTTCGCCTTCAATGCTGACATTCGTGATCCTGTCGGCGATGAGCTTTTCGCTGCCGCTGCCGACATCATACGCCGTGGAAAGACACATAGTAACCTCCCGTGCGCGGAGCGCACTATTCTCCCAAGAGTTTTGATGCTTCTGCAAGCTTTTCGTTGCCGTGATCGTAAAAATGAAGGGCTTCCGCAACAAGCTTTGCGGCGTCGGTCTTGCCTACGGCCGCCAGAGAATGATAGAGCTCGTGCAGATCCTCGCCGTGGTGGCGGTTATGCTCAAGCATATAGTTCAAAAGAGCCAGGTTTTCGTCCAACGGCTGAGTCTTATGCTCCCCGCAGCAGCAATGGCTGTGCGTATGTCCGTGTTCATGGACATGGGTGTGGTCTTCATGCATATATGTATTCCTCCCGAAAATATGTCTTATTAACTATGAATATTATAAGACAGGATGTCAATAGCTTTCAACCCTCCCGGGGGGTTAGGGCAAAATTTCAGCCCGCAGAGTGAGAAAACGGAGTCTCTGCGGGCATATAAGGTTTCATACGCATTCGGAGCAGTCTCCGTCGCATTTGGGCCTGTATTCCTCGGGCATTTCTTCGCCGCGCTTTGTATAATAATCGAGCAGCGCGGTCCGCACGCCCTCTTCGGCAAGGACGGAGCAGTGCATTTTGACAGGGGGCAGTCCGTCAAGGGCCTCGGCGACCGCCTTGTTCGTGAGCTTCAGCGCCTCCTCGATGGTTTTGCCCTTTATCATCTCGGTTGCCATGGAGCTTGTAGCAATGGCAGCTCCGCAGCCGAAGGTGTTAAATTTTGCATCGGTTATTATGCCGTCGTCAATTTTTAGATATATCTTCATTATATCGCCGCATTTTGCGTTTCCGACTTCACCGACGCCATCAGCGTTCTCGATCTCGCCGACGTTGCGCGGATTGGTAAAGTGGTCCATTACCTTATCGCTGTACAGCATATTATTTGACCTCCTTCATTTTTTTCCAGACCGGCGACATGGACCTTAGCCTGTCTACTATGGGCGGAAGCTTTTCCAAAATGTAGCCGATTTCTTCTTCTGTGTTATATTCGCTGAGCGTGAGACGCAGCGAGCCATGCGCGACTTCATGCGTGAGGCCGATGGCGAGCAGGACATGGCTTGGATCAAGCGAGCCGGAGGTGCAGGCGGAGCCGGAGGACGCGCAGATGCCCTGCTGATCGAGCATCATAAGGAGGCTTTCGCCCTCGATGCCCTTGACCGAAACGTTCACATTGCCGGGCAGCCGCTTTTCCCTGTCGCCGTTGAGGATAACTTCGTCTATCTTCAAGATGCCATCAATAAGCCTGTTCCTTAGGGCCTCAACCTTAGGCATATTTACGGACATGTTGTCGCAGGCTTCCTTGAAGGCAGCCGCCATGCCTACGATAGCGGGCAGATTCTCTGTTCCCGCACGTTTGCCTCGCTCCTGAGCGCCGCCTTCAATAATAGCGGTTATCGGGATGCCCCGCCTTACAAAGAAAACCCCGACGCCCTTAGGCCCATGGAATTTATGCGCTGAAAGGGACAGCATGTCGATGTTTTGCTCCTTTACATTAATGGGCAGGTGACCCGCCGCCTGAACGGCGTCCGTATGGAAAAGTACGCCCTTTTCCTTGCAAAGCGCTCCGATTTCTTTTATCGGCTGGACGGTTCCGATTTCGTTGTTGGCATACATTATGGTCACGAGCGCCGTATCAGGGCGGATTGCGGCCTCGACATCCTCAAGCCTGACGATACCGTCCTCGTACACATCTAGGAGTGTTACCTCATAGCCCTCCTTCTCCAGCTTGCTCAGCGTATGGAGAACGGCATGATGTTCAAATTTGGTCGAAATTATATGCTTTTTTCCTTTCTTTGACCCAAGAATCGCGGCGGTCGCGATCGCCTGATTGTCAGCTTCACTGCCTCCAGATGTGAAAATTATCTCGCTCGGCTCCGCGCCGAGATAATCAGCCATTGTTTTTCTAGCCGCGATGAGCCGCTTTGCCGCTTCCATTCCTATATGGTGCGGACTGGAAGGATTGCCGTAGGCTTCTGTAAAGCAAGGAAGCATTGCGTCAAGAGCGGTTCGGCTCACCTTAGTGGTCGCCGCATTGTCTGCATAAACGTTCATTGTTGTTCTTCCTTTCGATTTGTTATTTATCCAAGCTCGATCATCCGGTCGATACAGCGTTTCGCTTTTAATCTGGTGTCCTCCTGAAGCTCGATCTTCTCCCCGCCGGTGCCATTTACGCAATTCAATACGTCTGTCAGCGTCGTTACCTTCATATTATGGCAGACAAGATCGATCGAAAGAGGATAGAAGAGCTTTTCGGGGCACTCGTACTGGAGGTGCTCGAGAATCGCAAGCTCAGTGCCTATAATGAATTCCTTTTTATCGGACTTCCTTGCGTAATCCATGATCGCGGTAGTCGAGCCGACAAAGTCGGCGGCCTCAGTGACTTCGGGCAGACATTCGGGGTGCGCGAGAAGAAGAGCGTCCGGATGAAGGGCTCTTGCCTTTGCGACTTCACGCTTTCCCGCGCGCAGATGCGTCGGGCAGCCGCCCTGCAGAAGCTTGATGTTCTTATCCGGCAATTGCTTTGCGACCCACGCGCCGAGCTGCTTGTCTGGAATAAAAAGGATGTTTTTGTCGGGGAGCTTCCCAACAATCTTTACCGCCGAGGATGATGTCACGCAAACGTCGCAGACGGTCTTGAGCTCGGACGAGGTGTTGATATAGCAGACGACCGTGTAGTCGGGATACTGCGTCTTCACCTGCTCAATTAGCTCCCTGTCCATCTGGTCAGCCATAGGGCAGCCCGCAAGGGGATTCGCAAGATATACGGTTTTTTCCGGCGAAAGGATTTTGACCGTTTCAGCCATGAAGCGCACGCCGCACATGATGACGGTTTTCTGCGGCGCTTTAGAAGCCTCAACGCTGAGCCCGAACGAATCGCCTGTGAAATCGGCAATCTCAGTTATCTCCCTCGCCTGATAGGAATGGGCGAGAATACATATTTCCTTTTCCTTTTTTAGCCTCAGTATCTCCTCCTGAAGCTCTTTGATTCCCATTTCGAACACATCCTTTTGCAGACTGTTTTGATGTTTGTTCAACCCCAATAAATCCGTAAATCATATAGGACTACTAGGATAGTATCATTTGATTATTGTCTTGTCAATATATAAAGTCTGTTTTTTACCTTTTGCCGATATATTTTGTCACATATTGTGCGATTCGATGCAGGAGCGGCGCTGCGGCTGGTTTATGGGATCGGCAATTGTTTTTGCTTTTATATTTTTGGTTTGTTGAGTAAAAGGAAAAACAGAACTTGAATTTTCCGGCGGATATAGGATAATAAGAAGCTGAAGCGTCTACTCTTAAATACGTATACGGAGGAGCATGAAATGACAGACGATCTGCACGAAAAAATGAGCGTCATCGATTATATCTGCAAGCAGTCCGCCTCGGACAGGAGAGAGCAGCGCCCTGATGATTTTGCCTATTGGACGGCTGTTCGCGACGCGCATAAAAACGGAAAAAAGCTGATTTATATAAACGGCCCCGTGCCTGCCGAAATAATCTACGCGCTTGACTGCGTTCCTCTGTATCTCGACCTTATTCCGTCCCGAATTTCAGAGGACTCGGCACTGACGGCAAGATTTATAAACTTAGCTGAAACGAGCGCGAATCTGACCCTTTGCTCG
>JAJUHD010000096.1 GCA_029268085.1 Bacillota bacterium | reverse complement strand
TGGAAGCAGAACTGCAAGGCCTTTGTTTCTGTCAAAAACCGCGGAGAGACCATATCTCCGCAGGAACTGCCTTTCATATTTGACCGTTTCCACAAGACCGACAAATCGAGAAGTCTGGACCGGGACGGTGTTGGCCTCGGGCTTTCCATAGTCAAGACAATACTCAACAATCATAATGAGGACATATCTGTAACAAGCCGCGATGGCGTCACCGAATTCGTGTTCACCGTCAGGCTGAAAAATATGGGTAAAGAAGAAAAATCCGAGAAATAACGCATAAGTTCATAAACTTTTCACATTATATTCACAAGGAGTACAAAAGTCTATTTTATTCTTAAGTCAAGCTTAAGGAGCAAGCCGTAAATGAATGCCAACTCATTTAACTCCGATTAAGTTTATTTTCTCCCCTCTATAATATAATCCTCTCTCAAGCAGTTAAGCCCCGGGTAACACCGGGGCTTTCTGTTTTCAACGCAAAAGGCTCCGGATTCCCGGAGCCTTTTGCATCACTGCTTTTCGGCTATATGCACGTTCAGGTGATTATAGGTCATTCTGATACCGCGTTTTTCAAACAGGTCTCTTACCCGTTCATTCAGATCAAAATACACATCCCAGTAGTCCTCACGCTTTGTCCATGCCCTCATGACATACTCAACAGAGCTGTCTTTATATGAGAGAAGCCCTGCAAACGGAGCCGGATCCTTCAATATCCTATCATCGGTCGTCATTGCTTCCATCAGAGCGGCCTTAACCATTTCAGTAGGTGCATCGTAGGATACGCTGAAGGTTAAATCCGCGCGCCTGTTTTTCTGTTTTGTGTAGTTTATGATTTTCGCCCCGGCTACCTGACTGTTGGGTATATAGATTACCTTATTGTCAACTGTCGTAATAGTTGTATAAAACAGACCCACTTCAGTAACACTTCCGGATACTCCGTCCAGTTCAACATAGTCTCCGGCAGCAAAAGGCTTCGTTGCGAGCGTTGTAAGTCCGCTGAAAAGGTTCGACAGCACTCCCTGTATCGATAGGGAGAGGGCCAAACCTGCAACTCCTATCAGCGTTACCAACGAAGTTGTCTGTATGCCCAGCTTGTCCGCCACAATTATCAGGGCGATTATCCATAGACCGACCTTTATCGCGCTGCGGATAAAGCTGTTAATCGTTTTGTCGAGTTTGCTTCTCCGCTGGATTTGGTCTATGGCCTTCATTATTATGGTTATCACGAGCAGACATACCAGAAAAATCAGAACCGCCGAAATCAGCTTCATCAGGCTCAGTGTGCCGACCGAAATTTCTGATACGGAATTCAGCGCATCCGTCAGGTTCATATTTAATCACTCCTGTCAGAAGATTTATTTTAGTATACCAAAAAATCGAATAATGTCAAAGCCAGACTCCTCTCGTATGCAAAAAAACATAGTAAAATGACAGACTCATACTTGACAAGCACAGTTTTTTTGGTATAATCATCTTTGCGTTCACGAGTTTGATATGCGGGCATAGCTCATTTGGCAGAGCGCCACCTTGCCAAGGTGGAGGTAGCGAGTTCGAATCTCGTTGCCCGCTCCATAGAACAACACATAGCTTTTTGCTATGTGTTGTTCTTATTATCGGGAAATTAATTCTGCCGTAAAGGTTAAACCCTATGGAGTATATTGCTTTGGCTTCACCCATCGAAGAAGCTCTCGACCAAGGAAAACATGTATGCCCTCCTGAAAAATTAGGAGTAAAGCAATGAGATTTAAGGAGAAAACGATAACGCTGAAAAACGGGCAAACTTGCCTGCTTAGAAGTCCTGAGGAAAGGGACGCCGAAGCGATGCTTGACTATCTCAGGCAAACCTCCGCTGAGACAGACTTCATGCTTCGCTACGAGGATGAGATCACCTTGACACCGGACGATGAGCGCAAATCCCTGTCCGACATTTTGGACGATCCTAAAAGGATAATGATCGCCGCGTTCATTGACGGCAAGCTCGTTGCCAACACCGGCTTAAATCCGTTCGGACAGACCGATAGGGTCCGCCACCGCGCCGAATTCGGTATTTCAATAATTAAGGAATACTGGGGACAGGGTATTGGGTCCGCTCTTTTATCCGAGCTCATCGCGGCTGCGAAACAAGCTGGCTATGAACAGCTTGAGCTCGAGGTCGTCACTCAAAATGAGCGCGGCATTGCCCTTTACAAAAAGCTCGGGTTTGAGACCTTCGGGACACGCGAGCACACTTTCAAATACAGGGACGGCAGATACTGTGCCTGTCACCTGATGCTCAGAAGGCTATAACAAAAAAGGCCGCAACCCGTAAGGTTGCGGCCTTTTTTATACCATCTTTTCCTGTTTGACCTTTTTATCGATTACATGCCTCGAGGCAAGCTCTTTAATAATGTCCTCATTCTTTATCCCCATCTCGACCATCATCACCATCACATGGTATACGAGATCGGCGACCTCGTAGATGGCCTCCTTGCTATCGCCGCCCTTTGCCGCGATTATGACCTCCGTGCTCTCCTCGCCGACTTTTTTAAGTATCTTGTCCATACCCTTTTCAAAAAGATATGTCGTGTAGCTGCCCTCTTTACCTTCCGTCTTGCGGCCCTTTATAAGCTCATAGAGGCTGTCAAGCGAGAAATCCTGATAAGTTTCGCTTTCGAAAACCTTGTCGGCAAAACAGCTGTCGTTTCCAAGATGGCAGGCAGGTCCCGCCTTTTTCACCTGTACGACAAGCGCATCTCGGTCACAGTCGGCAGTGATGTCAACGATTTTCTGAATGTTGCCGCTTGTCTCGCCTTTCCGCCATAGCTCCTGACGTGAGCGCGACCAGAAGCAGGTTCTGCCCTCCCTTATAGAAATCTCGAGGCTTTCGCGGTTCATATAGGCAAGGGTCAGCACCTTCTTTGTATAGCAGTCTACGACAATCGCGGGGATGAGGCCCTTTTCGTCATATTTCAGTTCGTCGATATTCAGCATTTCTGTTCTCCTGTAATCAAATTCTAACGGATATGCCGTTTTTGTACAGCTCCGCTTTAAGGTCGGATATCTTCACCTCTCCGAAATGGAAGATCGAGGCGGCAAGCCCTGCGTCCACTCCCGGAAGAGTTTTAAAAAGCGTGATGAAATCCTGAATACTTCCCGCGCCGCCCGAAGCAATCACAGGTACCGAAACAGCCTCGCAGACCGCCTCAAGCATCTCAATATCGAAACCGCCCTTGACCCCGTCAGTGTCTATACTGTTAAGAACGATTTCGCCCGCGCCGCGGCTCACGCCGTTTTTTATCCATTCAATGGCGTCCATGCCGGTGTTCTCGCGCCCGCCCTTAGCAAAGACTGTGAAACGCCCGCCGACGCGTTTTACGTCCGCGGAGAGCACAACACACTGATCGCCGTATTTCTTCGCCGCGCGGTAGATGAGATCGGGGTCGCGTATCGCGCCTGAGTTCACGCTCACCTTGTCCGCGCCGCATTTCAGCACACGGTCAAAGTCCTCGACAGTGTTTATAGCGCCGCCCACGGTCAGCGGAATGAATATCTGCTCCGCAACCCTTCGCAGAGCGTCCGCGAAAAGGCTCCTTCCTTCCGCCGATGCCGTTATATCGTAAAACACCAGCTCGTCCGCGCCGCTTTCACTGTAGTACCTGCCAAGCTCGACGGGCGAGGAAACATCGTTAAGACCTTCAAAGTTTACGCCCTTGACTACACGCCCGTCTCTGACGTCCAGACACGGGATAATTCTCTTAGTCAGCATCCGCATCCCGCCTTTTTCATGACGTTTATCGCATTGGCAAGGTCAATGCTGCCGGTATATATCGATTTCCCGAGGATAGCGCCGCGCACGCCTGTTTCCGAGAGCTTCAGAAGGTCATATATCGAGCTGACGCCTCCCGAAGCGATGATGTCCATCGAAAAGCGTTCTATTAGCGTCTGATAAAGTTCTTCATTAACGCCCTGCATCGCGCCGTCCTTTGAAATATCCGTGCAAATCACCGTTTTTACGCCAAGGTCCTGGAGCTTCCGGCAGAAGCCCTCGCAGTTCTCAGAGCTCGGCTGCGTCCAGCCGTGCGTCGCAACTATTCCGTCTCTGATGTCCACCGCAACTGCTATCTTTTCGCCGAAGCGCCCGACAGCCTCGCGCAGGAAGCCGGGATCTGTCACCGCCGCTGTGCCGATAATTACACGCAGGACACCAATGTCAATGTATCGCTCAACCGTACGGATATTTCTAATCCCGCCGCCTACCTCAACCTTCAGCCCGCTGTCCTCTACGATCCTGCATATAACGTCATAGTTCACTGTATCGCCGTTCTTCGCCCCGTCAAGGTCTACAAGGTGCAGGTATTCCGCTCCTGCGCTTCTGAAAATGCATGCAACCTCCGCAGGCTTGTCGCTGTAGACAGTCATCTTGTCATAGTCTCCGCGCAGGAGGCGGACCGCCTTGCCGCCGCGAAGGTCAATTGCCGGGTATATATCCATAGCTGCCTCCACTGAATATTTCTAACTGAGCTCGCAGAAAGCTTTCAAAATTTTAAGTCCGACTTCGCCGCTTTTTTCCGGGTGAAACTGCATACCGTAAACATTGTCTTTCGCGACCGCCGCGGTTAGAAGCGCACCGTAATCCGCTTCTGCAATTATATTTTCATCACATTCCATTCCTGAATACGAGTGTACAAAATATACATAGTCGCCCTCAGTAATATATTTGAACACCGCCGAACGTTTCCCGCTGTCACTCATTAAGAGAGAATTCCATCCGATATGCGGCACTTTATATCCCATAGGGATAACATTTGCAATATGTCTGACTTCTCCAGGAATCAGCCCAAGTCCCTCGGTCACGCCGTATTCATAGCTTCTGTCGAAGAGCATCTGCATTCCTAGGCAAATGCCCATAAGCGGCTTTCCTTTTTGAGCTTCGTTTATCAAAACTTCGTCTATGCCGTTAACGCTGAGCTTCTCTCTCGCGTCCGTAAATGCGCCGACACCGGGAAGGATGATCCTGTCGGCTTTTCTTATCATTTCAGGCTTGCCGCTGATAATTGATTCCACGCCGATACAGGTCAGCGAGCTTTTGAGCGAAAACAGGTTGCCGACGCCGTAATCAACTATTACTGTCATCACAAGACTCCTTTTGTCGATGGCACCGCCCCGCAGAGCGACGGATCAACTGCACAGGCCTGCCTCAATGTCCTTCCCAGCGCTTTGAACACGCCCTCTATTATGTGGTGCGAATTATTGCCTGAAAGCTGCCGGACATGCAGCGTTATTCCTGCCGAGCGGACAAGTCCAAACAGGAACTCCTTCACAAGCTCGGTATCGAAATCCCCAACTTTTTCGGTCGGAGGAATAACCTCATATGCCAGATACGGACGCCCCGAAATATCAGCTGCGCAAAGTATAAGCGCTTCGTCCATGGGGAGTATGATATCTCCGTATCGGATAATTCCTGACTTATCACCCAAAGCGCCTGCAAAAGCAGCTCCAAGACATATTCCGACGTCTTCGGTCGTATGGTGATAATCGACATGGGTGTCGCCAGCACAAAAGAGCTTAAGCCCAAAGCGTCCGTGGCTTGCGAACAGCGTCAGCATATGGTCAAGAAATCCGCAACCAGTATTAATCTCAATCTCTCCTTCGTCAAGGCACAGCGACAGCACAATGTCCGTTTCCTTTGTCTTTCTGTTCAGCTCGAATCTGCGCATCAGGCAAGCATCTCCTTTAATGTCATCAGAAGTGTATCCATTTGCTCTCTTGTTCCGATTGATATACGCACATAGTCTTCTATACGCGGCTTATCAAAGTGACGGACTAAAATTCCCCGATCCCGAAGCCCCTTATAGAGCGTTTTGCCGTTCAGCTTAGGATGCTTGGCAAAAATAAAGTTTGCCTTTGATTCGGTCATAGAAAACCCAAGTCCAAGCAGTATATTGCTTGTGTATTCTCTAATACAGATAATTTCTCTATTATTATTATCATAATACGCCTGTCCTTCTAAAGCCGCTTGGCCCGCAGCCAGAGTCAGGCGATTGACGTTATATGGATTTGTCGAGTAGCGGAGCTTATCAAGATCAGCTATCAGTTCCTCGTTGCCGATTGCGTAGCCCAGTCGCCCTCCCGCAAGAGAGCGGGATTTCGAATAGGTCTGAATTATAAGCAGATTATCGTATTTAGAAATAAGCGGAATACAGCTTTCCCCGCCGAAATCGATATAGGCTTCATCTATCATTACGACATTGTCCGGGTTTGATTTTACGATTTTTTCAACGTCCGCAGCAGAAAGACATATGCCTGTCGGCGCGTTAGGATTCGCAATCACCACAGCCGTCCCTGCGTTATAGTAGTCCTCGGCACTTATCGTGAAATCTTCTTGTAAGGATATCTCCTTTTTAGGTATGCCGTGGATGTCTGCAAAAACCGGATAGAACCCGTAAGAAATGTCCGGATAGGATACTCCTCTGCTGCAGAATGCCATGAATGCAAAAGACAGTATTTCATCCGACCCGTTGCCCACTGTGACGTTCTTTGGAGTCACATCGTATTGCTTTGCGAGAGCCTCACGGAGATGCTTGCACTCTGGGTCACTGTAAAGCCGGAGATCCTCGATTTCTCTGCTGTTTACCGCCTCGATAACCTGCGGTGCGGGCGGATACGGCGATTCGTTAGTGTTGAGCTTGATATAGCTTTTATCCCTCGGCTGTTCGCCGGGAACATAGGCCTTGAGCGAAGCAAACCTCTCGCTCATGAATTTACTCATTAAAACACCTTCTCCTATCTTTTTGACCTTATCGTCGCGCTCGCCGCATGCGCATGCAAGCCCTCTTTTTCTGCGAAGTAAGCGATCTTTCCTCCGACGGCGTTCAGCTCTTCCTTAGAATAATACATATAGGAAGATTTCTTTACAAAATCGTCAACAGACAAGGCGCTTGAAAATCTTGCCGTTCCGCCTGTCGGAAGCGTGTGGTTCGTCCCCGCAAAATAGTCGCCTAGCGGTTCGGGGCAGTTGCGCCCGAGAAAGATCGAACCAGCGTTTGTTATCCTATCAAGATAATCAAACGGTTCATCTACGCATAATTCGAGATGCTCGGGTGCAATCTCATTTGATATCTCTATAGCTTCCGTGATGCTTCGGGTAATTATTATCTTGCCGTTATTTTCGATCGAGGCTCTGGCAATCTCCTCTCGCGGAAGCTTCCTAAGCTGTATTTCGATTTGCTCTGCCACCTTCTCAGCAAGGTCCTCCGAGTCCGTAATTAGGACTGCGGTCGCAAGCTTATCATGTTCTGCCTGTGAAAGCAGATCGGCGGCGAGCACGACGGGGTCGCTTTTTCCGTCCGCAATAATGAGGACTTCGCTCGGTCCGGCAATCATATCGATACCCGCAAGCCCAAAAACCTGCCGCTTTGCCTCCGCTACATAAGCGTTTCCGGGGCCGACGATCTTATCCACCTTCGGAATGCTCTCCGTTCCGTAGGCAAGAGCTGCAACCGCCTGCGCACCGCCACATTTGAATATACGGTCAACTCCGGCAATCTCCGCCGCGGCGATTATATTCGGGCTTATATTCCCGCCCCTGTCCGGTGGCGTCGTCATTACAATCTGGCCGACACCCGCGAGCTTCGCCGGAATGCAGTTCATCAATACGGAGGACGGATAGCTCGCCGTACCGCCGGGAATATATAGGCCGACGCTTCTTAGAGGCGTAACTTTCTGTCCGAGAATGATGCCGTCCTTTTCCTGAATAATATAGCCCGGCCTCACCTGACGGCTGTGATAGCTTCTGATGTTTTCCGCCGCTTCCTTTAGTATTTCGATAAACTCCGGCTCAACCTCCGAAAGCGCCGATTTTCGTTCGTTTTCAGAGACTTCAAGCGGCATTGGGGCTATCCCGTCGAACCTTAAGCCGTATTCCTTAAGCGCGGCATCGCCTCTTGTCCGTACGTTTGTAATTATCTCCGAAACCGCGCCGGAAACATCCGGCCTTTCATTATCTCTGGGAAGGATATCCTTTATGGACATTTTATTGGTATCATATATCCTAATCATATAACGGAATCTCCTAAAATACGTTCACGCAGGCTCTCGCACATCTTTTCAATCTCAGATGTTTTAAACCTGAACGATGCCTTGTTCACGATAAGCCTTGCACTTATTGCGGTTATCTCCTCAAGGACTTCGAGGTTGTTCTCCCTTAAGGTTTTGCCGGTTTCGACGATATCCACTATCACATCCGAAAGCTGCACAATCGGCGCAAGCTCAATTGACCCGTTGAGTTTTATTATTTCAATCTCCCTGCTCTGTTCGGCGTAATATCTCTTTGCGATGTTGGGATATTTTGTCGCAACGCGGAGGGTTCTGCCCGTTCCCGAAAGCGCACCCTTTTTGCCGGCGACGACCATCCTGCACTTACCAAGCCCAAGGTCAAGCAGCTCAAAAACATCCGGTTCCTGCTCAAGCAGTATATCGAGGCCTGCGATTCCGACATCCGCCGCACCGTGCTCAACATAGATCGCAACGTCCGAGGGCTTTACCCAAAAATAGCATATGCCCTTTTCTTCGTTTTCAAAAACGAGCTTGCGGCTGCTTTCCTGACTTTCGGGGCAGCCAAGCCCGATTTCGTCGAACATCTTATAAACGCTCTCGCCGAGGCGTCCTTTCGGGAGTGCTACCTTAATCATTCGTTTCAAGGATCTCAAGCCCCCTGTCACCCAGCTTTAAAAGCTGCTTATATCTCAGCCTGTCGGATCTCGTTTGCTGGACTCTCACCCGCGTGCCGTTCGCAGTGAGCATCTTCACCGCCGCCGTGAGCTTTGTTACATCAACGTCGGGATCATAGGTCAGAAGCACATCAACATCGTACCGTTCCGTTTCGGTATCGCAGCGCTCGAGCAGATCCGTATAGACGGCAAACCCGATTGCTTGCGTTCTCTTGCCAAGCTTTTCCATAAGGTTGTCGTAGCGGCCGCCGGAAAGGATCGCAGTAGGCACATCACCAATGAAGCCCTGGAAAATTAAACCGTTGTAATACGACAGATCGTTTATAACTGAAAAGTCGAGCTTCAGACGTGAGCTTTCAGGTTCCGTTGACATCACGCCCGCAAGCTCGCGGAGCTGTTTCAGCGAGCTGCGCATTTTTTCGTTCCTGGCAAGCTCTTCGGCTCTGTCGAGCGTTTCAGCAAAGTCGCCGCAAAGCGAAGTGATGGAGATCAGTGCGTCCCGCGTTTCTGTGGGAATATTCGAGGTTTCACAAAGGCGCATTATTTCGTGCGCATTCTTATGACCGATGCATTTCAAAATCTTTTCCTCAAGCGAACGGCTTAGACCGCAGCTTTCAAGAAGCCCAGAAACGAAACCCATGTCGGAAACGACCATAAGGCTTTCTTCACCCAGCTTTTGTAGGCTTTTGCAGGCAAGCAGCACTACCTCAGCCTGCATATAAAGGTCAATATCGCCGAGGCACTCGAGCCCCACCTGCATAATCTCTCGGTACTCGTTCGAGCCGTGCGGCGTACGGTACACGTTTTCGTTATAATAGAGC
>JAJUHD010000095.1 GCA_029268085.1 Bacillota bacterium | reverse complement strand
GATGAGTCGACCTCGTGGAACGAGCCGTCGTACAAGGTGACCTTTACATCGACCACAGGGTAGCCGGCGAGGACTCCCGCCTGCATCGCGCCCTGAATACCGGCATTGACCGCCGGGATATATTCCTTCGGTATCGCTCCGCCCGTAACCTTGTCGATGAACTCGTAGCCTTTTCCGGATTCGTTCGGCTCGACGAGGATCTTGACGTGTCCGTACTGGCCCTTGCCGCCGGACTGACGGGCATATTTTGTATCCTGCTCGACAGCCTTGCGGATAGTCTCTTTATAGGAAACCTGCGGCTTACCTACGTTCGCTTCTACCTTGAACTCGCGCAGAAGCCTGTCAACTATGATCTCAAGGTGAAGCTCGCCCATTCCGGCGATAATCGTCTGGCCCGTTTCCTCATCGGTATAGCTTTTAAATGTGGGATCTTCCTCCGCGAGCTTTGAAAGCGCGATTCCCATTTTCTCCTGACCGGCCTTGGTCTTGGGCTCGATTGCAACCCTGATGACCGGTTCTGGGAACTCCATTGATTCGAGGATGATAGGCGCCTTTTCATCGCAGAGCGTGTCGCCGGTAGTCGTATTTTTAAGTCCGACCGCAGCAGCGATATCCCCCGAATAGACCATATCGATATCTTCACGATGGTTAGCGTGCATTTGCAGGATTCGTCCGAAGCGTTCCCTGTGGCCCTTGGTGCTGTTGAGCGCAGTAGAGCCCGACGATAGTGTTCCGGAATAGACGCGGAAGAAGGACAGGCGACCCACATAGGGATCGGTCATGATCTTGAACGCGAGAGCCGAGAACGGAGCGTTATCGTCAGAATGTCTTTCATCCTCCTTGTCCGTGTCGGGAACGGTTCCCTTTATCGGGGGAATATCCGTCGGTGCGGGCAGATAATCGACGATAGCGTCAAGCAGCTTCTGAACGCCTTTGTTCTTATAAGATGTGCCGCAGACGACGGGAACAAATTCATTTGCAATGGTCCCGCGGCGTATGGTCCTTTTCAGCAGTTCCACAGGAATGGGCTGTTCCTCGAGAGCCAGCTCCATAACCTCGTCATCAAGATCCGAAACAGCGTCTATAAGCAGTGTACGGTATTCCTGCGCGAGCTCTCGCATATCCTCGGGTATATCCTCGACACGCATATCCTTGCCCATGTCGTCATAATAGATATCGGCTTTCATTTCGACCAGGTCAATGATGCCTCTGAAGGTGTCCTCACTCCCTATGGGAAGCTGGATTGCGACGGCGTTGCATTTCAGACGGTCATGGATCATATCGATGACGCGGAAGAAATCCGCACCCATGATATCCATCTTATTGACATACACCATTCTTGGAACCCTATAATGGTCAGCCTGCCTCCAGACGGTTTCGGACTGAGGTTCAACGCCGCCCTTCGCACACATGACCGTTACGCTGCCGTCCAGCACGCGCAGGGAGCGCTCAACCTCAACCGTGAAGTCTACGTGGCCCGGCGTATCAATGATGTTAATGCGGTGGTCCTTCCAGAAGCAGGTCGTCGCTGCGGACGTAATAGTTATTCCGCGCTCCTGTTCCTGCTCCATCCAGTCCATTGTCGCAGTGCCTTCATGCACCTCGCCGAGCTTATAGTTGACTCCGGTGTAATACAGGATACGTTCCGTGGTCGTTGTTTTTCCGGCATCAATGTGCGCCATGATACCGATATTTCTGGTTTTTTCAAGGGAAACTTTTCTAGGCATAAATTAACTCCTGATTACCAGCGGTAATGAGCAAATGCCTTATTGGACTCTGCCATCTTGTGAGTGTCTTCACGTTTCTTGACTGCTCCGCCGGTATTATTCAGCGCATCCAGCAATTCACCTGCGAGACGCTCTTTCATTGTTTTTTCATTGCGTTTGCGAGCATAACCTGTCAGCCAGCGTAAACCAAGCGTCTGGCGTCTGTCGGGCCTGACTTCGATCGGCACCTGATAGGTTGCGCCGCCGACGCGGCGTGCCTTGACTTCGAGAGAAGGCATGATGTTGTTAAGCGCTTCCGTAAACGCTTCGAGAGGGTTGCGTCCGGTCTTTTCCTTTACGATGTCAAATGCATCATATACGACCTTCTGAGCAACACCCTTCTTGCCATCCAGCATAATACTGTTGGTGAGCTTTGTCACCAGTACAGAGTTGTATACCGGATCGGGAAGAATTTCTCTTTTGGGTACGTTACCTCTTCTGGGCACTATACTTCCCTCCTTCATACAAAAATGAATCTCATAGGTACTCGAAAAGGCTACTGCCTTTCCGCATATGCCCGCCGGAAGCAACATACTGATATATGTTAAGCTCCGGACAAGGCATAAGCCTTGCGCCAAAGCGCGTGTTTACTTTTTCTTAGCTTTCTTTGCACCGTACTTTGAACGGGCCTGCTTGCGGTTTGCGACGCCCTGAGTATCCAGTGTGCCGCGGATGATATGATAGCGGACGCCGGGGAGATCCTTGACACGGCCGCCGCGGATCATAACGACGGAGTGCTCCTGAAGGTTATGACCGATACCGGGGATATACGAGATGACCTCATAGTTGTTCGACAGGCGAACACGGGCGATCTTACGAAGAGCGGAGTTGGGCTTCTTGGGGGTAGCTGTACGAACTGCGGTGCAAACACCTCTCTTCTGAGGGGAGCTCAGATCGGTTTCCTTGTTCTTAATGGTGTTGAGGCCGTGCTGCAAAGCAGGAGACGTTGACTTATAGGTCGGCACTTCTCTGCCCTTTCTTACCAGCTGGTTGAACGTAGGCATATTTTTCCTCCTTTCTTTTATAATGAACATACATAATATTTTTAACGGAAATATCGATTGATATTCCGAAAAAAACAAAAACTTACCAAAGCATTTTTATGGGCTTTGCAAATGCTTGAAGCCGTATTTCGCCTTGTTTCAGGTAAAAAAACCGATTTGAAGCAAAAAGTGCAGACCCACCCATGCAAATAAGCATTTTAGCATAATGCACAAGTTACGTCAAGAATTTTCTGCAATCAATTTTTGCACAAGAAGATACCGGGGCCGGATAAAGCATTCGGCTCCGGTATCTCAGCTATTTTACAGAGCGTTGGTACGTCCGACCAAAGCGCTCAGATCAACATAATCCTCGCTCGATCTTTCGGCCGATTCATCGGTCTGGGTATCGAAATCACGGTAGAGATCAAGTCCGCTGCCCGCGGGGATGAGTTTACCTATAATAACGTTTTCCTTGAGGCCGACAAGATGATCCACCTTGCCCTTGATCGCGGCGTCTGTAAGAACCTTCGTGGTCTCCTGGAAGGAAGCCGCGGAAAGGAAGCTCTCCGTAGCGAGCGATGCCTTGGTGATACCGAGGAGCGTCTGGGTGCAGGTTGCAAGGCGCAAATCGGTCTCGCCCGCGGCAATCCTCTTTTCAACAGCGGAGTTGGCTTCGTTAAATTCGCTCCAGTCTATGGTGGCGCCAGAAAGCAACTCGGTGTCACCCGCATCCTCGACGCGGACCTTTCGCATCATCTGACGGACTATGACTTCGATATGCTTGTCGTTGATGTCAACGCCCTGCTGGCGGTAAACCTTCTGAACCTCCTGAATGATATAGCTCTGGCACTCAGGGACGCCAAGGATTCGAAGCACGTCATGCGGGTTATACGCGCCGCTGGTAAGAGGCTGACCCTTCGTTACCGTGTCGCCTGACGAAACAAGAAGTCCCGCGGAATAGGGTGTCTGGAATTCCATCGTTTCGCCTGTCTCTGGGTTAGAGATCATTACAGCGCACATGGAGTTCTTTCTGGTCTCCTCAATTGTGACGTTGCCGGATATTTCGGCAAGGACAGCCATTCTCTTGGGCTTTCTGGCCTCGAAAAGCTCTTCGACACGGGGAAGACCCTGGGTAATATCGTCGCCCGCGACGCCGCCGGTGTGGAAAGTACGCATAGTAAGCTGCGTACCGGGTTCGCCGATAGACTGTGCCGCGATAACGCCTACTGCTTCGCCCTCGTTGACGGGAGAACCGGTCGCAAGGTTGATTCCGTAGCATTTTGCACAAACGCCGCTTTTCGCATCACAGGTCATGACGGAGCGAACCATTACTTCATGGATGCCTGCGGCCTCAAGCACAGGAGCGTCGGTCTTGAACAGCATGTTCTTGGTCGTGAAAAGAACCTCGCCTGTATTCGGGTCAACGATATCATTAAGCGGAAACCGCCCGTGGATACTGTCGCCGAAGCTCTGGACGATCTGCCCTTTGTCATAGACCGCCGCCGCTTTGATGCCGTGGCGCGTGCCGCAGTCGTGCTCTCGTATTATAACGTCCTGCGAAACATCGACCAGACGGCGGGTTAGATAACCGGAGTCCGCCGTACGGAGAGCGGTATCGGCAAGGCCCTTGCGCGCGCCTCTTGAAGAAATGAAATATTCCAGAACGGAAAGGCCCTCACGGAAGTTTGCCTTAATCGGGATCTCGATCGTTTTACCGGCGGTGTTCGCCATAAGTCCGCGCATACCGGCAAGCTGGCGTATCTGGTTCATGCTGCCGCGCGCACCGGAGTTTGCCATCATGTAGATGGGGTTAAACTCGTCGAGATTGTTCTGCAGGGCCTTGGTGACGTCCTTGGTCGTCTGCTCCCATTCGGCAACAACGAGACGATAGCGTTCATCGTCCGTAATAAGACCGCGCTTGTACTGTTTTTCAATATTGACAACCTTCTGCTCGGTCGCCTTGATAAGCGTTTTCTTCTCTTCCGGAACGGTCATGTCAGCGATGGAGATCGTGATCGCGCCCAGAGTCGAATATTTATAGCCCATGGACTTGATGTTGTCGAGAACCTCGGCGGAAATCGTAAAGCCGTGCTTGGTAATGCACTTATTGATAATCGAGCCGAGCTGCTTCTTGCCCACCTGGAAATTGATCTCGAAGTCAAACATCTGTTCGGGATCGGTTCTGTCTACAAAGCCCAAATCCTGAGGGATGGGCTCGTTGTAAATGATACGTCCCACCGTCGCCTGTACAAGCTTGCTCTTGAGTTCGCCGTTGACAGATTTAGTGACGCGTACCCTTATCGGAGAGTGCATGCCGATCGCGCCGTCTTCGTAAGCCATGATAGCTTCATTCGGGCCGGAAAAAGCGCGTACGCCCTCAAAGGAGGCCTTTTTAAGCTCAACTTCAGAACCGGAATGTCTCATTTTCTGGACTATTTCTTCGTTAGCCTCGATAATCTGCTTTGCGGGGACGATACTATCCTTCTCAAGGCTCGTATCGCCGGGGTCAACGACGCGGAGCATCTCGCTCTCATATTCGCCGGCCCTTATAAAGGTCAGGTAGTACGCACCGAGAATCATGTCCTGAGTAGGAACAGTAACGGGGTTTCCGTCCTGAGGACGCAAGAGGTTGTTCGCCGAGAGCATGAGTATGCGCGCTTCGGCCTGCGCTTCCGCTGAAAGAGGTACGTGAATAGCCATCTGGTCGCCGTCAAAGTCCGCGTTATAAGCAGTACATACCAGCGGATGCAGCTTGAGTGCCCGGCCTTCAACCAGAATCGGCTCGAACGCCTGAATGCCGAGACGGTGAAGCGTAGGCGCGCGGTTCAGAAGAACAGGGTGCTCCTTGATAACGACGTCGAGCGCGTCCCAGACCTCGGTCTGCTGCTTGTCAACCATCTTCTTGGCTGACTTGATATTGTTCGCAAAGCCGTCCTCAACAAGCTTTTTCATAACAAAGGGGCGGAACAGCTCAATCGCCATTTCCTTAGGAACGCCGCACTGATAAATTTTGAGTTCGGGCCCGACTACGATAACGGAACGTCCGGAATAGTCGACGCGCTTGCCGAGGAGGTTCTGGCGGAAGCGGCCCTGCTTGCCCTTGAGCATATCGGAGAGGGATTTAAGAGCGCGGGAATTAGCTCCCGTAACCGCTCTGCCGCGGCGGCCGTTGTCAATCAGAGCGTCAACGGCTTCCTGAAGCATACGTTTTTCGTTGCGGACAATAATGTCCGGCGCGTTAAGCTGGATCAGCCTCTTGAGGCGGTTATTTCGGTTGATGACGCGGCGGTAGAGGTCGTTCAGGTCGCTGGTGGCAAATCTTCCACCGTCTAGCTGCACCATCGGGCGAAGCTCGGGCGGAATGACCGGCAGCACATCGATTATCATCCACTGGGGATCGTTGCCAGAGTGGAGGAACGCTTCGACCACTTCGAGTCTCTTGACGATCTTGGCCTTTTTCTGGCCTGTCGCGTCCTTGAGCTCGTTCCTCAGCTCCTCAGAGAGCTTTTCGCAGTTAATGTCGGCAAGCAGCTTCTTGATCGCTTCCGCACCCATTCCGGCGTCGAAGTCGTTCTCGTATTTCTCGCGCATATCGCGGTATTCTTTTTCGGTGAGTATCTGGTTCTTCTGCAGCGGAGTCATGCCGGGATCGGTCACGATATATGATGCAAAGTATAGGACTTTCTCAAGTATGCGCGGGGTAAGGTCGAGCAGCAGACCCATGCGGGACGGGATACCCTTAAAATACCAGATGTGGGAGACTGGCGTAGCAAGCTCAATGTGTCCCATGCGCTCGCGGCGGACCTTGGACTTTGTAACCTCAACTCCGCAGCGGTCGCAGACCTTGCCCTTGTAGCGTATCTTCTTATATTTGCCGCAGTGGCATTCCCAGTCCTTGGTAGGTCCGAAGATCCTTTCACAGAAGAGGCCGTCGCGTTCCGGCTTGAGGGTCCGGTAGTTTATCGTTTCAGGCTTCTTGACCTCGCCGAATGACCAGCTGCGAATCATTTCGGGGGAAGCAATGCCTATTTGGATAGCGTCAAAAGGTGCATAGCTCATATCCGTACCTCCTCTTTTTCATCATCTACGTAATCGTCGCCCAGATCAAGGTCTTCTTCGTTTTCGATCGTGTAGCCCGAGGCCTCGATCTCGCTTTCATCCGGCGGCAGCAGATCGTCGCGGAAGTCCGGCGAGAAGTCGTCGTCATCGTCCTCATCCCTGAGTTCAATCTCATTTCCGTGCCTGTCGAGTACGCGGACATCCAGGCACAAGGACTGAAGCTCCTTGACAAGAACCTTGAACGATTCGGGAACGCCCGGCTGCGGAATGTTGTGTCCCTTTACAATGCTTTCATAAGTCCTGACACGTCCCGTAACGTCGTCCGACTTGACTGTGAGTATCTCCTGAAGGGTATATGCCGCGCCGTAAGCCTCAAGCGCCCAGACTTCCATTTCGCCGAATCGCTGTCCGCCGAACTGGGCTTTGCCGCCCAGAGGCTGCTGCGTAACGAGGCTGTAGGGTCCTGTGCTTCTCGCGTGGATCTTATCATCGACAAGATGGTGGAGTTTGAGGAAGTACACATAGCCGACCGTAACGGGGTTGTCAAAGGGTCTGCCTGTGCGTCCGTCGTAAAGAATGCTCTTACCGTCCGGACGGAGTCCGGCAAGCTCAAGCGTTTCACGGATTTCCTGCTCGTTGGCCCCGTTGAAAATCGGCGTTGCGACTTTCCATCCGAGAGCGTGGGCGGCATAGCCGAGGTGAACTTCAAGCACCTGTCCGATGTTCATTCGGGAAGGAACGCCCAGCGGGTTCAGGACTATATCCAGCGGGGTTCCGTCGGGCAGATAGGGCATATCCTCTTTCGGAAGGATGCGGGAAACGACGCCCTTGTTGCCGTGGCGGCCCGCCATCTTATCACCGACGGAAATTTTGCGCTTCTGAGCAATGTAAACTCTTACTACTTCGTTTACACCGGGAGAGAGCTCGTCGCCGGCTTCACGAGTAAAGCGCTTGACATCCACGATGATGCCGGATTCGCCATGGGGAACCTTAAGTGAAGTATCGCGTACTTCCCTCGCCTTTTCACCGAAGATCGCGCGCAGAAGCCTTTCCTCGGCAGTCAAATCGGTTTCGCCCTTGGGCGTTACTTTTCCGACAAGTATATCTCCGCTGTGGACCTCGGCGCCGATGCTGATGATGCCGCGTTCATCAAGATATTTTAATGCGTCTTCACCGACGCCCGGAATATCGCGTGTGATCTCCTCAGGGCCGAGCTTTGTGTCGCGTGCGTCGCATTCATACTCCTCGACATGGATCGAGGTAAAGGTGTCGTCCATTACAAGGCGCTCGTTCAGGAGGATGGCGTCTTCGTAGTTGTAGCCTTCCCATGTCATAAAGCCAACGAGGATGTTCTTGCCGAGAGAAATCTCTCCATTCGACGTCGCCGGCCCGTCTGTGATGACGTCTCCCTTTTCAACTCTGTCGCCGACCGATACGATCGGACGCTGGTTAATGCAGGTGCCCTGGTTGCTTCGTGCAAACTTGATGAGCTTATGATCCTTTATCTCGCCGTTGTCATATTTAATCGTAATGTTAGTTGCGGAAACGCGCGTAACAACACCGCCGTCGTCGGCTGTAAGGACAACCTTGGAGTCCACGGCGCACTTGTGCTCGATGCCGGTCGCGACGATAGGCTGCTCCGTCATCATGAGCGGAACGGCCTGACGCTGCATGTTTGCGCCCATCAATGCGCGGTTTGCGTCGTCGTTTTCGAGGAAAGGAATCATCGCGGTTGCAATCGAGATCATCATTCGCGGAGAGATATCAATGTAATCGACGCGGTCGCGGTCTACCTCAATTATTTCGTCCCTGTGACGGCAGGTAATACGTTCATTGGCAAGGCAGCCGTTCTCGTCGAGCGGCTCTGTAGCCTGCGCAATGATATACTGGTCCTCTGCATCAGCAGTAAGATAATCGATATCGTCGGTGACAAAATGCGTCTTCTTATCGACCCTGCGGTAAGGCGCGATAAGGAAGCCGTATTCATTTACGCGGGCATAGCTCGCAAGGTAAGAGATTAGGCCGATGTTCGGGCCTTCAGGCGTCTCGATGGGGCACATACGGCCATAATGGCTGTAGTGGACGTCGCGGACATCGAAGCTCGCGCGCTCACGGGAAAGGCCGCCGGGGCCGAGAGCCGACATACGGCGCTTGTGAGTAAGCTCGGCAAGCGGGTTCGTCTGATCCATGAATTGCGACAACGGGCTGGAACCGAAAAATTCCTTGATCGCCGCCGTTACGGGGCGGATATTGATAAGGCTCTGGGGAGTGACGATATCTAGATCCTGCAGCGTCATGCGCTCGCGTATGACGCGCTCCATACGTGAGAAGCCGATGCGGAACTGGTTCTGCAGCAGTTCACCGACGCAGCGGATGCGGCGGTTGCCCAGATGGTCGATATCGTCCGGCTCGCCGATGTTGTAAAAAAGGCCAAGCAGGTAGTTAACGGACGAAAAAATGTCGTCCACGATTATATGCTTCGGGATAAGCTCATCAACGCTGGCCTTAAGGGCTTCCTTGAGATCCTCTCCCTTATATTCCTCCATAATGCGCTTGAGGACTATATAGCGTACCTTTTCCTTAATCCCGATCTCTTTGGGATCGAAATCAACAAAAGCCGCCATGTCGACCATACCATTTGAGAAGATACGGATTTCCTTGCCGTCCGCTTTGATAACGGCATCGATAACGCCTCTTTTTTCGATCTCCTCGGCTTTTTCGCGGGTAATCATTTCGCCCGCCTCGGCAATGATCTCGCCGGTCT
>JAJUHD010000094.1 GCA_029268085.1 Bacillota bacterium | reverse complement strand
TTCTGAACGGCCTCATAAAAGGAACCGGAAATATCGTTGAGTGCGGCGAGAAAAAGGTTGCCGAGGCTCTGTCCTTTGAGCGCGCCCTCCGAAAAACGGTAAGCCAAAAGCTGCTCCATAGTCGGCTCGGTATTAGCCAGAGCTTGAAGACAGTTGCGCACATCTCCCGGAGGAGGCATACCAAGCTCGTCGCGCAGCCTTCCGGAGTTTCCGCCGTCATCCGCCATCGTGACGATTGCGGTCACCTTGCTGGTTCGGAGCTTGAGCCCTCTCAGCATATTTGAAAGTCCTGTCCCCCCGCCGATAACAACGACGGACGGTTCCGTTTTCTGCTTTACCATAAAATCCTCACATTCACCGCGGCCTTTGTACCTGCCGCAGGCCGGTTATGTCATGCAAAAACGTTATTTCTGGATATCCCTGTTTATATTCTGTGCTGCGTAGCCAAGACTTTCTATATAGTCGGTAAGCGCCTTTGCGACCGCGACGGAACGATGGTGGCCGCCGGTACAGCCGATCGAGATGGAAAGGCTCATTTTGCCTTCCTCCACATAGAGCGGCAGCAGGAACTTAATCATATCCTCAAGCTTAATCATAAACTCTTTAGTAACGCTGTTCTGCATGACAAAGCGGCTCACGGGCTCATCCAGTCCGTTAAGCTCCCGAAGCTCCGCCACATAGAACGGATTCGGCAGGAACCTAACGTCAAACACGAGGTCGGATTCGAGCGGAATACCGTACTTATAGCCAAAGGACATGACATTGACGACAAGCTTTCTTTTTGAATCCTCGCCCACAAAAAAACGGAATATCTCGCTCTGGAGCTGGCCTAGAGTTAAGTTTGATGTGTTTATTACATAATCCGCCCTCTCCCTGACCGGAGACAGAAGCTTGATCTCGCTTGCAATCGCATCCTCGATCGTGATACCGGGAACGGCAAGAGGATGGCGTCTGCGCGACTCTTTATAACGCTTGACTATTATCGCGGGATCCGCCTCAACAAACAGGATGCGGTAATCACAGCCGAGATCCCAAAGACCGTCGAGCACTTCAAAAAGCTCGTCAAAGTTTGCCCTCTCGCGGATATCCGTAACAAGCGCAACCTTTTCATAGCGTTCGCCCGCTGCAAGGCATATCTGCGCAAATTTTGGTATCAGGGCAATCGGCATATTGTCGACGCAGTAATAGTCAAGATCCTCAAGAATGTCTGCGGTACGGCTCTTTCCCGCTCCCGATAGACCCGATATGATCAAAAATTCCATTGCCAGGCTCCCTTCTCTCTTTTTCAGCCGTTGTCGATTATCTTGACTTCTGGTTCAAGCATAATTCCCGTGCGTCTGAATACCGTTTCCTTTATATGTTCCATGAGTCTGATAACGTCCTTAAAAGTTGCGTCGCCGCGGTTAATTACAAAGCCGGCATGCTTTTCCGAGACCTGCGCCCCGCCGACCGCAAAACCCTTTAAACCCGCCTCCTCGATAAGCGCCGCGGCGTATCCGCCGGCCGGCCTTTTAAATGTGCTCCCGGCAGAGGGCTTGTCGAGAGGCTGCGAAGCTCTTCGTTTTTCAGAAAGCTCGCGCATCCTTGAGAGTATCTCATCCTTGTTTCCTCGTTCAAGCTGTATGCAGCAGCCCAAGATGACGTCGTCCGTGTCCGAAAAAGCGGTATGCCTATAGGAAAAATCAAGCTCCTCGGCGGCTTTTTCCCGCAGTATGAGGTCTTTATCCAGATACGCGACCGAGCGTATCACCTGCTTCATCTCACCGCCGTAAGCGCCTGCGTTCATGCTGGCGGCGCCTCCCAGCGTTCCCGGAATACCATGAGCAAATTCAAGCCCCGTCAGCGAGAGGTGAGCGCACTCGGAGGCGAGCTTCGCAAGGCTCGCTCCGCAGAGCGCGTATACTCCGTTTTCCCCGCGGCTTTCGATCGCACCCATGCCGTCCGACATTTTTATTACGAAGCGCCAAAGCGGTGCGTCCGTAACGAGAAGGTTCGTGCCGTTTCCGATAACAAGCGGCCTTACGCCCTTTTCGCGGAGAAAACGGCACAGCTCCTCCGTTTCCCCGACCGACGACGGCAGCGCCATTGCGGCCGCCTCTCCGCCGATCTTAAAAGAGCAGTGATTTTTCATCGGCTCGTTTTCGCGCAAATCGAGCTTCGGCATACGGTTCTCAAGCTCATGTATGAGGAGTGTGAAATCGTCCATAATCGCTCCTTAAATAAGTTAAAATCCCTGAATAAATCCGTTGTCCACGCTCTGGTCGTGCATACGTTCAAGGTCCTCCGCCGCGTTGTAGCCAAGCTTCTTCTGGCGGTTGTTCATTGCGGCTAGCTCAAGGATAACTGCGAGGTTCCGTCCCGGACGGACGGGGATGGTTACGCTCGGCACTTCGACGCCCAGAATCTCAGCGTACTCCGACTCGACGCCCAGCCTGTCATAGGGTTTGTATTCATCCCAGTTTTCAAGATTTACGACAAGATGTATGGTCTGAGACGACTTGACAGCGCCGACGCCGAAAATATAGCGCGCGTTCACAACGCCCAGACCGCGGAATTCCATATAGTGACGGATCAGCGCCGGTGCTTCTCCCACAAGGTTGTTATGGGCGATCCTTCTGATTTCAACCGCATCATCCGCTATTAGCCTGTGCCCGCGCTTAATAAGCTCCAGCGCGGTCTCGCTCTTTCCTATGCCGCTGTCTCCTGTGATAAGAAGCCCCTCTCCGTAAACCTCGACCAGAACTCCGTGTATCGTCTTGCGCGGGGCAAGGTGCACATGCAGCGAGCTGATAAGCTGCGCCATGAATTCCGATGTATCTATTTCGGATGTGAATACATTCACATCGTATTTTCTCGCAAGCTCCGTGAGCTCTGAAAACGGCATAACATGATGGCAGACCACCAGTGCGCAGGGGCTGCGCATCATAAGTCCCTCGATTGCCTTATATCTTGCCTCGGGATCCAGCCTTTCAAGATAGGTGTGCTCCTGCTTTCCCGAAACAAGCATTCGTTTTGGATCGTAGTATTCGAAAAAGCCCGCGAACTGAAGTCCCGGCCTGCCTACCGCCATACTATATACCCTTGCCGTTTCGTAGTCCTTTGAAGCGTTGACAATGTTCAGCTCATGTTCCTTTACAAGCTGCGAAAGCAGAACCGAATATTCCTCCGCCATATCTTTCACCCGCCTTACTGCTACAATTATTTATTATTGTAGTATTATAGCACGCTCAAGCGCTGTTTTCCAGTACATTATACCCCTTTGAGGCGAAACGTCAAAAGCGCCGCCTTTCTTTTACAGAAAGCGGCGCTTTTGCTTTATACTTTATACATAGAAGAGTATCCGTTTGTTCACACAGCGCGTGTAACATTGCCGCTGCGCAAGCAACGGGTGCAAACGTAGACATGCTTAGGTGTCCCGTCCACTATGGCCTTGACGCGCTTTACGTTGGGCTTCCATGTACGGTTGGAACGTCTGTGAGAGTGGCTGACCTGAATGCCAAAAGCAACACCCTTACCGCAAAATTCACACTTTGCCATCTTTAGCTGCACCTCCTCTTAGAATTTAAGCCATTTGTCAGACGAATAGCTTTATAATAATAGCAGAACATAATCACAATTGCAAGAACATTTTTCATATTTCGGCAAATAAAAATTGGCGGTCTATTCTGTCGAAGCACAGCGACATTAATAGTTCTTGGTCAAAATATGAATAAACTGTCAATTCGTTTGTTAAAAGTATTGACTTTTTAGGGTCACGGTGCTAAATTAGCACTCAGAGGGCGAGAGTGCCAGTACTCTCCCGATAAGAGTGCCAATCTTCATTACCGGCTGAAGGGGGAAGCGCACTTTGGAAATCAGTGACCGTAAGAAAAAAATACTGACAGCCGTCATTGACGAATATATTGCGACGGCCGAACCCGTCGGTTCCAAGGCAATCGCCGAATCTGGAGTACTCGATCTAAGCAGCGCAACAATCCGCAACGAAATGGCGGAGCTTACGGCAATGGGCTTTCTCGAGCAGCCCCACACCTCCGCGGGTCGTATCCCCTCACCTAAGGGCTATAGGCTGTATGTCAACGAGCTGATGGAGCGCCAGCGCCTTTCGATGGAGGAGACGGAGGCCATAAACGAGAGCCTCAACCTTAAAATGAAGCAGCTTGACAAGCTGATGAGCGATGTCGGAAAGCTTGCCTCAGCCATCACGCATTACCCCGCCGTAGCGCTCGCGGCGCCTGTTGCCGCAACGATCAAGCGTTTCGATCTGATATACGTAGATGTCAATACCTTTATAGCTGTCGCGATGCTTACCAACGATACCGTTTATAACAAGCTGATACATCTTCCCTTTTCTGTCGATCAGGGCATGGTCCAGCGGCTTGCTTCGGTATTTAACACTAACTTCGTAGGTATTTCGGAGGACAAAATAACTCCGTCGCTGATAAGCTCCGCCGAGCGTGCCTGCGGCGACACAATGGGTCTCGTTTCCGTTGTATCAGCCTTTGCTATCGATACGCTCGGCAAGGCAAGGGAAGGGAAGGCTGTTGTTACGGGCGCTTCGCATCTTCTGCGTCTTCCAGAGTTCCGCGATCCCGACAAGGCTCATGAGGTCATGAGCTATCTTACCGAAAGCGAGCATCTTCTCGGTCTGCCGGACAGCGGTGAGGACGACGACATTCAGGTCATCATCGGTCCCGAAAACGTTGCCAAGGAGCTGAAGGATTCAAGCGTCGTCATAGCCCGATATAATGCGGGGGACAATATGAAGGGAATAATCGGCGTAGTAGGCCCGACGCGCATGGACTATTCAGGCGTAGCAGCAAAGCTTCGCTACATTGCCGATGGGCTGAGCCACCTTTTGGGTATGCCGGAGGCGCCCCGAGGTTTTGAGAAGCTACAGATAAAGGAGATGAATATAGATGAGCACAAAGAAGACATCTGACCCAAAAGAGGAAAAAGAAGACTTGGCGGCGGAAAAATCTCCGGAAACGGTTGAAAAAGCCGAAGAAACGAAGTCCGAAAAAAAAGCGGAGAAGTCGAAGGACAAAACGGCCGAAGAGCTTAAAAAGGTGCAGGAAGAGCTTGCAGCCGAAAAGGATAAATATCTGAGGATGCTCGCGGAATACGATAACTTTCGCAAGCGCAGCCAGAAGGAGCGCGAAAACATATATACCGACGTCCGCGCCGACACAGTCACAAAGTTCCTGCCCGTTTACGATAACCTCGAGCGAGCGCTGAAACAGGAGACGACTGACGAGGCCTACAGCCGCGGTATAGAAATGATAATGACTCAGCTTAAGGATATCTTTGAGAAGCTTGGAATATGTGAGATCGATGCGTGCGCAGGCACGAAATTTGACCCGGAGATCCACAACGCCGTGATGCATGTTGAAGACGAAAGCCTTGGCGAGGGCGTTATCGCTGAGGAATTTCAGAAAGGCTTCAAGCTCGGCGACAAGGTCATCCGCTGCAGTGTTGTAAAAGTTGCAAATTAAACATTCATCAGGTAAAAATACCCCCATAAAAATTTATAGCGGAAACATATTAATTCCATATATTCATATATCAGGAGGAATTCACAATGGGTAAAATTATTGGAATAGATTTAGGCACAACGAACAGCTGCGTAGCCGTTATGGAAGGCGGCGAACCCGTCGTCATCGCAAACGCTGAGGGCAACAGGACCACTCCTTCGGTCGTTGCGTTTTCAAAGACAGGCGAACGTATGGTCGGACAGGTTGCAAAGCGTCAGGCAGTCACGAACCCCGACCGCACGATCAGCTCCATAAAGCGTGAAATGGGCTCAAACTACAAGGTCACCGTGGACAACAAGTCCTACACTCCGCAGGAAATCTCCGCGATGATACTTCAAAAGCTGAAGGCCGACGCAGAAGCCTATCTCGGCTCCACCGTCACCGAAGCCGTCATCACCGTTCCCGCGTATTTTACCGACGCGCAGCGTCAGGCAACCAAGGATGCGGGACGTATCGCCGGCCTCGACGTAAAGCGTATCATCAACGAGCCGACGGCAGCGGCGCTTGCATACGGTATCGATAAGGAGTCGGACCAGAAGATCATGGTCTACGACCTCGGCGGCGGCACCTTCGACGTTTCAGTCCTTGAGATCGGCGACGGCGTTATCGAAGTTCTCGCGACAGCCGGCAACAACCGTCTGGGCGGCGATGATTTTGACGAATGCGTTACAAAGTACCTCATCGAGGAGTTCAAGAAGACAGAGGGCATCGACCTCTCCACAGACAGAGTCGCTATGCAGCGCCTCAAGGAAGCCGCCGAAAAGGCAAAGATCGAGCTTTCGGGCGTAACCACTTCAAACATAAACCTTCCTTATATAACTGCCGACGCAAGCGGTCCGAAGCACCTCGATGTCACACTCACAAGGGCAAAGTTTAACGAGCTGACTCACCACCTCGTCGAAAAAACAGTCGGTCCTGTCCGTCAGGCTCTCTCCGATGCGGGACTTTCAGCAGGCGAGCTCTCAAAGGTTCTTCTCGTCGGCGGCTCGACCCGTATCCCCGCAGTTCAGGAAATGGTCAAGACTCTAACCGGCAAAGAGGGCTTCAAGGGCATCAACCCCGATGAATGCGTTGCGGTCGGCGCAGCCATTCAGGGCGGCGTTCTCGGCGGCGATGTCGAAGGCATTCTGCTCCTTGATGTCACCCCGCTGTCTCTGGGCATAGAGACCCTCGGCGGCGTCTGCACAAAGCTCATTGAACGCAATACCACGATTCCCACCAAGAAGAGCCAGATTTTCTCCACTGCCGCCGATAACCAAACCAGCGTTGAAATAAACGTCCTCCAGGGCGAGCGCGAAATGGCACAGTACAACAAGAGCCTCGGGCGTTTCCACCTTGACGGTATCGCTCCTGCCCGCCGCGGCGTTCCCCAGATCGAAGTCACCTTTGATATTGATGCCAACGGTATTGTCAACGTATCCGCAAAGGATATGGGTACAGGTAAGGAGCAGCACATAACGATCACCGCGTCCTCCAACCTCTCCAAGGAGGATATCGAAAAGGCGATCAAGGAAGCTGAGCAGTATGCGGCGGAAGACGCAAAGCGCAAGGAAGAGGTCGATATCCGCAATCAGGGCGACCAAATGGTCTATCAGACCGAAAAGACTCTCTCTGAGATGGGCGATAAGCTCGCTCCGGCAGACAAATCTGAAGTTGAAGCGGCTTTGGCAAAGCTTAAGACTGCTCTTTCCGGAACGGATACCGCTTCCATCAAGGCCGCGACCGAGGAGCTTACACAGGCTTTCTACAAGGTCAGTGAAAAGCTCTATTCCCAGACCGGCGCACAGGGCGGCTGCGGCGACCCGAACTGCGACTGCGGCGGCAACGGAAACTGCAGCCATGATCACGGCGGGCAGAGCGGTCAATATTACGACGCAGACTACGAAGTGGTTGACGACGATAACAAAAAGAAATAGAATGAATATATTGTACTCAAGGGCGCACATATGTGCGCCCTTGAGCCGAGAAAATTTTCTGCGCGAGAGGTACTCTACTTATGGCAGACAAAAGGGATTATTACGAAGTTCTGGGGCTTAGCAAAAGCGCCACGGACGCCGACATAAAAAAAGCATACCGAAGGCTTGCAAAGGAGAACCATCCGGACTTAAACCCCGGCGATGCCGCGGCTGAGGCGCGCTTCAAGGAGATCGCCGAAGCCTATGCGGTCTTATCCGATCCCGATAAAAAGGCAAAATACGATCAGTTCGGCCATGCCGCCTTTGACCCTTCAATGGGCGGTACAGGGTTTGATTTCGGCGACATTTTCGGAGACCTCGGCGATCTTTTCGGCGGTATCTTCGGCGGCGGAAGGCAGCGTCAGCAGAACGGCCCGATGCGCGGCGAAAATGTCCGCACGGGCATATCTGTAAGCTTTGAGGAAGCGGCTTTCGGCTGTGAAAAGGAACTCAGCGTTGCTCGCATCGAGGAATGCCCCGACTGTAAAGGCACGGGCTGCGCACGCGGTACGACAGCAGAGATTTGCCCAGACTGCAAGGGCAGCGGCATGGTCCAGCAGCAGCAGCGTTCCCCCTTCGGGATAATCTCCACGACCACCACCTGTCCTCGCTGCAGGGGTACGGGCAAGATCATACACCAGCCCTGCGAAGCCTGCCGCGGCGCGGGTTCGATCCGCAGACAGCGCAAGGTATCCGCCAACATACCCGCCGGTATTGACGATGGGCAGACCATAGTTCTGCGCGGGCTCGGCAGCGCGGGCAAGAATGGCGGACCTACGGGCGACCTGCTCGTAACAGTCAGCGTTCGCCCCCATCCTCTCTTTAAACGCGACGGCTCCTCCATTTTGTATACCATGCCGATATCCTTCGTGCAGGCAGCGCTCGGCGCCGAGGTCGAGATACCCACGCTCGAAGGCAAGGTCAAATACTCCATTCCCGAAGGCACTCAGACCGGTACCACCTTCCGCCTCAGGGAACAAGGCATACCCTATATCCGCGGAAAGGGCCGCGGCGATGAATTCGTTACCGTCAGAGTCGTAACGCCAGAGAATCTGGGTGAGGCGCAGAAGCAGCTTCTGCGTGAATTCGCGAGAGCGACGGGAGAAACCATTAACTCTGCAGAAACGCCTCTGAAAAAGAAGCACAAAAAATAAAAACGTTTCCTGCGCTTATAAGATAAAAGCATAGATAGTGTTAAAGGCCTCACATCATGTGAGGCCTTTAACATTATGCTTATAATACGGTTATCGCTGATTGCGGCAAAACCATCTTACTCTCGCCGTCAGTTTCCATTGCTCAGTCCTTTTTCTTATCAATATGGAGCAGGACCTTTTCCACTCGCTGACCGGAGACTTCAAGCACCGTTATCATGAGATTTTCAAATGTGAAGCTCTCTCCGACCTCGGGAAAACGTCCAAAATTCTCGATTGTCCAGCCGCCGACGGTGGCGCTGTCAGACTCGAAGCTGTCCTCGCTGCGGTCTATCATTTCGAGAAAGTCCGAGATATTCATATCACCGTCGAGCTCAAAAAGGTTCTCGTCGTGCTCGATGATCTCCGGCTCGACCGGGTCTGTTTCGTCCCATATATCGCCGACAAGCTCCTCAAGGACATCCTCCATTGAGACGACGCCCATCGAGCCGCCGTATTCGTCTGTCACGATGGCAAGGTGCGTCCTGTTTTTGCGCATCTCCGCAAGGACGGCGGGAAGTCTTACGGTCTTGTATACAAAGCACGGCTTGATAAGAAGCGGCTTTAAATCGATTTTTCCTGTACCGTTTATGGCTTTGAAGAAATGGTTCAGGTACAGCACACCGATTATATTGTCGATGCTGTCCTCATAGACGGGCAACCGTGAATAGGGTGACTTGTCGATCGTCTCGAGTATTTCGTCCCAGTCGTCGTCGATATCGATTGAAACCATGTCGACCCTGCTCGTCATAACCTCGCTCGCTGAGATTTCAGAAAAGTCCAGAGCTGCCTGAAGAAGCTCGCTCCGGTCCTCATCGATAACTCCTTCGTCTTCCACCGTTTCGATGATTGAGAACAGCTCCTCAACCGCCGCTTCCTGCTCGTCGGCGGGCTTTTCGCCCTTCAGCGGCTTAGTTATAAGGCGGATCAGCGAAACCACGATGAATACAATCGGTTTTAGTATTATCATAAGCGCGCGGACAACATAGGCGTTATTGACAGCCGTTTTGTTCGCGTTTTTCTTTGCCGTTATTTTAGGAAT
>JAJUHD010000093.1 GCA_029268085.1 Bacillota bacterium | reverse complement strand
TTTCTTCCTTCTCAAATACCGTGACCTTATAGCCGTCAGCCGCAAGATAGTATGCGCAGGAAAGTCCTGCGGGGCCTGAGCCAACGATGGCTATTGGCTTGCCGTAATCGTGAAGCTTTTCAGGAATAAAGCGTTTGTCTGCACGAAGTTCTTGGTCGGCGATAAACTTCTTGATCTCGTCAATTGCAATGGCTTCGTCAATATCGCCGCGGGTACATTCGCTCTCGCAGTTGTGGGGGCAAATACGTCCGCAGATTGCAGGGAACGGGTTCTCCTTTTTAATTAGCTCCAGCGCATCAAGATACTTGCCCTGAGCTGCCAGCTTTATGTACCCCTGAACGGCAATGTGTGCCGGGCAGGCAGTTTTACAGGGAGCCGTTCCGGTTGGCACGACGTTCTCGCGGTTCTCACGGTAGTTGGGATTCCACTTCTCCGGTCCCCACTCTGTATCTCTGGGAAGGTCTGCAAACTTGTATTCAATGGGTTTCTCAGTGCAGAGCTTCTGCCCGAGCTTTAGCGCATTGTTGGGACAGTATTCAACGCACTGCCCGCAGGCTACACAGGCTTCCTTATCCACCTCAGCCTCATAGTTGCTGCGGGATGCATCAGGCGTGTTGAAGTATTGAGTTGCACCGAGCGCGAGGCAAGTGCCCGGCAAGCAGTTGCAAATCGCAACGGAAACGCCCTTGTTTAGGGTGGTAATCTGGTGTACACAGCCGAGCTTTTCAAAGTATTCGAGTTTCTCATAGGCTTCTTCTTTGCTGATTTTTTGGCCGCGGCCGTTGGCGATAAACATATCCGCAGCCATTCCGAGGAAGAAGCACATACCTGCCTCAAGATCTCCTGCGCCTTCATTCATAAAGCGGCGCACGCGTCGGCACTGGCATGGCAGGACTGCAATATGATTTTTGTTAGCTTCTATATAGGTGCTCACACGTTCAAAATCAGCCTGCTCAACATCATTGGGAATTGCTTTTTCAACCGGGATTGTTCGCATGACGCCAGCACCCATGGGCACCCGTTCGATGTAGCCTTCCATAGACTTTGTGGCGTGTCCTGCGAAAGACACCGGGACTTCTGGATGCTCCTCGCAGAATTTCTCGTTAACAAGCATGAACTCGAAGATTCCAGGCGCATAAACCAGCAGCATGAATACCTCCATGCCGTACTTCTCAACCTTGGCTACAACGCCGATATCCGCCAGTCCGCGCAGAATCTCAAGAGTCTTTTCTTCCGAAAATCCTGTTGCTTCAGCGACGCTTTCCGGAAATGCAGGCGCCAAAAGATCCATGGCCATAAGGACAGTGATTTGGTCATCCGTCATCCATTTCTCAAAAGCCTTGTACTCCGCGCAATTTTCGTCGATAGTGTAGTGCCCGTTGCTGATTTTTTTGCACAATTCGATTAGATTTTGTCTTACTGCCATAAGTACTCCTCCTATTTTCTCCGATAAAAGTTTTTAATGCCTGAGTTTTCGATAAGTTATGAAATATGTTCCACATTTGAGTATAATCCACATATTTAAGAATGAAAAGAAGAAATTACTTACTTATCCAAAAATTATTGCTGCAAATGCGATAATATTAACACATAAACAGTGGAAGCTGAATTGTTGCTGTGGGATGCTTGAGGTTTTAGTTAAAGAGTGTTTCGTAGCATAATTAATTTATAGAAAAAGCAGATCAAAGATAGATTATCGTTTTGTACATGTTATGAAGAAGGAGAGAGATAAAATGAAAAACGCAAAAATATCTTTAAAGTTTACACTATTAGTAGTGCCGCTACTCTTGCTGTCCATTTTAGCGGTTGCGATGTTTGCCATACAGTCGAGAAGCATATTTAAATCATCAAAAACTACGTTTTATGACGAAATATTAGTCAGCACATCTTCTATATTAAATGCTGACAGGGATTTTTATCAGGCTGCATACTCAGAGCAAAAGCTTTATATTTCAACGGAGCTTACCGAGGAAGATCGCTCAGCCCTGCTTAATGATTTCGATGAAAACGTACAGCAAACATATGACAGGGTTACCGCTGCAATCGACAATGTGAAAGCAGACACCGCGCTTTATAGCACATATAAGCACTCAACCGAGGGTGTGACGCTAAAGGAGCTGTATGAAAGCTTTTCCGCTAATTTTGAACTCTGGAAAAAATCCTATGACAACAACACAAAAAACGGCGATATGAGTACACATTTAGCCTATTTTTCAGAAACTCGCAATTCAATAAATCTTATGGGTGAATTGCTGGATGAGTACGGTGAGTACTACAGTAAAAATTATAGTAATCAAATAACCTCAAAAATAATTAAATTTATAATCGCCTTTTGTATAATGACCGTTTTCGTTGGTGCTTTTGCGCTTGTGCTTGTTCGTTATATCAGCGTTAACTTAAAATATATTACAGACGTTAACAAAAGACTGGCAAACGGTGATTTTTCAGTCAATGTAGATAAAAAACGTATTGCTAAGGATGAGCTGGGGCAGCTTTGCGGAGCAACAGATAACGTCGTTATGCGTCTGCGCGGATATGTTGATTACATTACGGAAATTGCAGAAGTTTTAAGCGCTATGGCTCGCGGACATATGCGAATCGACCTTAAGCAGGACTACTTCGGAGAATTTGCAGTTATCAAAGAAGGTCTTCTTGGCATTTCCAATGCTCTTAATACTGCGCTTACTGAAATAGCTGAAACCGCCGAGCAGGTAGATGATGGTGCCAATGTTATTTCGTCCGGTGCACAGTCTCTGGCTCAAGGCGCAACCGAGCAGGCAAGCAGCATTCAGGAGCTTTCCGCTTCCGTTGCCGAAGTTTCGCAGCGTATTGCCCAGAATGCTGAGAACGCCGAAAAGGCAATGAAGTTATCCGCGGATGCAGGGGAAATAATGCACGACAGTGTAAGTGATATGGAGCTTGCGCGTCAGGCCATGAACGAGATTTCTGCCACTTCCAGCAGTATCAGCAAGGTTATCAAAGCTATCGATGATATTGCGTTTCAAACCAACATTCTCGCTCTAAACGCGGCGGTTGAAGCTGCCAGAGCAGGAACTGCGGGCAAAGGCTTTGCGGTCGTTGCCGACGAAGTTCGTAATTTATCACAAAAATCAGCGGAGGCCGCGAAGAGCACGGCAGCTCTTATTGAGAGTTCCATGGAAGCTGTTGAAAAAGGAGTGGCGCTTGTAAATAAGACAAGTGCAGGCTTCGCTGAAGCTGCCTCAAAATCTGACGAAGTCGGCAAATTGGTTGAAGTTATATCAGCTCAGGCTCAAGAACAGGCTGCTGCTATTTCTCAGATTTCAACCGGTATAGAACAGGTGTCAGCGGTTGTACAAATGAATTCAGCTACCTCTGAAGAAAACGCTGCGGCCAGTGCGCAGCTGTCAGGACAGGCCGGCCGCCTGAAAAATGCAGTTTCACAATTTGAACTCTATTAAATTCATAGTATTAAAGTAATCCCACGGAAAACCCGTGGGATTACTTTTTTCAGTCTGTCATATATAATTTTAATTTGAAAAGCGTTTTTCCGGCCAAGAAGCTATTCATATTCGACGACGTCAATCCAGTGCAAAAGGAATTCCCTCTCCTCAGGCTTGCCCTTTACGGATTGAGATGCCGCAACAATGGGGATCCATTTCTGGATATACTGCTTCGCGGTATCGCTCTTTTTGCAGAACAGATTAATATATTTGTCCGCCAGCGCAGTATCACCGTTCAGACAAAACAGAAGGTAGGTTCTTGCCACATCTGCGGAGGCGTTTCCCTGTGTTGCGTGCGACCAGTCAAGGATATATGGAGTTCCGTCCTCCGAAATGATGATATTGGATGGATTAAAATCTCCGTGACACACCTTTTTGTGCTTCGGCATTCCATCGAGGCGCGTATGCAGCTCGTAGCGCGTGGTTGCATCCAGTGTCGTAGCGCTGATTTTGCGGTTCATTTTGTCTCGGAGCAGCGTGAGCAGCGGTGCTTCCTTGGAATGCACCTCCATCTGCAAATTTACAAAAAGCTCAAGATACTCGTCCTGTTTTTCAGGATTTTCGTCCATCAGCTGCTGGAGCGTTTTTCCCGCGATATATTCTAAAACGATAGCCCACTTCCCATCGATTTTCAGCACCTCTAAGAGTTTGGGAATGTGCAGCCCGGTTTCCTCCACCCGCGCTTGATTCAGCGCTTCGTTTAGAACGTCAGCCTTTGAATAGGATTCGTCGAACAATTTTATCACTCTGTTACCGTCACGATATATTTTTTTAGTGGCTCTGGCGGCAATTATCTGATCATCCTTTAAATTCATAGCGCTTCCTCCTTACTTGCCATAGTATGCGTTCAGATACATCTGCTTTATTTCGCTCATCAGCGGATAACGCGGATTTGCTCCCGTGCACTGGTCGTCAAACGCCTGCTCGACCATTTCGTCCAGTCTTGACAGGAAGTCCTCCTCATTCGGTACGTAGTCTCGGATAGTCGGTTTGATACCAACTTTCTTTTTCAGCTCATCAATCAGCTTGATCAGACCCTCAAGCTTTGCCTCATCAGTGCTCCCTTTGACGCCGAGATAATCGGCGATTTCCGCGTAGCGGGCGAGAGCATGAGGGTGACCGTACTGCGAGAAGGTTCCCATTTTTACTGGCGCTTCGGATGCATTGAATCTCAGCACCTCGTCGATCATAAGAGCGTTTGCAACTCCGTGCGGCAGGTGGTGGAAGGCTCCAAGCTTGTGCGCCATGGAGTGGCAAACGCCGAGGAAAGCGTTTGCGAACGCCATACCCGCCATAGTCGCGGCATTTGCCATTTTTTCGCGGGCGACGGGGTCGCTTGGCCCATTGTCGTAAGCGCGGGGAAGATACTCAAAAATCATCTTCAGTGAGCGGAGCGCGAGTCCGTCGGTATAATCTGTCGCCATGATTGACGCATATGCTTCCAGCGCGTGCGTAACGGCATCTATGCCGGAAGCGCTCGTCAGGCCTTTTGGCGCGTTCATCATCAGGTCCGCGTCAACTATCGCCATCTTCGGCATGAGCTCATAGTCCGCAAGCGGATACTTGACTCCGGTCGTTTCATCGGTTATGACCGCGAACGGCGTTACCTCGGATCCGGTTCCCGCAGAAGTCGGTATTGCGACAAAATATGCCTTTTCGCCCATCTTCGGGAATGTATAAACTCTCTTGCGTATATCCATAAAGCGCATTGCCATGTCCATGAAATCGGCCTCGGGATGCTCATAGAGAACCCACATGATCTTTGCAGCGTCCATTGCCGAGCCGCCGCCGACGGCGATAATTACGTCTGGGGCAAACCGCGTCATCTGCTCAGCGCCTTCTTTTGCGGAGGCAAGCGTCGGATCCGGCGCGACGTCGGAAAACGTCGTGTGGGTGATACCCATTTCGTCCAGCTTTCTTTCGATAGGTTTGGTATAGCCGTTTTCGTAGAGGAAGCTGTCCGTTACGATAAACGCTTTTTTCTTTTTCATTATCGTGCCGAGCTCATCCAGCGCTACCGGCAGGCAGCCTTTCTTTATATATACCTTTTCAGGCGCTCTGAACCATAGCATATTTTCTCTCCTCTCGGCAACGGTTTTGATATTAAGAAGGTGCTTCACGCCGACATTGTCCGAAACGCTGGTTCCGCCCCAGCTTCCGCAGCCGAGGGTCAGCGAGGGAGCGAGCTTAAAGTTATATAGATCGCCGATGCCGCCGTGAGCGGCCGGGGTGTTTATAAGGATACGGCAGGTTTTCATCCGGGCTGAGAATTCATCGAGCTTTGCCTTTTCTGTTTCGGCATTCAGATAGATGGAAGAAGTGTGACCATAGCCGCCTTCAACGACTAGCTTTTCCGCTTTTTCAAAAGCATCGTTAATGTTTTTCGCGCAGTACATTGCCAGTACGGGAGAGAGCTTTTCGTGTGCAAATTCTTCTGTCTGATCCGCACATTCGACTTCGCCAATCAGTATTTTCGTGCTTTCGGGTACTGCGACGCCGGCAAGCGCAGCTATTTTGTGTGCGCTCTGACCTACAATCTTCGCGTTCAGCGCGCCGTTGATTATTATGGTCTTTCTGACCTTCTCAAGCTCCTCTGGGTTAAGGAAATGGCATCCGCGATACGCGAACTCTTTTTTGACCTGTTCATAGACCTTTTCCAGAACGATTACGGACTGCTCGGACGCGCAGATGACGCCATTGTCAAAGGTCTTGGAGTGGATTATTGAGCTGACGGCAAGTATAATATCCGCACTCTCGTCAATGATTGCCGGCGTGTTTCCGGGTCCGACGCCGATTGCGGGCTTGCCGCTGGAATATGCCGCCTTGACCATTCCGGGTCCGCCTGTCGCGAGAATAATGTCCGCTTCCCTCATCAGCGCATTTGTCAGTTCAAGGCTCGGAACATCTATCCATCTGATGATACCCTCCGGCGCACCGGCTTCAACCGCTGCATCCAGTATGATTTTCGCAGCAGCAATCGTGCAGAGCTTGGCTCTTGGGTGCGGGCTGAGAATTATGCCGTTCCTCGTTTTCAGCGCAAGCAGCAGCTTGAATATCGCTGTTGAGGTCGGGTTCGTCGTAGGGATAACCGCCGCAATTACTCCGACCGGCTCCGCTATTTTTTTAATGCCGTACTGCCTGTCTTCCTCGATGACGCCGCAGGTCTTTACGTCCTTGTATGCATTGTAAATATACTCGGCGGCATAATTGTTCTTTATGACCTTATCCTCCACAACTCCCATGCCTGTCTCTTCGACCGCCATTTTCGCGAGCGGGATTCTGGCTTTGTTGGCCGCTGTTGCGGCAGCCTTGAAAATCCGGTCAACCTGCTCCTGTGAAAACGCCGCAAAGCAGCTCTGGGCTTTGCGTACTTCGAGCAAAGTCTCCTGCAAGGACTCAACGCTCTCCACAATTTCATGTTCCTTTCTCTTTTTCATGTGTTCCACCTCTGGTTGTTATATTATAAGCTCTGAAGATATCGGAGATTTAGATGACTTGTTTTCTATCATGCGTGAAAGAAGACCCTCGTATTCGAAAAGCGCTGAATTTATCATATAAATCTCTTTGCTTATCGGTACTACAATATCGATATCCTGTTATCGATATTGTAGTACCGATTTAGGACTTTGTCAATATTATAACAAAGATTTGGAGAAAAGCAGTAATTTTACCCTCTTGCACTAGTATTAACTGTGAGACAGGCATAAAAAAGGCGGCACGATCAGCGCTTTCTGACCATGCCGCCTTTTTACAGAATTGTTGCGGGACTATTTATAAAAATTAAAGCTAATTCCTAGTCGTTTCGCGGAGGACTACCGTAGGCTTGAGTATTATTCTCATATTCCGCTTCGGTTTGCCGTCGACGATGTCCATGAGCATATTCACGCATGAAACGCCCATCTCCTCGGTCGGCTGCTTAACGGTGCTGAGCTTTGGAAAAAGCATTGACGCATACGGGTGGTCGTCGTATCCGATAACGGCAAGCCTGCCGGGAACGGGAATACCGTTTATCTGAGCGGCGTTCAGGACGCCGAACGCGGTGTTGTCGTCGGCGGCAAAAACAGCGTCCGGCAGATTCCCGTCACGCAGCCAATCCGAAACGGCATTGAAGCCGCAGGCTGGAGTGAAATCGCCTTTTACAACCATACCCTCGCCCGCTTCCAGCCCGCTGTCCTCAAGGGCTTTCAGGTATCCGTTCAGCCTTTCGCTGCTGCTCTGGAAGCACTCGGAGCCGGTTATGTGGGCTATTTTTTTATATCCGCCCCTAATGAGGCTCATCGTCGCCTCATAGCCGCCGTAAAAATTATCAACCGACACCGAAGGAACCTGCAGCTCGACCTGCTCCCTGTCGAGCAGGACAAAGGGAATATTCCTTTTCTTAAGCTCGAAATAGTATCCGTTATCATAAATCGGGGACAGAATGAGTATACCGTCTACCCGGCCCTCCATGAACAGAGAAGCGTAAATGCTGTCCGCAAATTCCGTATCGTCAGCTGCAGTCGCGACTACCATGAACATCCCGCTTGCTTTAAGCTCTCTTTCAATAGCTGACAGCACCTGGATAATGAAGGCATCCATAAGGTTTGGGACAACCACGGCAACCATCGACGTCTTACCGCTGGAAAGTATCCTTGCCGCAGCGTTCGGTCTGTAATCCAGTTCCTTCATGGCCGCTTCAACCTTCAGCCTGTTGCTCTCCCGCACATTCGGATTGTTGTTGAGAACGCGCGATACCGTAACGACGGACAGCCCTGTTTTCTTTGCGATGTCGTAAATATTTACCCCATTTAAAAACTCCATGCAGCAGGTTAACTAAACATACAATAAAAATATATTATATCTGTATTTATCTCTTTTACAACAGAAAAATCAGATGTTTTTCGTTTTCCTTGCCTCAAGCTCCTTGAGTATCTCGGCGTGGCGCTCCTCCGTAAGATCGTAGAACATCATAATAACCGCCATAGCCAGAAGCCCGACGGCCGGAGCCCACGAGATCATCATATTGATGCCGTTCAATGAGGTTGGGGTCTGAGGCACATTGCGAACATAACCGACAAGATTAAGCCAGTAGCCCGTCAGAGCGCCGCCGACGGCACCGGAGAGCTTGTTGGTAAATGTCCCGAAGGAGAAAATAATGCTTTCGGAGCGCTTGCCGGTTTTCCATTCCGCATACTCAACGGTGTCCGACATCATGGACAGCGTAAGCACCATCATAACACCGTTTCCGAGCAAAGAGAGGGAGTTGAAGACAAACAAAAGGATCAGATTGCTTTGAACGAAATAAACGGCCGCGCTGAACACAGCACCGATGATTCCGCCCCATATGGCGGTAGCCTTTTTCCCTATCTTTTTGGAGACCGCCGGCGAAAGAACCATTGCAATCAGCATCGGAATGAGGCCGGCAAGCGCGAAATAGGGTATCAGATCTTCATTTCCGATATTGTATTTAAAATAATATGTTACGATCGTCTGCTTTATCGTCAGGGCGGCGCCGGTAAGTATATTCATGGCAAGGAGAAGGAGCAAAGGCCGGTTCTTGAACACAACATAAACGGAATCGATGAACTTTTCGCCTTGCTTTTTCTCTATTTTCACACGCTCCTTCGTCCAGACCGCGGCCGTCACGGCGCCGCCCGCGCAGATGATGCCAAATATAAGCGCGGTTCCAAAATAGCCCTTGGAATCGTCGCCGCCGCCGATTGCCTTGACAAGCGGGATGGTGAGAACGCTTACCAGAAGCGTGCCAAGCGTTGCTGTTATCTTGGGAATTGAAACGATCTTTGTACGCTCCGCCGGGTCGATCGTCATTGAGGGAGCCATGGACCAGTAAGGCACATCCATAAGGCCGTAGGTCGTACCCCAGATGATATATGTAATGTAAGCGTATATCATTTTTCCGGTGAGGCCCAAGTTCGGGTTAAAGAAGCAGAGAACGGTGAACAGTCCCGCCAGTACGCCGCCAATCAGAATGAACGGACGGAATTTGCCTGATTTGAGATTTGTTCTGTCGATAAGAAGCCCGATAAACGGGTCGATTATTGCGTCCCATATCCTTGCGGCGAGAAACAATGTTCCCGCGGCTTTGGCGGCCATACCGAAGCTGTCTGTATAAAAGATCATCAGGTACGAGGACATTATCGCATAAGCGAAATTTTGGCCGAACGCGCCCATACTGTACGCGAATTTTTCAAAACCGGATACCTTCTCCATAATATTATTATCCTCCCTTATAATTAAACCG
>JAJUHD010000092.1 GCA_029268085.1 Bacillota bacterium | reverse complement strand
TCGCGGTCCAGCGTCGGGACAATGCGGTCGGCGGCCTCAATTATCGTGACCTCGCAGCCGAGCGCGCTGAAAACCGAGGCAAACTCCGTACCTATTACGCCGCCGCCGATAATAATAATGCTCCTGTAATCGACCGCCCTTCCTTCAAGCAGTTCGTCGCTTGTGACAACGCCGGGCAAACCGATCCCCTCGATCGGCAAACGGGAAGGAACGGCTCCCGTGGCAATAAGTATTCTGTTTGTATTAAGCATCTCGTCCGCATCAGGTCCCGCCACAGACACTTCCTGCGAGGAGATAATCTTTGCCCTGCCGCTGTAAAAGTCTATTTTGTTTGCCTTTATAAGCGATTCGATGCCCTCTCTTATGCCGGTCACGACCTCGTCCTTGCGGCGGTAAATGGCATCCATGTCATAGCTGAGCTTTTCGGCAAAAACACCAGCGCTTTCGGCATTTTTCATTTCACGATATAAATTTGCAGAGTGCAAAAGCGTTTTCGCCGGAATGCAGCCGCGGTTCAGGCAGGTACCGCCTGTTTCGCGGGATTCCACTATTGCGGCCTTCATTCCGCGCTGGGCCGCCGATATCGCCGCCGTGTAGCCTCCCGGCCCTGCGCCGATCACAACAAGATCATACTTTTGGGGCATCAGATTCTCTCCTTAACTAAGCGGTATATTATTCTTCGCCGGGGTTCCAGCACAGACGCGGATTGCGTGCCGCCTCGACCTCGTCCGGACGGCGGATAGCGGCTGCAACCGGGCAGGCACGGGCCTTTTCAGGATTCTCCATCGCCTCGTCATAGACTTTGAGGAAAATGTCCGCCGCCTCGTCCAGAAGCTCCTTTCCCTCGGTTTCGGTCGGCTCCGCCATAAGCGCCTCATGTACAATGAGCGGGAAATACATCGTGGGCGGATGGATGCCCTGATCAAGCAACGACTTAGCAATATCCATTGCGGTCACATTCTTTTCTTTTGCCTCATGCTCGAGCGTCATCACGAACTCGTGCATGCAAATACCGCCGTTTGCCATCGTATATTTTTCTGACAACCGCGTTTTAAGATAGTTAGCCGAAAGCACCGCGTGTTTTGCAGCTTCAGGGATGCCCTCCTTGCCCAGCGTGAGCAAATAGGTAAGCGCCCGAACGCATACCAAGAAGTTGCCGCAGAACGCCTTGACCTTTCCTATGCTCTGCCGGCAGTCAGCCTCAAAGGAAAACTGCCCGTCACGGAAGCAAATGCCCGGTTCTGGCAGATAGGGCGCGAGATCGGCCTTGCAGCCTACGGCGCCCGCTCCCGGACCGCCGCCCCCGTGCGGTGTCGAAAATGTCTTGTGGAGATTGAGGTGGACGCAGTCAAAGCCCATGTCGCCGGGACGGACGATTCCCATTATGGCGTTGAGGTTCGCCCCGTCGTAATAGCAAAGCCCGCCCGCATCATGGACAATTTTCGTTATCTCAAGAATGTTTTTATCAAAAATACCGAGCGTATTGGGATTTGTAAGCATAAGACCGGCGGTATCCTCTCCGACGGCTCCGCGCAGCTTTTCGAGATCGACGCAGCCGTCCCCGCCGGAGGGGATGCTGACGACCGTCATACCGCACATCGCGGCGGTAGCTGGGTTTGTGCCATGCGCTGAGTCCGGCACGATGACCTTGGTACGCTTTTTGCCTTCGCCGCGCTGTTCGTGGTATTTCTTTATAAGCAGCATTCCTGTAAATTCGCCGTGCGCGCCGGCGGCGGGCTGGAGGGTCATCGCGTCCATGCCGGTTATCTCGCAGAGAATTCTTTCCGTTAATAAAAGCGCCTCAAGACTGCCCTGAACCGTCGAAACCGGCTGAAGAGGATGAATATCCATAAAGCCGCCGAGCGAGGCGGTCTTCTCGTTTATTTTGGGGTTATATTTCATCGTGCAGCTGCCGAGCGGATAAAAACCGTTATTAACGCCGTAAGCCCTGCGTTCAAGCCCGGAATAGTGGCGGCTGATATCGTTCTCCGAAAGCTCCGGCAAAAGCGCATCTTTTTCCCGCGTAAGCTCCGCAGAAAGAGATACGATCGGCACATCGCAGTCCGGAAGAAAGGCGGAGCTTCTGCCCGGAACGCTTTTTTCAAACAGCAGTTTCATTTGCAGGCCTCCTCCTTTAATAGATTTGCGAGAGTATCAATCTCGTTTTTCGTGTTCATTTCGGTAGCGCACCAAAGAATTCCGCCGTCTGACAAGGGCAGGCCGCCGAGTATGCCATTTTCTTCAAGAGCCTTCATTACCCTATCTGTATCAACAGGGCATTCGGTCACGAACTCATGGAAGAATTCGCCCTTGTACCTGAGCGCAAAGCCCGGTACAGACGAGACGGCTTTCGCCATATAATGCGCTTTGGACAGGCACTGGACGGCGACATCCTTTATGCCGGCAGGCCCCATGGACGCCATGTAAACGGCGGCCGTCAATGCGCAAAGCGCCTCGTTGGAGCAGATGTTGCTGCTCGCCTTTTCACGGCGGATGTGCTGTTCTCTTGCCTGAAGCGTGAGGACAAAGGCCCTGTTTCCCTCTGAATCGAGCGTTTCACCGACGATACGTCCCGGGAGCTTCCGCATCATCGCGGCTGTCGCCGCCATAAAGCCGAGATAGGGCCCGCCGAACGATAACGGCATACCGAGCGGCTGGCCTTCGCCGACCGCAACGTCGGCTCCGCACTCCCCGGGTGTTTTCAGAAGCGCCGCCGCGATGGGGTTAACGGCCATAACGAATTTTGCCCCGGCATCATGGGCGAGCTGCCCGATACCTGCCGCGTCCTCGATAAGTCCGAAGAAATTCGGCTGGGCGATATATACGCAGGAAACCGAATCATCCAGCATTGAGCGCAGGGCGTCCATATCTGTAAGGCCGTACTTTGAGGGAATCAGGTCTATTTCGGCGTTCGCAGCCCAGCCATAGGTTTGCATGACCTTTATAACGTCGGGATGAGCGCAGGCGCTGACGAGCGCCTTTGTGCGCTTTCTGTCGCGGCACATGGCAAGGGCCTCCGCCGCAGCCGTTGCGCCGTCGTACACCGAGGCGTTGGAGACATCCATTCCCGTAAGCCGGCATATCATCGTCTGATACTCGAAAATAGCCTGAAGTATGCCCTGTGATATCTCCGCCTGATATGGAGTATAAGCGGTGACAAAGGTTTCTTTAGATATAACCGAGCCTACTATGGCCGGAATATAGTGCCGGTATGCGCCTGCGCCGCGGAACACGGTCTGAAATACTTTGTTCCTAGCCGCCATACCCTCCATTGTCCGCAAAACCTCAAGCTCGCTTATTCCTGACGGAAGGCCGAGAGGCTCTTTCAGTATAAGCTCATTGGGTACGGCGGCGTACAGTTCCTCCATTGAGCAAAGGCCTATGGCGTCCAGCATTTCGTTTCTCTGCTCATCGGTTATGGAAAGGTAATGGCCCATACCTATTCCTCCTTGGCGCACAGTTCCTCATACTCTTCAGCGCTCATAAGCTCGTCGTTGCCGGCTATGACGGACACCTTGACAAGCCACGCGCCGTAGGGCTCGTCGTTGATCATTCCGGGGGCGTCCAGCAGCTCTTCATTCACCTCCGTTACGGTGCCGTCGACGGGGGAGATAACGTCCGAAACGGCCTTGACGCTCTCGACGTCGCCAAAGGGCTGGCCGGCAGCGATCTCATCCCCAACGAGCGGGAGATTTACGAAAACAAGCTTGCCGAGCTTTTTCTGCGCAAAATCTGTAAGGCCGATTTTTGCGGTTCCGTCGTCAAGAAATTCCACCCATTCGTGAGTTTCGGAGTATTTAAGATTTTTCGGCGTATTCATTCTGATTTCTCCTTTTATACTGATTTATTCAGGATTTTTTATAGAAGGGAAGCGGCACAATCTCAGCCTCGACCCTGCGTCCGCGGACTTCGGCGGAAACAGAAGTCCCGACGGCGCTGCGGTCCTTATCTACCAAAGCCATCGCATATGCTCCGTTCATATACGGCAGGAAGGTTCCCGATGTGGTTTTCCCGATCTTTTCTTCTCCGATAAATACCAGACAGTGCTCACGGATTATGCCCCTGCCGGTGACTTTTAAACCGACGCGAGTGATTTTCGGCTCTCCTTTTGCCGCGAGAGCGCTCTTTCCGATGAAGTCGGCCTTCTGCATTTTGACACCGAAATCAAGTCCGGTTTCCAAGGGGCTTACGGTATCGTCCATTTCGTGCCCGTAAAGCGGCATAGCGGCTTCCATGCGGAGAGTGTCGCGCGCGCCGAGGCCGCAGGGAATAAGCCCCTCGTCCTTTCCGGCCTCAAGCAGGGCCCTCCAGAGCGAATCCGCATCTTTGGCATCGCAGTAAAGCTCATATCCGTGCTCTCCGGTATAACCTGTCTGGGAAATAAGGCACTTGATTCCCGCAACGGAGCAATTGTCGAGGAACGTGTAGTATTTTTCAGGGATGCAGGCATCGTCGGCAAGCTTCGAAAGTATGGTCTTAGACCTCGGCCCCTGAAGCGCGACCTGCGCTATGGAATCCGAAATATCCTCAAGGCTGACCTGCCCGAAGATATGTTCTTTCATCCATTCAACGTCTTTTTCGCGGTTTGAAGCATTTACGACGATCAGGTACTTATCCTCAGCCATGCGGTAGATGAGCAGGTCGTCAATAACGCCGCCGGCAGGATTGCACATGGGGCTGTAGCGCACCCTGCCGTCAGTCATGCCGTTGAAATCGTTGGTCAAAAGAAAGTTGATGTTTTTGAGCGCATCCGGGCCTTTTATCATCACCTCTCCCATATGGGAAACATCAAATATTCCCGCCTTCTGACGCACGGCCATATGCTCCTCAATGATGTCGGTGTATTGCACCGGCATTAAATACCCCGCAAATGGAACCATTTTGGCGCCGGCATCCACATGACAGTCATACAGCGGCGTTTTCTTTTCCATAATAACCTCCCTAAATTAAAAACGGAGACGCACCCAAAGTGCGCCTCCGTTGTGATACCTGAAAGATTCTCCCCTGAAAAGGGAATTGCTTCGTCGGTGCCAATTCAATGGCTTTCCGGAGTTTCGTCCAGACCCGGTCCTTTTGCCTGAGAGTTTACCGCGTTTTCTCCTTCGGCGCCGGACCCGCCATGCCGCCGGTCCGATCTCTCCCGAGTCCTTCATCCGAAATATTCTGTTAATAAAAGTTTAGCACCCGTACTTTCATGTTGTCAATAAAAATGAGTATTATACCGCCAAAATTAACGTTCTTCTTTTCCAATATTATATTCACTTCTTATCTCCGTTATTTTGCTCTGCTTCTGGCTTTATAAGCGCAATAATCGGGGTGGAATCCTCGATATAATCGTTTTCTCCCTGTTGCAGGGCTTCTACAAGGATGTCAATGGCATCGGCCACTTTTGCGGCAAGCTGAAAATACATTTTTTCGAAATCCGGCATAGTCGTCCTCCTTCATCACATTAACTATATATAGTTAGTTTATCAGAAAATATTGCAAAGTCAACCATAATTGGTTAATCATTTTAGCTGCTAATGTATAAACTAGAATTAACTATTTATAGTTAGGGTGATATTAATGACAATTGGTAAGGCGGTAGCCGACAGAATAGAGGAATTATGCGCCCAAAAGGGCATTACACTCAACAAATTAGGAACGATTTCAGGTATCACTCAGTCAACACTAAACAATATTATTTGTGGCGTTAGCAAGAGTCCAACCATCTCCACAATTAAAAAGATCTGTGATGGCCTGAATATTAACATTGTGGAGTTTTTTGACACTCCTGTATTTCGTAACCTGGAGCAGGAAATTAAATAGATAGATAAAAAAGCTGAGATATCAAGGATTTTAACCTTAATATCTCAGCTTTTAAAATCGTTTTATGCTTCCTCAAACAGCTTATACTGGCTTGTCAGTTCGGAAAGCTGCTTAGCCAAGGCAGCAAGCTCCTGAGCTGCCGCCGCGCTCTCCTCTGCTGTCGCGGAGTTCGTCTGAACCACGGTTGAAACCTGATTGATGCCCTTCAGAACCTGATTTGTTGCAGACGACTGGTCTTCGGACGCATCAACAATCTGAGCGATCGCATCCCCGACATACTCCGTTTTTTCACCGACTATGCGGAGAGACTGAGCCGTAGCGTTAGCAATTTTAGTTCCGTTTTCTATGGCGGCAACGGTGCTTTCAACAAGCGCTGTTGTGTTTTTTGCAGCCTCTGCCGAGCGCTGTGCAAGATTTCGCACTTCGTCAGCAACAACGGCAAAGCCCTTGCCGGAGGCTCCGGCACGCGCCGCTTCAACCGCCGCGTTCAGAGAAAGGATATTTGTCTGGAAAGCGATGTCATCGATTGCCTTGACTATTTTTCCGATTTCCTTTGACGTTGCGGTTATATTGTTCATCGCTTCGAGCATTTGATTCATATACTCATTGCTTTCTCTTACGACCTGCGCAGATTCAATGCTTATAGTGCTCGCTTTATTTGCCTTCTCCGCGTTCATTTTACTGAGCTCGGCAATATTGGAAACGGTGACCGAAAGCTGCTCGACCGCCGATGCCTGTTCTGTAGTGCCTTGAGACAAAGTCTGAGCGACTGAGGAAATTTGATCCGAGCCCGTCGACACCTGTTCGGCAATGCCGTTTGTAATACGCATACCATTGCTTATATCGGAAAAAACCGCATATGTAGAGGTCAGTATTTCGCCGTATTTTCCTATGTATTTGCTTTCGTCTTCGGACCGCGCGTTGAGATTTTTCTCAGCACCGCTGGAAAGAATTCGGCAGGTATCATCAATAACAAAAGAGATGATATTGCTCATGTCTTCAAAGGACCTTCCGAGTTCTCCGAACTCGTCCTGCGAATCAATATGCAGCGGTTTTATCTTTTTTCCATCGTGAAGATCTTTGCAGGAATCAACAAGTTTTGCCAGCGGCACCACAACGCTTCTTTGCAAAATTATTAAAACGTAAGCGGTAAACATCAGCGCAAGACCTGCAAGTACGCAGAATACAAGTATGGCATTGATTCTTAAAGACTTATATAGTTTAAAGGAGGCCTTTGAATCGGATATAGACGCCATACCGATTTCATCAAGAGCCTTGTTCATTGTTTCAAATGAGCTCATAAAGACCCCGTCATAAACCGAAAGCGTCTCTTCCTTATTTCCTTCTTCTGCAAGCTTATAAATTATTTCGGCCGCTTTTTTAGCTTCCTGATAGCCTGCCGTAAACACATCGATTCCGGAAACATCCGATGAGGCTTCCGTCATGCCGCTCAAATCAGCTTCGATTGCTGTTTCAGATGCGGTCACCTGCTCATACCCGCTTTTTAAGGATGAAGAATCTCCCCCATTTGCTATATGAAACAAGGTCTGATTTATATTATTCAGCTCATCCCGGATATTAAGCTGATATTCGATCGACGAAAATGATCCGCTGAAAAATTTATCGATCTGCTTTTCTGCTCTGGCCAAAAGCGAAAAAAGTATTGCCATACTTCCGGTTGTTGCAACGAATACAATTACAAATGTCACGATAAATTTCTTGCTGACATTCAGCCTATTGAATATTGATTTCATAAAAACGGCTCCCCCACAGATTGTAAATCATGGTATATAAAAGGATTCATATTAGTTATTCTCATGTTTTCCATAAATTACAATATAACTTTTATAAAAGAGGAACTTTTTTTAATCAAATATTAATGTTTATTTGCTTTTTTAATACGGCCGCTAAAATAACATTCCGATGTGGATTGATGAAAACATTAATGTTGATAACTTTTTTATTTTGATTTTCCGAAAAGGCATGTTTAAAACCTTCCTCTTTATAAACACTTTTATGAACACTTCAATCCCTTTATTTTAAAAGGCTCAGACCACTTTTCCACATATTTTTTTCCTACTACTAAAACTACTACTTAATATCCTTTCTATCTATCTTTCTTTATCTATATTTTAAAAAAGGTTTATGCTTATAAAAGAATATTTATTTCTTCGCTCACAGCTCTTCTCGTTTCATATACCCACTGTTCGTCAAAATCAAGATCCATGCTTTTTGAGAAAGAATAGTACAGGTTTACTTTCTGATAATATTCCTCATACTGCGAAAGAGTGCGTGCATACAGAACCGGCTTTGTCAATTCGCCCGCTTTCTGGATAAAACACTCCTCAACAAATAAAATAAACTGCCTCAAAAGCTCTTCGCTATTAACATCAAAAGGAAGCATCATCAGCTTCCATTGAACCCTTTCAGTTAGCCGGTATGGTTTGAGCTTATCGAGTATGAGCAGATAATCCCTGATATCTTTTTTACGATAGTGTTCCAGTGATTCTTCTCTCGTACTCCAAAGAGCAAGCTTCTCCCTTAAGGGCAGCCCACCGATTTCCAGTATCGCTTCGCCCGGACCGACGACGGCAGCGCTTATTTCTTCGTCCTTTACTCTGAGCTGGTTTTCGATGAAGTGTATATCATCCTCCATGCAGGCTACATATCCTACATCATATATTCCTATGCGTCCGGCACGTCCGGCAATCTGCTTGACCTCTTGTGATGAGAGAAGCCTGAAATCCTCTCCGTCAAATTTTCTGATTTCCGTAAACACTATTCTTCTAATGGGAAGGTTTACACCCATTCCGATTGCATCCGTCGATACCAGTATAGGGCTTTTTCCGGTGATAAAAGCATCATACTGCAGCCTTCTTACCTCAGGAGGCAAATCTCCGTAGATCACGCTGTTCCCTATACCGCGTGCTGAGAAATAATTTGAAAGAGAAAGAACAGCTTTTCTTGAAAATGCGACGAGGGCATCGCCTGGCCGCACGTCAGGGAGCTTTACACGCGCTTTTTCCGTCCGGAGCGGAACAAGACGGGAATACTCTTTTATTTCGATGTCGTCTCCGCAGTCTTCAATCATTTTTATTAGCTGCTCTTTTGCGGTCAACGCTCCGCAGAGATGAATTTCGGGACAGCAGAGACCGAGGACGGCCCGTGTCCATGCGTCTCCGCGCTGAGGGTCTGATATTAATTGAACCTCGTCTATAACAGCTACTTCGTAGTGTTTCTGAATATCCGCTTTCTCAACAGTGCAGCTTGAATGCTCAGCCCCTTCGACTTTTATCTCTTCCTCACCGGTCAAAAGGTTACAAGGAACCCCTTCGCTGTTTAGCCGCTCATAATTTTCCAGAGCCAAAATTCTCAAAGGGGAAAGATAAACGCCGCTGCCGCTGTTTTTCAGGCGCTGCAAAGCGTTATACGTTTTTCCCGTATTGGTTTCACCGAGATGAAGGAAAAACTTCCGTTTCATTTTTCTTGCCATAGGATATTCGTCTTTTGGGTTTGACGGCAGAAGCCTTTCAAATTCTTTGGCAACTATCTTCGGAATATGGTTGGTTACGAGCACAGACATTATTCCTGCGTTCAGATATGCCGCGTAATTATCGGAGACAATTTCACTGAAGCGGTAATTTGTCTTGTTGCTTTTATTATAGTTTTCCAGCAGACGTACCGAAACCTCTTCAAGAAGGACGACATAATCGGCATAGACCTGCCTAAAGCCCTGAAGATTTTTTGATGGAAGAGCTCTAAGGGCCTTAATTTTATTTCTTATCATGGCTTCCTGATGCCATAGTTTATTATTCTTTGATTTTGAGACCTGCTGCTTTATATTTGAATACTGTTTTTTGATTTCTTTAAATTCAAACTCTATTTTCCGATCCTTTTTCCTGATGATTACCCCTCCGGCGGAAAGCGGGAGCGTTATTTTTATTGACTAGATACTCAATTATATATTGCCCTTTCCAGGAT
>JAJUHD010000091.1 GCA_029268085.1 Bacillota bacterium | reverse complement strand
GTGGAACCCTGCGCAAGAGCTTGGGCGCCGTTTGATACCTGATCAGCTCCAATTGACACCTGATCTGATGCCACATTTATCTGTGACATTGCATCTTTAATCGAGACAAGTATGCTTTAAATTGAAGTCTTTATCTGTATGAAATCACCCTCGTACTGCTGTTGTGTAGTTACTGTCAAATTTCCCTGAGATATTTCTGACAGCGCATGATCCACATCGCTTATTATGTTGTTTAATGAAGTTACGATTTTTGCTGTTGCTTTACAGAGAACGCCTGTTTCATCTTTAGATTTGATTACGGGGACGCCTGCTTTCAAGTCTCCATTCGATAGTTTGTCCAGTCTTTCCGCACAGATAGTTATAGGTGATCCAATTTTTTTCCCTATTAATAGACCCGCAACAATTGAAACGACAATACATGCAAAAAGGAGCCCGATAATAATATAAAGCGTATTTGTCGTAGACTTTGTAAAATCGCTTAATGGAGCAGTAATGCCAAAGCTCCATCCGTTGCTGTCGTTTACGGGCGCATAAGCAAGCAAGCAGCTGGTATTGCCAGATTTATATGTACCAAACCCCGATTCCCCGGCAGCCATTTTTTCTTGCAAAGCGGCGCGCGAGGCAAGTTGCTTATCCTCTTTCGCAAGTTCTGAGATATTTTCATTATTCTTAATTCTTTCCATGTCGGTACATGCAATTGTTTTGCCGCTCTTGTCTATCATAAATGCGGAAGAGTTATTGCTTATTTTAATCTCCGACATAATATCATTCAGGAAGGTTTCTTTTGGTATAAAGTAAACCACACCAACTACTTCGGTCCCGGGCAGCCCGCTTTTCCATAAAGGAGCCGCAACAACAACTGTGAGTTCACCGGTTACTTTACTGATAAGCGGCGTTGAAATAAACGCATTTCCTTTAATGCATTCATTAAAGTATTCTCTATCGCTAAAATCGTCGCCTGTAAAAATACTTATTCCGGTTGCGTCCAAAATATTTCCTCTTTGAAAGCCATGAGTGCTTACGCGCTGGTCAATAATGGCCTGCTTGTCTTCCAGCGATGTCTCGGGATTTGCAAGCCTTGCAATACTGCCGACTTCCATTGCAATAGCTTTATACTTATTTAATTCTTCGTTTACTCTTTCTGCCCCCAAATTAGCCGTTTCGGTTATGGTCTGCTTCAGCATCTTGTTCGTATTGACATAACTAAAATAAATCGAAACTCCACCCACTAGTACAATTGCAACTGTTACCACAATAATAATAAGCCGGGCAATTCGACCTTTAATAGTCTTCATTTGTTAACCACCTCATAATCTTTCTATTTGCGCAAAGCATTTGTACTGCTGTTATTGCTATATATTGTTATTCTACGAAAAGGCCCGGTCTCTATAGCTGTTTTAGTCATTTTTGCACATCAATTCGCTATACGCACAAGCCGATTTGTTAAATATATACATATATGGTTTTATTAAATTATATTTGTATTTTTTGTAAAAATTGTTTTGTGACCGGAAAGTTAAAACTGGCATATAATAGGTGCGACACAAAAATAGTAAAATCCCGTAATCATACGATTACGGGATTTTTAATATACAAGCAGACATTCTGAGATTTATTTTTGTTTCAAAAATAAATCTACAGTTATACGATACAATATAGAATTAAAGGATGTTCTGTTTTACATACTGTTCAACGGCTCGAAGCCGCATTTCTTCCCAGTTGTCAAAATCCGTAGTATTTGAAATATGCATGTCAAACTTGTCGCTGGGAATTGCAGCGAAGTCTTCTCTGGAATTTGCTACAAAACCGCCCGCTTGGAGAAATTCGTTGAATGAAGGGAAGTTTGAATGCATGGTCATAAACGAACTGTTAAAGAGTTCAGAAAACGAAATTTCTTTGCTGTTAAGTTCATCTATCTTTTTTTGTATGCTTTCCAATTTCTTTTTAACTTCGTCAAAGTCAGATAATTTAACTGAAAACCCCAGAATAGTCACCTCCTTCCAACTATATATTACTACTAATGACAAAGAAAGACAAGAGAAGAAGGTTATTTATCAGGCTAGAAAGTTCAATGTTTAAAGTTTTTTTGGTTACTGCTTCGCACCGACAAGGATCAATAAACTCCGTCTCCGCCGCAGATCGAACAAATGCCGGTTCCGTAGCATGCTGTGCACTCTGAGAGATCATTTCCATACATGCTGTATTGACCGGTTCCATGGCAAAATGAGCATGAGCCGCTACCATAGCAAGATGTGCAGGTTTGTGAGCTGCTGCCGTAGTCATAGGAATCATAGGAATCATAATCAGAATTACCCGAAAAGTCATTTGAATAATATGCAGGCGGCTGAATATAACCCTGTGTGTTTGTATAAGGATCACTGTAATATGGGACCGTATTCTTTTTTTCGGATTTTCCCACAGTCAGTATCAAAATAAGAATCACAAATGCAGAAACGCCGCCGATAATCACAAATAAACTTTTTTTATTGGCGGTTTTTGAAGCAGTGCTTGCCATTGTTTGGACTTGAGTCTGGCTGTTTAACATGGGTTCGATTTTTTTTCCGCAGTTTGTACAAAAATTACCGCCTTCGATTTTTTTTCCGCAGTTTGTGCAAAACATGATTTCCTCCGTAAGCCCCAAAATTATTTATTTTTATATATTTCATATCTGGAAAAATATATACAAATGCAGTCTATATCATTAACCGAGACATTGTCAATTAAAATCGCTTTTCACAGTTGAAGTATTGAAATACATAATACCTGCAAAAACTAATGCGGGAGGTGTTTGAATGAAGCACATCGGAAAATTAAGAAAATCGGCAGCTATTTTCCTTATTTTGGTATTAATGCTTTTCCCTGTTCAGGCTTTCGCGCAGAGCGGTACTCATACGGTCGCTCCGGGGGACACTATGTGGAAGATTGCTGTCAGATACCAGATCGGCGTGAGCGAACTTATCCAGGCAAATCCGCAGATCGGCAATCCATCTATGATCTATCCGGGACAAAAAATCAATATCCCAAGTATAGACGATGTAAAAGCGCTTGAACAAAAGGTCATCGAATTGGTCAATCAGCAGAGAGCCTATAACGGGCTGCCGGCTTTAAAATCCAATTGGGAAGTCTGCCGCGTTGCTCGTTATAAGTCGCAGGATATGATAGACAAGCATTATTTCGCCCATCAGTCACCCACCTATGGTTCGCCGTTCAATATGATGGAAAGCTTCGGAATACGATTTTCAGCCGCAGGGGAAAACATTGCTTATGGCCAGCGTACTCCTCAGGAGGTTATGAACAGCTGGATGAACTCCCCGGGCCATCGAAGCAATATTCTAAGTAAGACCTACAATCAAATCGGAGTAGGCGTTGCTAAGGCCTCAAACGGCACGTTCTATTGGACGCAGATGTTCATCAAATATCCTTAAGGCCAATTAGCCAAATAAAAGATCCGAATAAAGCCGGATGTAATGAGTTTACATCCGGCTTTATTATTAATTAATCAAAAGTTGACGCCGCAGACCAAGACCACGTTTGCATATGGGACAGGGTCTCCGGTACGGATGATGACTTTTGCTTTTTTTGTAAGCTCTTTGAGCTGTTCGTGTGAAACTGTTTTATACGGAAGAGGGGCAAGAGCGGCGCAGACTTCATTAAAACAGGCCTTGCTGTTAGGCTCCATTTCCTCTGCGAGTATATAGGATTCAATAACGAGCTGTTTTTTTACAGCGTTGAGAGTGTCCATAAAAGTCGGGATGCCGCGGACCAGCGACAGATCGATCACCCTTACACCCTCGGGAAGCGGAAGTCCGGGATCAGCAATTACGAAATAATCCGTATGTCCGCAGCGCGCGATTGCGTCACAGAGATCGGGATTCAAAATACCGTCTTTAGTCATATATTTTTACACAGCCTTTCTGAAACAAGTTATAGTGTGGTAAAACGATATATCACGTTATTATCCACATTATATATACAATCATTGAAAGAATAAATAGGCGAAATATACAATTAATTATTCGAAATTTTATAATATTATGAGAATATTCAATTGCACAGGAGTAAATGTTCATATACCCATTGACTTTAGGCCAATTATGCGTCATATATTAGGTAGAACGGTTTACCAAGCAGGTCCGGCAGTATTATACGGGCTCATAAGCACCAGAAGAGGAGCGTTCCAATGGCTACGACAATACGGGATATTGCACAGAAAACAGGGCTTTCGGTCTCAACGGTATCACTTGTGCTCAATCACAAAAAGCACAGAATATCAAAAGAGACGTGCGACAGAGTTTTTGCCGCAGCCAAGGAGATGAATTATCATCCGAACCACGCGGCTGTCAGCCTGATAACAAAAAGGACAAAGGCTATAGGACTTATTATACCCGATATAACGAATATGTTCTTTGCGGAAATCGCAAAAGGCGCCGAGACACGCTGTCAGGAGCTCGGATTCAGCGTTTTTTTATGCAACACGAATGACAAGCCCGAAAAGGATGTAGAATATGTAAATGTCCTGTTGGATCGAGGAGTTGACGGTTTTCTGCTCGTTACATCCTTTAACGCTTCCGAGAACATGGCGGCCGAATGCTTCAAAGCTCTCAGACCGACGGAGAAACCTATTGTTCTTGTAGACCGTGTTGTTTCTACGGAGGAATACGGCACGAGTCTGCCGTGCGTCCAGTCCGATAATGAACTGGGCGGATATCTGGCAACCAAGCATCTTTTGGAGTTGGGACACAGATCGATCGGCTGCATAACCGGCCCAATGGGCGCGCAGTCTTCTCAGCATCGTCTTTTCGGACATATCCGCGCGTTGCAGGAAGCGGGGATAACATTTAATCCCGCTCTTGTACGGGAAGGTAACTATCACACGCAGACAGGTTTCTCACTTTCCTCCGAACTGCTCGATCAGGGCGTTACGGCAATATTTGCATGCAACGACATGATGGCATACGGCGTTTACCGCCAGGCGTCCCAGCGCGGTATGAGGGTTCCGGAAGACCTTTCAATCGTCGGATTCGACGATCTGCCTTTTTCCGAATTTGCCGAGGCTCCTCTGACGACGGTGAAGCAACCGGCCTACCTTATAGGAGAATGTGCGGCAAGCAAAATCATCGGAATGATCAATAATCCCGGCGAGGTTCAGGAAAATGTACAGTTCAAGCCGGAGCTTATAGTCAGAAAAAGCACTTCAAAACCAAACCAGCATAAAGGAGCAGGCATCTTATGAACCGCATCTTGAATTTCGGCTCGCTGAATATTGACATGGTTTACGCTGTAGACCATTTCGTAAGGCCCGGTGAAACCCTTGCGGCCAAAAGCGTTGAATTTTTTCCGGGAGGCAAGGGACTGAACCAGTCCGTAGCTCTCAAGCTTGCCGGAGGAGAAGTATACCACGCGGGGAAGATCGGAAACGACGGACTCTGGCTGACGGAGCTACTCGAAAAACACGGCGTGAACACCGGATTCGTCGACCGCAGCGGTAAGCATACCGGCACCGCATTCATTCAGGTCGACTCATCAGGACAGAACTGTATTATTATTAATCATGGCGCGAACGGCGAAATCACAAAGGAATGGATCGACCATACCCTTTCCTGTTTCAGCGAAGGTGATCTGCTGGTTCTTCAAAATGAGATAAATTTACTGGAATATATAATTGACTCCGCATACAGGCGCAGAATGGTCATTGCCATGAACCCTTCACCGATTGACGCTGAGCTTTTAAATATGGATTTCAGCAAGATTACTTATTTTATGCTCAATGAGATCGAGGGTAAAGCGCTTACCGGAGAAAAAGACCCTGAAGCCATCTGCAAAGCGCTGCTGAGCCGTTTTCCCAAGGCGAAAATTGTGCTCACGCTCGGAGAAATGGGAGTTGTTTACAGCGACGCCGAGAACAGCTTTTCCCATGGGATATACAAAGTGCCTGTTGTTGATACTACCGCGGCGGGTGACACGTTTGTCGGATATTTTTTAAGCTCAGTCGTAGGCGGGGCTGATGTAAAGGAAGCGCTGGAACTTGCCTCGGCAGCCTCGTCCATAGCGGTATCCCGAATGGGCGCGGCGAGCTCTATTCCGACTCTTGCCGAGACCAGAGCCGCCCTGCTCAAGTATAAGTCCGAGGGGGTAGACGTATGAAAATTGAAATGAGGGGCATTACTAAGAGCTTCGGCGGCAATAGGGTTTTGAGCGATGCCGGCTTTTTCCTGAACGACAGCGAAATACATGCGCTTGTCGGCGAGAACGGAGCAGGAAAATCGACCTTAATGAAAATACTGACTGGCGTTTATACGCGCGATGAAGGCGAAGTCCTCGTTGATGGACGCCGTGTCCATTATACGCACCCGAGGCAGGCGGAGGCCGACGGTATCGTTTTCATACATCAGGAGCTTAACGTCATGTTTGAGCTTACTGTTGAGGAAAATATGTTCATGGGCAAAGAGATACGCGGAAAGTTCGGCGCTCTGGACGGGAAAGAGATGAGGAGGCGCTGCGAGGAGGCTCTGCAAAAGCTGGGAGTATCCATCCCTGTAAACGCCGTTATGGGAGATCTGTCTGTCGGCCAGCAGCAGATGGTCGAGATCGCCAAGGCTCTTATGGCAAATGTAAAAGTGATAATTATGGACGAGCCTACCGCCGCGCTGACACCGAGAGAAACAGAGGTGCTGTTCGGCGTTGCCCGGAACCTTCGCAGTCAGGGCGTTTCCATAGTTTATATTTCACACCGCATGGAGGAAATATTTGAGCTTTGCGACCGTATAACCGTCCTGCGCGACGGGAAATACATCGGGACAAAGAACATTCGGGAAACGGATATGAATGATCTCGTCCGGATGATGATCGGGCGCGATATAGGCGAAAGATATCCGGTTAGGAACAGCAAGATCGGAGACGTGGTCCTTGAGGTTCGCAACCTTACAAAGAACGGAAAATTCAGAAACGTTACATTTTCCGTTCGGGCTGGTGAGGTTCTAGGCGTTTCGGGGCTGATGGGCGCAGGACGCACAGAGATCATGCACAGCATTTTCGGCAGTGTTCCCGCTGACTCGGGCGAGATACTGATGTATGGGAAGCAGGTAAAGATAACTTCTCCTGAAAAAGCGAAGACCCTCGGTATAGGATTTATAACCGAGGACCGCAAAAGCGAAGGCCTGATGCTTGAAGAGAGTATAAAGACCAATGTTTCTTTGACGAATCTGGATACGATTTCCTCAAAAGGCGTAATAGATTTTAAAAAAGAAGACAGTCTTGCCTTACGTGCGGTAAAGGAATTGCAGATAAGATGCTTCGGAACAAATCAGATATGCTCGAATTTGTCGGGGGGAAATCAGCAAAAGGTGGTATTTGCAAAATGGAGCCTTCTGAACCCTAAGCTTCTTATACTTGACGAGCCGACGCGCGGAGTGGATGTAGGCGCAAAAAAAGAAATTTATAGCATCATAAACCAACTGTCTGAAAGCGGAGTTGCAGTTATTATGGTATCCTCTGAGCTCCCGGAAATTCTCGGAATGAGCGACAGGGTAATGGTAGTCCATGAGGGAGAAGTAAGCGGTTTCCTAGAAAACAGCCCTGAGGCTCCTGAATGGCAAAAGGCAACCCAGGAAAATGTAATGATATTGGCTACAGGAGGATCTCTCCATGGATAAAACATTAAATAAACAAAATACGGGTACTATAATTCAGAAGTTTGGTTCGCTCATAACTCTGGTATTGGTCATGATCGCGCTGAGCATAATAAGTCCTGAATTTCGCAGTATGAACAATATGTTGTCGCTTCTGAGGCAGGCCTCGGTAAATGCTCTTATTGCGTTTGGCATGACCTGTGTCATCCTTACGGGCGGCATCGACCTCTCCGTCGGTTCGACGCTTGCGCTGTCCTCTCTGGTCTGCGCCATTATGGTCAAGGCGGGAATTGCGCCCGAGCTTGCGATGCTTGCCTCTTTAGCACTTGGGATCGCAATGGGTTCGATCAGCGGCGTACTTGTAACAAAAGGCAGACTCCAGCCGTTTATCGCAACCTTGATCACTATGACTGTTTACCGTGGACTGACCCTTATTTTCAGCGGGGGAAAGCCTGTTTCAGGTCTTGGCAGCAACGTTTTGCTAAACGGTATCGGCAAGGGGGAGATTGCTGGCGTAATACCGGTGCCCGCAATCATTCTTTTCCTGATGTTTGCTCTTTTCTACTTTATTCTGAATCGTACGGTCAGCGGAAGAAGGATCTATGCAACGGGAAGCAACCAGAAGGCGGCTGAGCTGGCCGGCGTGAACACCGACCGTACAAAGCTTTTCGTATATGCGATTTCGGGCTTCATGTCCGCGCTTGCCGGACTTGTAATTCTGTCCCGCTTAGGCTCTGCACAGCCGACTATCGGCACGGGCTATGAACTCGACGCCATCGCGGCTGTCGCTCTGGGCGGAACAAGTATGAACGGCGGACGCGGAAAGATATACGGAACGCTGATCGGCGTACTTATCATTGCGGTGCTCAATAACGGACTTAATATTCTGGATGTTTCCTCGTACTATCAGGACGTTGTAAAGGGAATAGTAATCCTGCTGGCAGTTCTTGCCGACCGCAAACGCTGATGTCTCTTAAGAATTTTGTCGGGAGACCGATAAAATATATTTTATTTTCAAAAGGAGAATGAAAATGAAGAAACTGTTAGTCCTTGTGCTGGTTCTCACGCTTGTACTTTCCCTCGGCGCGTGCGCCAAAAAAACCGCAGAGACTACCGCATCTCCGGCGGCTACCGGCGCCGCGGAAGAAAGCATCACAGTCGGGCTTTCCGTCTCAACACTCAACAATCCCTTTTTCGTAACTCTCGTTGACGGAGCAAAGGCAAAAGCAACTGAACTCGGCGTAGACCTCACCGTTGTCGATGCGAACGACGATGCCGCAAAGCAGGCAAACGATATTGACGACCTTATTTCAAAGAAAATCGATGTTCTTGTTGTAAATCCCGTTGATTCCGATGCAATCGCAGCCTCTGTCACCGCTGCAAAGAAAGCCGGCATCAAGGTCATTGCCGTTGACCGTGCCGTAAACGGTGAAACCGTTGATTGCCAGATCGCTTCCGATAACGTAATGGGCGCTAAGCTGGCAGGCGATTATCTTGTTGAACTGGTCGGCAAGGGCGCAAAGGTTGCAGAGCTACAGGGAGTTCCCGGAGCATCCGCTGCTGTTGACCGCGGCGAAGGCTTCCATCAGGCTGTAGACGGCGTCCTCGATGTCGTTGCAAGCCAGACCGCAAACTTTAACCGTGCTGAAGGCCTCACCGTTATGGAAAACATCCTTCAGGCTAACGGCGATATAGCCGGCGTATTTGCGCACAACGATGAGATGGCGCTCGGCGCTGTTGAAGCCGCCGCAGCAGCAGGAAAAGAGCTGGTTATCATCGGCTTTGACGCAACGGACGACGCAAAAGCAGCGGTCGAAGCAGGCACAATGGCTGCAACCGTTGCCCAGCAGCCCGACCTTATGGGTTCCACAGCGATTGAAACCGCTGTTAAGCTCGCAAAAGGTGAAGCTGTCGATGCAAGCATCCCCGTTGAAGTTACACTGATCAAGAAGTAAACCAATATTTGCAGAAAATATAAGCCGGCCTTTTGGTGCCCAAAAGGCCGGTTCATTATCTTTTTTAAGATATTAATTTTTCAAGTTGCAAACGCCGACATAATATCTTATAATAAGATTAAGCAATAAAACGATACGAGACATTACGGTTAATGAAATGGAGAATTAAATTGACCGTTATTTTGCTGATAACAGCGGAAATCGGGCAAGAGGCTATCCGCGGCGT
>JAJUHD010000090.1 GCA_029268085.1 Bacillota bacterium | reverse complement strand
CCTGCCCGGGCTACTGCGCAGGGAAATCCGGCATCGAGGAATACAGGGCCCGCATACGCGACGCGGAGATGATTTTAAATGGCAGATCGGCGGAGCTCAAGGCCGAGCTTGAGAAAGAAATGCTTAAAGCCTCGGACGAGCTTCGCTTCGAGCAGGCGGCACAGCTTCGGGACAGGCTTCGCGCTTTGGAGGGCTTATCAAACCGTCAGGCGGTTATCGGTGCGGTCGGTTCGGATACGGACGCCGTCGGCTTTTTCCGAGGAGCCAAATCCTGTTTTTCCGTTCTGCACTATTCTGGCGAGAATCTTGTGGCCAAGGATTTCGAGCTGATGGATGAACCGCTGGAGAACGATCCCGAAGCGGTATCCGCGCTGGTGCGGCAGTATTATTCAATTCGCGGCTCGTGGCCGAAAACGCTGCTGCTGCCGTTCGAGCCCGAGGACCTTGCGGATATTGAACAGCTCCTCACCGAGACCTCGGGCCACAGAGTCTATATCGAGGTCCCGCAGCGCGGCGAAAAGCGTTTCCTCGTCGAAAAGGCAATGATAAATGCCAAAGAGGAATGCATGCGCTTTACGACTGCTGTTCAGCGCAAGATGAAAACTCTTGAGTGGCTTCGGGATATGCTCAACCTCGAAGCGATTCCGAAGCGAATCGAGGCTTTCGATATTTCGAACACCGGCAATTTCGGCATCGTCGCTTCAATGACGGTCTTTGTGAACGGAAAACCGCTCAAGCGCTACTACAGGAAGTTCAAGATCAAGGACCTATCCTCGCAGGATGATTTCGGCAGCATGAGGGAAGTGCTGACCCGCAGGTTCAGCCGTTATCTAGAGGGAGACGAAAAGTTTTCGGAGCTGCCGGATCTGCTGCTGATTGATGGCGGCGCGGTACACGCCTCGATCGCGGAGAGCGTGCTGAAGGAGCTTAATATTTCGCTGCCAGTCTTGGGTATGGTCAAGGATGACCGCCACCGCACTCGCGCGCTCATTTATTCCAACGGCGAGGAAGTGGGGCTGACAGGAAATCCCGCCGTGTTCGCCTTCATCGGGAATATTCAGGAGGAAACGCACAGATTCGCGATTGAATTCCACCGCAGCCTGCGGAGCGCATCGATCGGTTCAAAGCTTGAAGATATCAAAGGCGTGGGCGAAGCACGCCGGAACGAGCTGCTTAAGGCTTTTAAGACAATAAAGGCAATCAAGAACGCATCGTTCGAGGAACTGAACGCGGTCGTGCCGAAAAACACGGCGAGGGCTGTCTATGATTATTATCACGGCAAAGAAGCAGACGATACGGAGGATAAAAAATGAGAGTTATAACGGGTAAGGCACGCGGACGCAGGCTTAACGAGCCAAAGAACATGGATATCAGACCCACGACAGACAAGGTAAAGGAATCAATCTTCAACATTGTACAGTTCGATATCGAAGGCAGGCGCGTGCTCGATCTTTTTGCCGGAACGGGACAGCTTGGTATCGAGGCGCTGAGCCGCGGGGCAAGAAGCGTAACTTTTGTCGACGAATCCAGCGAGGCTGCCAGGATAGTCAGGAGCAACCTTGAGCACTGCGACCTTACGGGAGAGGTTGTTCGTGATGACGCTGTCGCTTTTTTAGGGCGTTGTGGGAAGTATGACATCATTTTTCTCGATCCGCCATATAAAAGTGGGCTGATGGATACGGTTCTCCGCAAAATTATTCAGTTTGACATATTGTCAGATGGTGGTATAATTATCTGTGAGACTGACAGCGAAACTGGTATTTCTCCGCTAAAAGAGCCATATTTCATTGGGCGCGAGTATAAATACGGAAAGGTCAAGCTCACAGTCTGCGGAAAAAAGGCGTAGACGAAAGGATGAACACAGATGATTACCGCGATCTACCCCGGAACTTTCGACCCCATCACTCTGGGGCACCTTGACATCATCAGAAGAACGTCGCAAATATTTGAAAAGCTCGTAGTAAGCGTTGTAATGAACATTGAAAAGACCCCTCTTTTTGATATTGATGAGCGAGTCGAATTGATTAAAAGGGTTGTCGCCGATCTTCCGAACGTTGAAGTCACATCCTCGATAGAGCTTCTTGCGGATTTCGTAAAGCAGTATGAGAATCCGGTTATTATCAAGGGACTGCGGAACCATATCGATTACGAATATGAAACCACCATGGCGGTGTTCAATAAAAAGCTCAACCCAAGGCTGGAAACATTTTTCATAACGGCAAAGCTCGAATATACTTATGTCAGTTCCACGGCTGTAAGGCAGCTTGCGGCATACGGCGCCGATCTTTCAGATTATGTTCCGAAGATCGTATCGGATGAAATCGATAAGAAAATCCTGAACGGGAGGTAAAGATATGGATAACGAGATGGAAAACGAGGTAACCGAATTACTGGAAGTCCTCTATAACACTGTCGCCGATGCATGGAGTGTTCCTCTCGGCAAAGACAAATGCATGATAAACCGTGAAAGTGTGCTCAGCCTTCTTGATGAGATTAAGGCCCAGCTCCCAATCGAGCTTGCTGAGGCAAAGCGCCTTTTAGCCGCCCGCGACGAATTTGTTCAAAACGCCAAGCGCGAAGCCGAAGCGATCCGTAAGGCGGCCGAGGAACAGGCGAGACGTCTGGTTGAGGAACAGGAGGTAACGCGAATCGCAAAGTCCCATGCAAACGAGATTATTTCCAATTCCGAGGCCAAATCAAAGGAGCTTGTCCGCGCCGCGAACGAATATGTAGACGATGCGCTCAGGCGTACCGAGGAGGCCGTTGCCGCCGCGCTGAATGAGGTCAGGCAGTCCCGTTCGCGTTTCCGCAATCTTGCCGGAACCCGTCCCGTAATCCAGACTCCGAACCCCGCTGAAAACGAGGAGCTTTCGGAAGAATAGAATAAAACTTGTTGAAATAATATCGCGCCCGAAAGAAAAAATTTCGGGCGCGATTTTTCTATATCTTGGGCCTGAAAATTATGTTAACAATTTTGTTATACTAGTGCTTGTGCCAAAACCGCAAAATGCCGAGAAAATAGCGGATTATACGGAAAAAAACGACGGTTTTTGCTATTGACATTCTTTTTTATGTCAAGTTATAATGAGTACACTATGTGGGGCAAAGTGGGGTATAATGTTGTAAAATCCCATGAAGTGCTAAAGAAATGGGCAAAAGCGGAGCAGCAGAATAAATGAGAGGGAGGGAACAGGCGTGACAGGTGAATATCAGCACACTTTGGATTCAAAGGGGCGCTTATCCATTCCCGCACGGCTGCGCGAAGACCTCGGCAATGTTTTTTATGTCACCCTGTCTATGGACAAATGTCTTTCCGCTTACTCGTCCGAAAGCTGGGAGGCTTTTACAGAAAAAGTCAACGCGATGCCCTATGTCAAACAAAGAAAAATGCGTCCTCTCTTTGCATATGCGGCGAAATGTGAAGTCGATGCGCAGGGGAGAATACTTATACCGCAGAACCTCCGCGATTTTGCGGGACTTACAAAGAACGTGACGGTCGTAGGCTGCAACAATCACGCCGAATTCTGGGACAGTGAAAGCTGGAGCGCGGTCAACGCAGTTGAAACGACGCCGGAGAACATTGCGGCCGTTATGGAGGAGCTGGAGTTCTAGTGGAATACGGACACTATTCGGTTATGCTCAATGAATGCATCGACAGCCTGAATGTAAAGCCGGATGGCATCTATGTGGATGCAACACTCGGCATGGGCGGACATTCCTACGAAATCGCAAGACGGCTCGGAACGGGACGGCTGATTTCTATTGACCGCGACGTCAGGGCGCTTGAACGGGCGGTGATGCGCCTTGAACCGCTTATGGACCGGATAACCCTTGTCCACGGCAACTTCCGCGACATGAACGCAATATTGAACGATCTGAGGATCGAAAAGGTCGACGGAATGCTTTTTGATCTAGGGGTATCGTCTCCTCAGCTTGATGAGTCGGAGAGAGGCTTTTCCTATATGACGGACGCGCCGCTCGACATGAGAATGGATCAGAACGATTTGGTAACGGCGGCGGACATCGTCAATGAATGGCCGTATGAAAGCCTGAGACGGATACTCTATGATTTCGGCGAGGAGCGCTATGCTCCGAGAATTGCCGAGGCGATCGTGAGATATCGCGAAAACAAAAGAATTGAAACCACTCTTCAGCTGGTGGATATCATAAAAGGCGCGATGCCGGCAGCCGCGCTGCGCGAACCGCAGCACCCGGCAAAAAGGACGTTTCAGGCGATACGGATCGCCGTAAACGACGAACTGGAAGCTATCTCGGAGGTGCTTTCTACGGCCGCAGACAGGCTGAGGCCCGGCGGAAGGCTCGCCGTAATCTCCTTTCATTCACTTGAGGATAGGATAGTAAAGAACGCGATTGCCTCAAGGGAAAACGGCTGCACCTGTCCGAGAGATTTTCCCGTATGTGCCTGCGGATTTACCCAGACGCTTCGAAGCATAAGCAGAAAACCGATGTTTCCGTCCCAGACTGAGATCAAGGAAAACCCCAGATCCAGGAGTGCAAAGCTCAGGGTCGCGGAAAGAGTATGAGAAAATAGCTAAGGCTGTTCGAAAGGGGGAGAAAAATGGCTACAGCAGCGAGAAACGTAAAATATACGGAGAAGCCTGTTTACGGCAGCCTTGCCTATGATTACGGCGAAACCGAGATTTACCGAGAAAGAACGCAGAGACCGGTCGAGCGGCAGGTCATAATTCCGGCGCCCCCGAGAATCAAGGAACAGGCTGCGGCGGCTGCGAAGGTCAAAACCAAACAGAGCGTTTCTCCTTTTGCGATGATCGGCTATGCCTGCGCTGCGGTTTTAATTGTCTTCACCCTCATGGCAAAGATTCAGCTTACTGAGATAACCGATACCTCCGCTCATCTTGAGCAGCAGCTCAGCGATTTGAAAGTTGCGCAAAACAGGCTTCTTATCAACTACGAAAAAGCGTTTAATCTTACCGAGATCGAAGAGTACGCCACAACACAGCTCGGCATGCAGAGACCTCGCGACGAGCAGATTTTTTACCTTGAAAGCACCGTTCCCGATAAGGCCGTCATACTTAGCGGCGAGGACGAGGACAAGACCGGCTTGGGTGACAGGATTTTTGATGCGCTTTCATCCATCGCGGAATATTTCAAGCAGAATCAATAGTATTATATAAGGTGATTTCCTATTCAGAGGCTCATGGAGGGGAGATAAATGCCGGATAAGAAACGAAAACTGAATTCTCCCGATACTCCCAACGCTATGATGCTTCGCCGCACACTTTTTCTTCTGATAGTGTGCGGCATAGTTGCTTTTTTAGTGTTGGGTATAAGGCTCTTTAAATTGCAGATAATTGACCATGATTTCTATGAAACAGCCGCTATAGAGCAGCAGGTTCGCGAGACTACGGTCACTGCGGCTCGAGGAACAATTTATGACACCAACATGAAAATACTTGCGATGAGCGCAAGTGTCGATAATATCTATATCAGCCCGGCGGAAATAAAGCTTTATGACGAAGACCCGACGCTAATTGCACAGGGACTGTCCGAAATTCTCGGCGTGGACTATGAGGAGATACTCGCAAAGACCGCGAAAACAAAGTCATGGTATCAGACCGTCGCGCGCAAGGTGGAACCGGAAGTTTCCGACAAGGTGCGTGAGTTCAAAAATGAACATGACCTTAAAGGCGTGAAGATTGAAGAGGACAGCAAGAGATATTATCCTTACAGCAGTCTCGCCGCTCATGTCATCGGCTTCGTGGGCACGGACAATACAGGGCTTGCCGGAGTCGAGGCATATGACAACAGTATCCTGACCGGAGTGAACGGCAGGATAGTGAGGGCCAAAAACGCTGCGGGAACGGATATGCTCTTTACAAGCTTTGAGGACTATTATGACGCCGAGGACGGCAAGGACGTCGTTCTGACGATCGATTCCACGATACAGTATTACATCGAAAAGCACCTTGAGCAGGCGGTCCGCGACTACGATGTTCAAAACGGAGCCTGCGCGATCGCGATGGATGTAAACACCGGTGCAATTCTGGGTATGGCGAGCCTCGGCAATTTTGACCTGAACAATTATCAGATCGTCGATTCAGACGCGCAGGCGATAATAGACGCGGAACAGGACCCTGCAAAGAAAAAGGAACTTTTGGCGGAAGCCCAGCTTAAGCAGTGGCGCAACAAGGCGATAAGCGATACCTACGAACCCGGCTCCACTTTTAAAATTATTACCCTTTCAATGGCCCTGAACGAGGGCGTCGTGTCGCAGAGCGACACATTCTACTGCGGCGGTACGGTCGATGTTCCGGGCAGAAATGATCCGGTCAAATGCTGGAAATCGGGCGGTCACGGTTCGCAGACGCTCGTACAGGCACTGCAGCATTCATGCAACGTCGCCTTTGTCAATATCGGTCTGCGTGTGGGCGCAGAAAAATTTTACGATTATTGCGAGGCTTTCGGTTTCTTTGACTCCTCATCGGATCCAAACGCTCCGCTTTCCGGCAAGACTGGCATTGATCTCGGCGGTGAGAGTGGCAGCATCTGGTGGTCCAAAAACACCTTTGAAAACCCGGACAACAAATCGCAGCTTGCCGCCGCATCCTTCGGACAGACGTTTAACATCACCCCGCTTCAGCTCATTACCGCAGTCTCTGCCTGCACTAACGGCGGATATCTGATGAAACCCTACCTTGTGAAGGAAGTGCTGAATTCCGACGGTACCGTAGCCTCCAAAACAGAGCCTACCGTCGTACGGCAGGTCATTAGTGAGGAAACAAGCAAAGAGGTCTGCTCCATGCTTGAGCAGGTCGTCGGAGACAAAAAAGAGGGTACCGGTAAAAACGCCTATGTTGCGGGCTACCGCATCGGCGGCAAGACTGGAACAAGTGAAAAGGTTGCGCAGGACGTTGCCGGCGGAAACAAAGAATATATAGTTTCATTTATCGGCGTTGCTCCAATTGACAATCCCAAGATTGCACTTCTAGTTATCCTCGATACGCCTAGCAATGAAACGGGAATCTACATAAGCGGCGGTCAGATGGGCGCGCCCACCGTCGGGAAAATGTTTGCGGACATTCTTCCATACATGGGCTACCAGCCGCAGTATACTGAAGAGGAACTCAAGACCGTTGACAAGACGGTCCCCGACCTCGAAGGAATGACATCCGCCGAAGCGCTGTCCAAGGCACAGAGCGAAGGCTTCTCGGCGAGAGTCATAGGCACCGGAGGAAAGGTCACGGCGCAGCTGCCGGCGGCAAACAGTGTGGTCGCGGCAGGAAGCCAAATCATCATTTATTGCGACGCCGAGCCTTCAACCGAAAAGGAAGTTATGCCTGACCTAATTGACCTGACATACAGCACGGCAGTGCAGAATATGGGCTCATACGCCCTTTATATCAAATCCGCAGTTCCGATTACGGATCCATCCAAGGTAGTCGTAACGAGCCAGAGCATTGCCGCAGGAACTCCGGTCGATCACGGACAGATCGTTGAAGTGACCGTCGCCGACAAGAGCGACCTCGGCAGATACTGATTCATATATAAGAAAAGTGTTTACCTTTATAAACGGGGGCTTTTATGAAACTCGGAGAACTTCTGACAGATATCGAAATAATAGAAAGAAATGCCGATCTCGAAACAGAGATCGGAGATATCAGCTATGACTCCCGCAGGACGCGGAAAGGGGACCTGTTCGTCGCAATCCGCGGCTTTGAAAGCGACGGGCATAGGTTTATTGGCAGCGCGATAAGCGCAGGCGCGTCCGTTGTGCTCTGCGAGGAAAAGCCAGAAGAGATCGTTCCCTATGTTCTCGTTAAGAACTCGAGGGAGGCTTTGGCGCTTGTCTCAAAAAAATACTTCGGCAACCCGACGAGCGGGATGAAGCTTATCGGCGTAACAGGAACGAACGGAAAGACCACAACAACGATGCTCATTAAGCATGTTCTGGAAAACTGTACAGGAGAAAAGTGCGGACTCATCGGAACGAATCAGAACATGATCGGCGAAAAGGTCCTTCCTACGGAGCGTACGACGCCCGAATCCTATGAGCTTCAGAAGCTATTCCGCCAGATGGCCGACGAGGACTGCAAATATGTAGTAATGGAAGTTTCATCGCATTCGCTCGTACTCGACAGAGTCGCTGGGATACGCTTTGAGGTCGCTGTTTTTACAAACCTAACGCAGGATCACCTTGACTTCCACAAGACCATGGAGGAATATGCCGCAGCAAAGGCGCTGCTTTTCGCACGCTGCGAAAAGGCCGCGATCAACATCGACGACGAATGGGGCGGCTATATGGCTGAACGAGCAAAATGCCCTGTCTTTACCTATTCGGAAACGAAGCTTGAAGCCGACCTTGTTGCAAAGGATATCCGCCTTTCGACCTCGAACGTGAAATTCCTAGCTCTCGCCGGAAGCAGCCTTGAGAGAGCCAGTCTTGAAATACCGGGAAAATTTTCCGTATATAACGCGATGTCTGTTATCTCTGCCTGCCTGCTTCTCGGTCTTCCGCTCAATACGGTATGCGAATCGCTCAAAACGGCGAAGGGCGTGAAAGGCAGGGTGGAGGTCGTCCCGACGCCCGGTGATTATACAATACTCATCGACTACGCACACACGCCGGATGCGCTTGAAAACGTAATCAGGTCTATGAAAGAAGTTTCATCTGGCAGAGTTGTCGTACTTTTCGGCTGCGGCGGCGACAGAGATAAGACAAAACGCCCAATTATGGGAGAAATCGCGACAACACTTGCAGACTATGTTATAATCACTTCCGACAATCCCAGAACAGAGGCCCCTGCTGACATCATTACGGATATTCTCGCGGGCGTTAAAGCTCCAAAGAGCCGCTATAAGGTGATCGAGGACAGGAGAGAAGCAATCGCATACGCCATTGACAATCATATGGAGGGCGATCTTATAATCCTTGCCGGCAAGGGACATGAGACTTACCAGATTATCGGCAAGACCAAGTACCATATGGACGAAAGAGAGATCGTTGCAGAGCATCTGGAGAAAATCAGATAGGGAAGACGCGCTTATAGCGCCCGATCCTTTAAACGGAGGAAGCAAACTGATGATAGTGAAGCTTATACTGGCTTTTATAATAGCATTTTTAACGTCCGCTCTAACGGGCAGATTTCTGGTGCCCTATCTCCGCAGTATCAAGGCAGGCCAATCGATCAAGGAGATTGGCCCCAAATGGCATATGTCGAAATCAGGCACGCCGACAATGGGCGGGATAATGTTTATCGCCGCAGTAATAGCGGTATGCGTAACGGTCGGGTTCCAGAGCATGCTGGAGGGCGATTATGCTCACATCATCGTGCTGTTCCTTTCGCTTGCGTTCGGAGCTATAGGTTTTCTGGACGATTATGAAAAGCTCAAGAAGAAACAGAATACGGGCCTAACCGCAAAGCAGAAGTTTCTGCTTCAGGTCGCGGTCGCGGCTGTGTTCGTCTATCTGCTTCGCAGGGTCGGGCTGATTCAGCCGAACCTCTATATTCCGTTCTGGAATGTCGAATGGATATGGCCGGAATGGCTTTATTTCGCATTCCTGATTTTCGTTATCGTCGCCGTTGTAAATGCCGTAAACCTGACGGACGGTGTGGATGGTCTCGCGACCGGAACCTCGATACCGGTTTTTCTCTTCTATGCAGTGATTGCCTGTGTTTGGGGCAAAGAGTATCTTTCGCTGGGCATCTTCTCCGCAGGAATTCTCGGAGGTCTTTTCGGTTTCCTGATTTATAACTTTAACCCGGCAAAGGTCTTTATGGGGGATACAGGCTCGCTGTTCCTGGGCGGAGCCGTTGCGGGAATGGCCATTGCGCTGAATATGCCGCTTATCATCATAACCATCGGCATACTATACATCGTT
>JAJUHD010000089.1 GCA_029268085.1 Bacillota bacterium | reverse complement strand
TGCATCAGCCACAGGCTCCGCAAGCTGACGGAATATCTCGGATAAATCAAGAAAAGGAGCGTAAGCCATGTCGTTTGTCCACCTGCATGTCCACTCGGAATACAGCCTTCTCGACGGCGCCTGCCGTATCGAGGAAATGGCCGAGTACGCTAAAAAACTTGGACAGACTGCGCTTGCTATAACGGATCACGGCGTAATGTACGGTGCTGTGGCCTTTTATAAGGCTGCGAAAAAGGCCGGCATTAAGCCGATAATCGGCTGCGAGGTCTATGTTGCCCCGCGTGGTATGACCGACAGGGAATACGGGCCGGACAGCAACTATTCGCACCTTATCCTCCTGTGCAAAAACGAAACGGGTTACCACAACCTCTGCTATCTTGTTAGCGAGGGCTTCACGACAGGCTTTTACCTTAAGCCGCGCATAGACTGGCAGCTTCTTCGAGAGCATGCCGAAGGGCTTATCTGCCTTTCAGGCTGTGTAGCCGGCGAGATACAGCAGAAAATTATTAAGGGCGACTATTCGGATGCTAAGAACCGCGCGCTCGAGCTTTATGAGCTTTTTGGAGAAAGCGGCTTTTATCTCGAGCTTCAGTCTCATGGCATACGCGAGGAACGCATTGCCGCGGAAGGGCTTATAAGGCTTCACCGTGAAACGGGAATACCTCTCGTCCTGACTAACGACGCGCATTACCTGAAAAAAGAAGACGCACGCTATCAGGACGTGCTGATGTGCATCCAAATGGGCAAAACAATTGATGACCCCGACCGCATGAAATTCGAAGGAAGCGAATTTTACCTCAAGTCTGAGAACGAGATGCGGGCTCTGTTTCCGGAATATCCCGAGATCAAAGAGGCCGCGGACAACACGAACGACATTGCGGAAAAATGCAATTTCGATTTTGAGTTCGGACACTACCATTTGCCTAGCTACCCGCTTCCGATTGGTGAGACTGATGGTTTCGAATACCTGAAAAAGCTGTGCAGCCGCGGCTTTGAAAAGCGGTATGCGCACGTCTGCGGCCTCGATAATGCCGAAGAGGAAATTAAAAGGCTCCGCGCACAGCTTGCCTATGAACTGGACATGATACATAAGATGGGTTTCACGGATTATTTCCTCATCGTTTCGGATTTTATAGGCTATGCAAAGTCGCAGGGCATACCCGTCGGCCCCGGCAGGGGCTCGGCGGCGGGCAGCATGGTCTCTTATTGCCTTGAAATAACGGATGTGGATCCGATTAAATACAGCCTGTTCTTTGAACGCTTCCTGAACCCCGAACGCATATCGATGCCGGACATCGATATAGATTTCTGTGTCGACCGGCGCGGCGAGGTGATTGATTACGTTACGCGCAAGTACGGAGCAGATCATGTGGCGCAGATTGTGACTTTTGGCACCATGGCGGCGAGGCTTGCGATCCGCGACGTTGGGCGCGCCCTGAATATCAGCTACGCCGAATGCGACGCCGTGGCAAAGCAGGTCCCGATGGCGCCGGGGATTACGCTGGAAGAGGCGCTTAAGCTCTCTAAGCCGCTGCGCGATATGTACGAGGGCGACAGCCGTATAAAAGAGCTTATCGATACCGCAAGGGCGCTCGAGGGCATGCCGCGCCATGCCTCGACCCACGCGGCGGGAGTCGTTATCTCAGGCAGGCCCGTTTATGAATATGTACCGCTTGCAAAGAACGACGAATCCCTCGTCTGCCAGTTCCCGATGACGACGCTGGAGGAACTCGGGCTTCTCAAAATGGACTTTCTTGGCCTTCGCAACCTTACCGTATTGGAGAGAGCCAACCAGCTCGTTCGCAAAAAGATACCCGATTTCGACGTCGCAAGTGTTCCCGATGACGATAAAGCCACATTTGAAATGCTCTCACAGGGACGGACCGAGGGCGTATTCCAGCTTGAAAGTACGGGCATGACCGCAGTCTGCACAGGACTGAAGCCCCGTTCAATAGAAGATATCACGGCGGTTATCGCGCTCTACCGACCGGGTCCGATGGAAAGTATTCCGCGATTCATCGAGTGCAGTACAAATCCCCAGAAGATTCGCTACAAGCACGAGCTTCTGCGTGACATTCTCGACGTCACCTACGGCTGCATTGTCTATCAGGAGCAGGTCATCGAGATATTCAGAAAGCTCGCGGGCTTTTCGCTCGGACAGGCGGACATGATAAGACGTGCGATGTCAAAGAAGAAGGAAAAGGAGATCAAAAAGGAAAGAGACTCCTTCATCTACGGCGATCCTGAGAGGAATATCGCGGGCGCTGTCGCCAATGGTGTCCCAGAAGACGTTGCGGGCAGCATTTATGATGAAATTCTCGATTTTGCAAACTACGCCTTCAACAAGGCGCACGCGGTGGCATATGCGATAATTGCCTACCGGACTGCATATATGAAGTACCACTACCCCCGCGAATACATGGCGGCGCTTCTTTCCTCCGTGCTTGATAGTTCCTCAAAGGTGGCAGAGTACATCGCCGAATGCAAGGAGTGGGGGATTAAGCTCCTGCCGCCGGATGTGAACGAATCGGAGGCAGACTTTACAGTTTCGGGCGAGAATATCCGTTTTGGGCTCGTCGCTATTAAAAACATCGGCCGCGGCTTCATAAATGCCCTTGTCGAAAGCAGGGATGCAGAGGGAAAATTCAAGAGCTTGGATGACTTCTGCCGCAGACTATGCGGAAAGGACCTCAACCGACGAGCGGTTGAAAGCCTTGTGCGCGCAGGGGCTTTCGACAGTCTGGGATACAAGCGGAGCCAGCTCATGCGTGTTATTGATAAGGTCATCGACGGCGTGAACGAATCCGCCCGCAAAAACATCGACGGTCAGCTCGACCTTTTCTCGATGGGACAGGAAAACGAAGGCACCCCGATTGCCTCGGAGACTAAGCTTCCCGACATCCCGGAATTCACTCCGTCAGAGCTTATGGCGATGGAAAAAGAAACAACGGGGCTTTACCTGACGGGGCATCCGATGGACGAATACCGCGTTGCCGCGAGAAAGGCCGGAGCCGTTCCGATCGGCACGATAATGAACGATTTTGCTCAGGAGAGCGGGCCGGCTTCCTTTGCGGATGGCCAGTTCGTAACCCTCGCAGGGGTAATAGCGGCCTCGAAGACAAAGACGACCCGCAACAACAGCCTTATGGCCTATATCCAGCTTGAGGATGCGACCGGAACGATGGAGCTCATCGCGTTCCAGCGCGTACTTGACTCAAGCGGGGGATATATAAAGGAGAACGCAGCCGTTATAGTCAGAGGACAGATCTCAGTCCGCGACGAGAAAGAGCCGCAGCTTGTGGTCGAAACGCTCCGCCCGATGACGGACATCGAGCCCTTGAACCGAGAAACGAAGCCGGCCGAGGAAAAAACGCTGTGGGTCAAGCTTCCCTCAAAGGACGACCCTAGGCTTAAGAAAATTGAAAAGATTCTGGTCATGTTTGAGGGTGAGGAGCGCATGATAATCTACTGCGAGGACACCAAGAAACGGATTGGAGCAAGATGCATGATTCACGACTCGCTTGTTAAGGAGTTGAAAGAAATGCTGGGTGTCGAAAACGTCGTTGTGAAATAGCAAGCGAGAATAAACAAAAGAAAAATAACCGCCCGAAAAGGGCGGTTATTTATTGTTGCTGGTTGGCTTAAGCTGAATAACCCACGGATGTGTCTATGCTGATAGTACTCGTGGATGAGTTCCAGCCGACACCGAAATTGACCGCTGAACCAATATCGCGGAGCTTGAAATAATTATTCCCGTTGATGAGGTAGGCTGTCAGCTTTACCTCTTTTCCGTCCAGATAAACTGTCCATTCGGATAGCGAGGTTGTTACACTGACCGTATTTGCCGACACAGCAAGCTCGCCTCCGACAGGCGTATAGGCTTTGCCTGACGTAAGATATATCATTCTCTTTGCGGCATCGATTTCGATTTCAAATTGCTTGCCAGTTCCGCTGATGATCTTTGCTATATCGCGCAATTTGAAGTAATTGTAATTATCTATGTTGTAGGCGTCAAATGCAACGGCTTTGCCGTTAACGAGAACGGACGATTTCGTCGGAGTGGCGGTTACTGGAGATGAAGAAGGAACAAGGAGTCCGATCTGCTTCCAAAATTCGGCCGCGATGACCTTGTAGCCTGCCTCCGTCGGGTGAATATCGGTCATGACGAGGTTGTTGGACGAATCCGCCGCCATCGCCGCCATCGTATCAATATATGTTATAGATGCGCCCGGATTCGCGGATACTACGTCCGTTATAGCTTTCTTTATATAGCCGTTAAAGCCTTTGAGCGGAGCATCAAGATCGACGCCGGTAAGGATTGCGGCGATGGGCAGCGGGTTATAATAACCCATAACGTAGATTTTAATGTTCGGATTAGCTTTTAGGATATTATTGAGTATCGTCTCGATATCCCTTTCTACCCCGGGAGCCGTTGTGCCGTCGTTGACGCTGTTTGCGACAGCAGTAAGCGCCTCCTTGACTTTAGCCATGTCCGGACTGTCTCCGCTGCCCAAGGTTTTAAGATAAGTGTAGAGCGGAGCAAGCAGATCGTTACCGCCGATGGTCAGCGTTGCGATTTCGGCTTCTCTGACAAGCTTATATTCCGAGGAAGCTGTATCGTTTAAAACGGATGTACTGACCGCAAGCTTCGCGGCGGTCATGCCGGATGTGCAGAACTGCTCGCTGAAGCTGCCAAGCACACCTGCTGTTTTGAGATCGGCGGCGATTATATCTGTATATCCGTAATCCGAGGATGCTTCTTTGACACCTCCGCGTACTCCCGAGGCAACGGAATCGCCGAAGGCGACATAGTCGATAGCTGCAGGAGCTACTGCTATTGCGGAAGCGGCCGAAGTTGCTAATATAACGGCTACAAGAAATACTGATGCAGCGGCTTTTAATGCTCTTTTCATTGTAATCCTCCAATTTTCGTTTTCTTCTGAAGCTGAAATGGCAGACACGGTATATTGTGCCTGCCATTTATATACCATTGTTTGTTGGTCTGTTTCGGGCAATCAGTCGCGTCTGCGGCGGTAGCTGCTTTTTTTATCCGCGTACATACGGCTGTCCGATATACGGCTGTCGGAATCCTGCATGAACTGCTTGAGCTTATCTTCGAAGCTTGACTCAGTAGGAGGTGCAACATTAAATGGCTTCTGTCCGAAACCTGATTGCTTATGGGAAAAATCTTTTTGTCTGGGCTGATTTGAACTAGCCTGAGACGGTCTGCCCTGCTCGGGGCGGGGAGCCGGTGCTTCTGCTTTCTTTATTGAAAGGTTAATTTTGCCCGCCTCGTTGATCCCGATGACCTTAACCTTAACGGTCTGCCCTTCGGTAACGTGGTCATGGACGTCGCTTACATAAGTGTTCGCAATCTCCGAAATGTGGACGAGACCGTTGCTGCCGTCCGGCAGCGAGACAAAGGCGCCGAATTTTGTAATGCCTGTAACTTTGCCCTCAAAAATTTCTCCCACTGTTGGCTGCATATAAGAGCTTTTTCCTCCTGTTTGGTTCGATAAGTTTTTTATGTATGCGGGGGTTCAGTTGTTGACGTCGTAAAAAATCTTTTCGCCGGGCTTTACAAGCCCGAGCTTGCTTCTGGCTATATCCTCGATCGTGTCAGGATCGGTGCTGTGATCGATCGCGTACTGAAGCTCGTCGTTTTTTTGAAGCTCTGCGTTCACTTGACTTTGCAGCTCGTCGCGCTGCGCTCGTGCGTTCGACACCTGGACTTTCAGCGATACCAGGGTTATTCCCGCGTAAACGATGATCGCAAAAATGACGATTTTTGTGGTAATTCCGGCCCGCTTGAACTTCATGGATGTCATCCCTCCCGATGTGCGGCGGTTCAGAGGCTTCCTTTATGCTCCCAGCTTTTTCGTTAAACCTCATTTTATACCACAAACCTATTTTTTGAAAGAGCTTTTTCAAAAAATTTATAAATTTTATAAGGCTTTTAAATATAAAATCAAAGGGCTTGCGCACAATGCCCATAATTTTGACAGCGAGAGAGACGGCAGATATGAAAAAGCCGAGAAACGCAGGACTTATTAGGGAAAAATAAGCCGCCGAGCCGATAAACGCGCAGATGCAGATATAAACGCGAACCTCGCCCTTTCCGGGAGCCATTGCAAGATAAAAAAGGAGAAAAAAACCGAAAAAGCAGACCAGAATGTCGCACAGAACCGTGCAGAAAACGTTCTTCGCCTTAAGTCGCACGGCTTTGAGCGCGTCGTATAAAACTCCGAAAACCAGCCCGCCCGCGAAGGCGCAGAACGCGGTTATGAGCTGGGAGATGATAGGCTGCGCCAAGACCTACTTAAAAAGGCGTGACCAGAGGCTTCCGCCCGGCGCGGTCTCCTCATAGCCTAAGTCTGTAATCAGACCATTGACGGCGAGCTCGCCAGAATCAAGGCTGAGCTTGTCAATATGCAGATCGCTCCCGCGGATGATGAAGTTACCTTTGGATGTCTTCGCGATGATCTGCCTGTCGTCAAAGCTCTCCACGTCGATGACGCCCGAAACGGAAAGGCGTGTCCTGTCCTCCATTATCACATTGTGCGGTTTTACCGAAAGCTTTTCCTTTTCTTCATATAACATAGCATATACCTCCGTTTTTATGGTGGTATATACTATGCGCGCTGTAAAAGTGCTATGTTATAAAATATGAATTCGCATAGTACAAGAAAAGTGCCGCGTCAGCCATTGCGAGAAGCCCGTCAAGTCCGGCACCGTAATTATCTTTTTCCCAGAGGAAGGTGCCCATCGCGGCATAACCCAGATCTTCGTTGCCGGCGAAAAAAGTGCTGTACGCCGATTCGTACTCCTCTTTGGGCGTATCTTTTCCGGAAATTTTAAAATTCTCGGACTTAACGGCACCAGTGTCGATGTCGTATTCCTCATACTTATACATCAAACTCTCAAGGGTCAAAACACCGTTATCATTCCCAAAACGGATGAGCTCCGAGTAGCTGAAATCCGCCGCTCCGTTGCCGCTCTCCACCGCGAAGAATTTTTCACCCGTTTTCTTGTTTTGCATCAAACGGAAGTCATCAAAATGATTTGCATTTACGACAACACTGTTCATATGCTCGCCGCCGAAGGCTTTGCCGACGGTTTCCATATTCGCGGAGACACATTCGACCTTATCATCAACTATATCGAAAAACTGCAGGCCCATCGCCGCTGACGCGCCCGCATCAAATATGAGCATTTCGATCCCGCCGTCCAAATCGAGATCAATGAAGCCTATGCCGGAGATGCCGCCTAAAAAGGCGTCTGAAAGTTTTTGATAATTATCGGAAAGAAACGCACGATATGAATTGAAGCGCGATTCATTATCTAATTGGGGAATCGTCTGCGGCAAAGACGGAGAAGGAGACGCTTCGCCCTCAATATCGGACGGCGACGCGCTGCCGGTTCCCGATCCGTCAGCAGACGGGGAAGAAACGGGCACCGAGGAAAGCCCGGCAGAACCGCAGGAGCAGAGCAGGGAAAGAATGAGCATAATCAAAATGCAGTATGTTTTGCGCATAAAGACCTCCGTATAACCAAGCCGGAAAGTTTCCCATATAAAATAATTATAATCAGTATTATAACATAGGCTTGCAAACCGGTAAATAAGGCAAAATCATCTGTAGAATTTGTATCGGTTTTGATGCTTTTATCAGAAGTTTTGTAATCTCTGCGTATTTTTGCCAAAAAGTCCGGCAACGGAAAGAAAACGTTGCCGGACTTTTTGCTATTTAAAGAACTTTTGCGAGAAAGCTTTTCAGCCTGTCGCTCTGAGGATGCTCAAAAATTGAAACGGGGTCGCTTTCCTCGACGATTTTTCCCTCGTCCATGAAAATGACGCGGGATCCGACTTCCTTCGCAAAGCCCATTTCGTGGGTCACGACGACCATCGTCATGCCCTCGCGCGCAAGCTGCTTCATAACGTCGAGCACTTCTCCGACCATTTCGGGATCAAGCGCGCTGGTCGGTTCATCGAAAAGCATCACGTCGGGATTCATGCAGAGCGCGCGGACGATTGCGATGCGCTGCTTCTGGCCGCCGGAGAGCTGGCTGGGATAGGCGTTCGCCCTGTCCTCAAGACCGACGCGCTTCAGAAGCGATATCGCCTGCTGTTCAGCCTCCTCCTTGCTTTTTTTAAGGATCTTCATAGGCGCAATGGTCATATTTTTCAATATGGTCATGTGGGGGAACAGATTGAAGTGCTGGAAGACCATGCCCATCTTCTGCCGGTGTATGTTGATATCGGTCTTTTCATCCGTTATGTCAGTTCCGTTAAAAAGTATGTGTCCTCCTGTCGGGACTTCCAATAGGTTCAGGCAGCGAAGGAAAGTGGACTTTCCGCTTCCGGAAGGGCCGATAACAACGACGACCTCGCCCTTGCGGATATCGGCGGAAACGCCGTCAAGCGCCTTGATTCTATCACCGTTGTAATACTTTTTCAGTCCGCTGACGTTGATCAGTATGTTATCGTTCACTTGCGCGAAGCCTCCTTTCAAGCCTGCCGAAGAGCCAGGTCAGCAGCATAACTATCGCAAGATAGATCAGAGCTATACCGATTAAAGGCATGAAGGGCTGATAGGTGATAGTCTGAATAGCAATAGCCTGTTTTACCAAGTCTTTCAGCCCGATGACAGTTACGATCGAAGTCTCCTTGAGCAGTGTTATAAGCTCATTGCCCAGGGCGGGGAGGATCATTTTTATAGCTTGGGGGATGATAATTATACGCATAGTAGATGCATAGCCGAAGCCAAGAGAACGTCCTGCCTCCATCTGCCCCGCGTCAACGGCCATTATGCCGCCGCGGATAATCTCGGATACATAGGCGCCGGAGTTTATGCCGAAAGCCAGCACAGCAACACCGACCATATTCCGGGAGCTTGCGAATATTACAAAATACATTATAAGCATTTGAACCATCATAGGCGTACCGCGAATGACGGTTACATAGACTTTGCATATCGCGTTCAGAACGGACAGCAGAGGGTTATTCCTGCCGAGCTGCTGCTGATCGTGCGCTGTGCGGATTACGGCGATCAGAACACCGAGAATAACGCCCAAAACCAGCGCAAGCACAGTAACCAGTAAGGTGATACCGAGCCCCTTTATGTATAAGAGCCACCGGTCACCGACTACGAAGGCCTGATTAAATTGATTGACTAATTCAGTCCATAATTCCACGCTATATATCTCCCCTTTATGCCGAATAAAGAGGGGAGGCCCAAAGACCGCCCCTCTTCAAGATGCGTTATGGTTAGTCAGCTTTGATATATTTGTCTACGATGCTCTTGACAGTGCCGTCTGCTATGAGATCCTTCAGAGCGCTATTGACAGCGTCCTTGAGAGCAGTGTTATTCTTTGAGACACCGATTGCGTAATCCTCAGTGACGAAAGGAGTCTCGAGAATTACAAGGCCTTTGTTGGCTTCGATATATTTCTGAGCGGGCTCGTTGTCAATGACGACGCAGTCGACCTTGCCGTCGACAAGAGCCTGAACAGCAGTGGCGCCGTTGGTATAAGCGGTAACATTTTCTTCGCCGTAGCCGCCGTCTTCAACGGAAGCGGAGCAGTAGAGATAGCCTGTTGTACCTTCCTGAGTACCGATTTTTTTGCCTGTCAGATCGTCGGCGGTCTTTATCTCGGAGCCCTCCTTGACGATGATGACCTGCTTGCCGGTCGCATAGGTATCGGTGAAGTCGATGTTCTGCTTACGTTCTTCGGTAACGGTCATTCCAGCCATGGCGATGTCGCTCTTGCCGGTCTGGACTGCCGCGATGACGGAGCCGAAGTCCATGTCGTCAACAACCAGCTCAAGTCCGAGCTTCTCGGCGATCTTTGTTGCGATCTCGATGTCGATGCCTTCATAGGTGCCGTC
>JAJUHD010000088.1 GCA_029268085.1 Bacillota bacterium | reverse complement strand
GTAAACAAGTTTTTTGACAATCTGAGGCGGCGCGTCAAAATGACGCGCCGCCGTGCTCACTTGGTCTTTTTGTTTTTTTCGTAGATTATCCTGAGCCCCTCCAGTATGAGGTTGCCGTCGAAGATTATGCCGCGCCGGCAGTGCGAAAACACCACATTTGAAAGTCCGCCGGTCGCCACCGCGGTAACATTGTAGCCGAGCTCATCCTCAATACGGTCGAGCATGCCGTCTATCATTGCTGCGCTGCCGTAGATGAGCCCGCTCTGCATGCACTCCACTGTGTTGCTGCACACAAGCTTTGCGGGGGCCTCGAGGGCCACTCTGGGAAGCTGCGAGGTATGGGCGATGAGAGCGTCGTGTGAGATGCGGACTCCCGGGCAGATAAAGCCGCCGAGCATGCGGCTTTTAGAGTCTATAACGGAAAACGTCGTGGCGGTGCCCATATCTATTATGACAAGGGGTTTGGGGTATTTGCTTATTGCGGCTACCGCCGCGGCGACTATGTCCGCCCCGAGCTGCGCCGGATTGTCGATAAGTATGTTGAGGCCGGTCTTTATGCCGGGGCCCAAGACCATCGGCTTTTTTTCTATCACGGCCTCGACGGCCTGCTGAAGCGCGCCGGTGAGAGGAGGGACGACGGAGGATATTATGCCGCCTTCCACGTCGGAAAAGCTTATTTTATTCAGCAGCAGGATGCTTCGCATCATAATGGCGTATTCATCCTGAGTTTTCTGGGTGTCGGTTGAGATGCGCGAAATGAAGTATATTTTATCTTCGTCAAGCCCGCCGAGAGTAATGTTAGTGTTTCCGACATCGACAGCAAGTATCATAAGCGGCGCCCTCTGCTAATTTGACCTGCCGTCCCTGCCCACGGGCAGAAAGTGCTCGAGAGCTTTGCTTATCGCGGCGCCGACAACCAGGCAGACGGCCGCCTCGACCAGCGCGTTGACAGCAAGGGTGACGCCGATAATCTGGATAACCCTGATGCCGCCCATGGCAGCCGGCAGCTGGATGTTCCCGAAAAAGAATATGAGAAGCGAGAGGAACATCACGGTATTCAAAACCGCGCCGGAAAGGCTTGCGACGGCGTAGGATATGATTTTCGTCTTATCAACTTTGTGGATGGCTCTGAAAATAAGCGCTGAAAGGAAGCCCATGAGTATGCGCGGCACAAAGCACATTATGACGGTGCCGAGCGGATTGACGCTGAACAGGAAGGTGCCGAAGGGATCGAGCCCGAAGCACTGGGCGAAGCTGGTGAACCCGAAGACCGCGCCGAGAACCGCGCCTGCGCTCGGGCCAAGTATGATCGCGCCGATAACAACGGGTATCATGATAAACGTGATGGAGAGCGCGCCATACCTGAGATAGCCGAGGGGAGTGAACGCCATGAGGATGATGATTGCGACGAGTGCGGCCAGTCTTACCATGCCGCCAACGCCAAAAGCTTTGTTTTTTACCATATTTTATTACCTCCTGCTGCTGCTCACAAAGGATGCAGCGCAAATTTGTATATTATATATAACATCCGGAAGGGGAAAAGTAAAGGAGAATTTTTTATATATTTTGCAATTCATATTAATTTAATATAAAATGCATAAAAAAGTTTATTCCAATAAATTTTTTATCCGATTTTGTGGTTGACAAACAACTCGTATTTTGTTATTATTACTCCTGCTGGTTGTTTCGGCATGCTGGTGTAGCTCAGTCGGTAGAGCAGCTGATTTGTAATCAGCAGGTCGGGGGTTCAAGTCCGTCCACCAGCTCCATTTACTTTCTTGAGAAAGCAAGCGAGCAGGGAAGCTCTTTACCAGGCTGTATCACAAGACCGAGAGCTGTCTTCGGTAAAGGAAAAGCTTAAGCCGCACAGACCGCAGCCGACAACCCGAGCAAATGAATATGGGGGAATTCCCGAGTGGCCAAAGGGGACAGACTGTAAATCTGCTGTCAATGACTTCGGTGGTTCGAATCCACCTTCCCCCACCAAGTAGAAAAAAGCCTTGAAAACGCCTTTGTTTATGCGGTTTTCAGGGCTTTTTTATTGTTTTATTAGCAAATTCTAAATTGCTTATTTTTACATTTTTAAGGACATCAAAACATATATTGGGATGTCAAAATGATGTCAAAATAACCAGCTATTTCGGATTGAACGCAAAGCGTCGGCATGAAATTACGATTATGCAGCAAGACGCACCTGCAATGAAAAGGCAAAACGACCGGCCTTATTTTACTGAACAGTATTGTATAGAACAATAGCCCGCAATACGGGCGCAAATAATTGAATATCCCCGAAAACCTCCGCAGCAAGACGGTTTTCGGGGATATTTTCAGTTTAGTCCTGTGAATTAACGAATTCGGGGGAAAGCTTTCTGTCAGCCGAGTCTGCTCCGGATAAGCAGAGCGATGATTTTCGCCGCCTGGGCGCGGGTGGCGTTTGCCTTCGGGGCAAAGCTTCCGTCTCCGTTTCCGCTGATCAGTCCCGCCTGCTGCATAGCCGTCACCGCGCCGGCGGCGTAGGGGGATATTTCCGAGCTGTCGGTAAATGTCACGGCGCCGACCGACTTGCGCAGAGTGTAATTTGCGGCTTTATCGGCGTAACGCGAAATCATCACCGCCATATCCTGACGGGTGATGGCCGCGTCCGGATCGAATTTGCCGTCGTAGCCGGTCGCAATACCAAGCTTATGTGCCCACTGAGCCGCAGTGAAATACCAATCGCCGGCTTTCACGTCCGTGAAGGACGAGGCGGAATAGCTGCCAAGATTGCCGCCGTGGAGATTCGCAAGGATAGTAACGAACTGTGCCCTTGTGATATTAGTATCCGGGCTGAACTTGCCGTTGCCCATGCCGTTTATAATCTTTCTCGCGGCAAGGAAGCCGACATATTCCTCGTACCAGCCTGAAACGTCCGAGAAGGCAACGTCGTTATAGGCCACGGCGTAGGAGGAGAAATGTGTGGTTTTGAAGGTTACGGTTGCGCTTGATGGGTCATATACGCAGTCCGGCACCATGATCAGTTCGCCGCTGCCGGAAACATAGTAGACAACGATCTTGCTTGCTTCCTCTCCGGCGGACGGCTTGTAGGGAATGCTCACCGTTGCGGTGCCGCCGCCGAAGCTGCTTATCGTTTTGCTGTCGGAGACTATTTTAAGATCATAAACGGGTCTGTTTCCCAAAAGCGCCTTGTCATTGTCGGAAAGTGCGGCGAGGTCCGATTTGGTGGCCGAGATAGTGATGGCCCCGGCTCCATTTCCGCCGATTTCAGCCAGCGCGGTGCTGTCAAAGCTCATTGTAACGGAGGAAGACGAGAGCGTGAGCTTATCGATATTGCCTGAAGTCATGGCCGACAACGAGGACTGCGGGATGCTTACCGATATGCCCGAAGCGTTGTCGGCTTTATCCACACGGATTTCGAGAGCCGCCTGCGCGTTCTGCTCCTTTGCCTTGTTGACCGACGCTTCCACCATGGCGCTTATTTGACTGCTTGTCACGCTTGCAGAAGCGACGCCGTTTGAAGCGGTGACAGCCGGAACATTTACCCTCGCGGTGGCGGTGCTGCCGCCTGTGACCACGGTCACCGGACTGGTGCCGGGCGTTGCAGTATTTCCTCCGCTGCCTACCGCTCCGTTTACCGTTACGCTGACTGAGGTTTTAAGCGGGACGCCGTCCGGATTGACAACGCCTTCCGGCAAAGTCACCGTTCCGCTTACGGTGAAAGTCTGCGCGCCGGCCGAGGACGTATCATAAGAGCAGGAGGCGACGTCCCATTCTATGTCCGCCTCTGCGCTGCCGTCACCGGTGAGAATGGTTACCTTTGAGGGCAGTCGCAGAGCGGAGGCCGTCTTTGGGGTTCCGTTCGGCAGCCCCGTGACAGCGGTGGGAGCGGTGATGCTTTTCAGGACCGTGTTGACCGTGATTGTGACAGGCTGTGAGTAAATCTTGTAGGCGGAGGCATCCATGGCGCTGGACGTGCTCATAAGTATTGTCGCGGTGCCGCTCTTAAGCCCGGTTATGCTGCTTCCGCTCACGCTGATGTTTTCGGCGCCGCTGATAACAGCCACAGCGGGGGAACAGAGGCGTGAATCCCAGGCGAGATTTGCATGCGCGGTGGCCAGAAGGTTCAGGCTCCCGCCGACATCCAGCGAATAGGAGGAGCTTTCCGGCTTCAGATCAAAGACATAGCTTTTAGTGAAATTGGAATTATTGCCGGTCAGGCCCGTTATACCATTGTCAATGGCCCAGGCATACGAGCTTTTGTCGGCGTATGTCCAGCCCCACAGGCCGAGGCCGCGCGCATTGGCGTTTCGGATAAAGCCGGCGTCGGTTATGTAGCTGTAGCTGGCGTCGTAGGCCGCGTTATTCGGAAGAATTGAGTTGAGCACATCGCGAAGCGCAATATTCGGTTTTACAGAATCGGGGACGCTTATGCCGGACAGCGTCGCAATCGCAAATTGGGGAGCGATTGTTTTCATGATCGGAATGCTTTTCTGATTGAAGGTGATGAAGTTGACGTTATCGGCGCAGTCATATTTTTTTACAAGGTCGACGCAGGCCTGCTCGATGCCGTCCGAGGCATCCTTGAGCTCAAGTACGAGCGTTATGTTTTTCGCTTTGACATATTGGAGCAATTCGTCAAGAGTGGGGATCTTTTCTCCGGCAAAAGCGCTGCCGTACCAGGAGCCGGCGTCTAGCTTCCTTATCTGCTCAAGAGTAAGCTTGCCTGGAGTGCATGCCGCTCTTGTCGTTCCGGCGTCGGTGAAAACGCTGTCAGCAAGAGCTGTGGTTTCTTTGATGTCTGTTGTGCGGGAAAAAGTCGTGTCGTGCAAAATGATGACATGGCCGTCCTTTGTAAGGTAAACGTCAGTTTCCACCATGTCCGCGCCGTATTCCTCCACAGCCATTCTGTAGCTTGCCATCGTGTTTTCGGGAGACAGAGAAGGGATGCCGCGGTGTCCTATGACAAACGAACGCCGCGTCAAGGTTGGGCTGTCGTATATCCGGGAGGCCTTATAAAGGCCTTCGGGATCACCCGTTATGATTCCGTTGGCTCCGGAGGTTATAGCCTTATGCATTCCGGCTGCGGTGTCGTCGCAGACAACAAATACGCCGAGCATTCTGCCCTGTATCTTTTCGACGGCATCTTTCGCCGCGGCCGACTGCGGTATTATTACGGACATGCAGTATGCTCTGTTTGCGGCCTGGGCAACAGCATAAGGATCGGCTATGCTGATATCGTTTATTCGCAGCGAGGCCCTGGTTTTCGTCGCCAGAGCGCGAAACGATTGCAGAAGCGCGATATTGTCGCTTACGACGTTCAAATCCTCTATCTTATTCTGGCTTATATAGGACGCAAGCGCGCTTGCGGTGTCTGCATCGCTTATGTTGAACATCATGATAAGTTTACCGGAAGCGGCGCTGATTACATCGGACAAAGCGCCTACTTCCCGTAATCCGCTGTAAGCGCAGAGCACAGAGCCTTTAAGCCTCAAATCGAGCAGTATGGAAGATGTCACGCTGTCGTTTATCAGGGTGTTGATATTCGCAAGACTCGCGGGCCCGTTGCATATCACCGTCGGGCAGTTCACCAGATTGCCGTTCAAAATCTTGGCGTTTGCATACTGGGCATCCGGACGGGGAACATCCGGGAGCGGGTCGGGATCAAAAGAAACCTTTATGTTGTCGAACCTCACGCTGGCAAGGTCTGTCTGAAGTCCGATATCACCCGTGAGAAAGTCTCCGGCATTGTCGGCGAATTCAAGCTCTATTCCGTCGAGGTACTGTTTAATCTTATTACGGTATACCACGACCTTCATATGATGCTTGGCGCCGAGCTCCATGTTCTCGGTGAAAGGGGCTTTCTGACGGACATCCCATGCGTTGGAAGCGTTCCTGAAGGCGAATTCGGTTCCGTTGGAGGCGGTTGAGGTCTGCCTGATCGCAAACTGGAAATACGGGTAATCCTTGTTCTGTATCCTGTACATGATGGATGCCCAGCGGGAAGAATTGTCCGCCTGAGTAAATGTTATATCGCCCTCTATCTCGTAGTCGCCCGCTCCCTTCGGCATGGGAATCAGAATGCGTGTGCTTTTCCCCATAGCGAGGTAGCGGTTGCTTGAAGTCTTTCCATCCCCTTTATCGACGGTTTCGCTTTCGATGGAATAGCTGCCGGAAGTCCCGATTTTGCTCCAGGATGCGGGCAGCATCCCGTCCTCAAAATCTGCATAAATGAATACTCTGTCGGAAGCGCTTTCGCGTACCCATACCGTAATCTCGGAGGAAACGCCGTCCATTGTCGCTGTGATTGTCGCCGTACCTTTTTTCAGGGCGGTGAAAGATGAGCTTAAGGCGTCATAGGCGACGACGCTGCTATCGCTTGAGGACCATGAGATTCCGGCGCTGGCTCCGTTCAGCTTTGATTCCGTAAAAGTTTCATCAATCGCCGAAAAGGAAATTGATGATGCGGCGATGCCGGAGTTTACGACCGTTTTGAGAAGTTTCTCATCGGGTGTGAGGGACGTTATGGCGGGAGCCTTTTCCGAGGCGTTTACCGTAACGCTCTTTGTGTACAGCTTGTTGCCCACTATTACGGACACGGTGGCCGTACCGGTTTTCAGCGCTTTTATGGTCTTGTCGTCACAAACCTTCAAAATGCCGGAGTCCGAGGAATAAATCCTCGCGTCCTTCAGGTTGACCGAAGCCGAGCTTCCGTCGGACAGGCCGACGCCGACTGAAAGCGTTATCGTTTCCAGCTGCTTGACAGAGTCAGGTATGCCGGAAACGCTTATGCCGCTTACCTCAAGTTTTCTGATTACGATATTGTCAAACGAGGCTATCGACTGATCCACCTGCAATCCGAAGCGGCCGCGCTCAAGGCAATTTGTAAGGTCCGTTCCGAATTTATCATAAGTATTATAGCTTCTGTCGAAACTGATCAGCTTTGTATCATGCGATACCTCGTATGATCTGACATGGTGCAGGTCCTGCCCGAACGCGCTGACCGAAAGATTATAGGTAGCGTTTTTTTCAAGCGCGGTCAACGCCGTGCCGTCGCTGTTGGTGTCCACAAAATACAGCCAGCTTCCCGCGCTCGTATATGACGATATCTCGCCCGCGCCTTTCGCCCTGTTTGAAAAATGGTAATAGCCGGCGCTGTTGCTGAGCGGCGCACGGTAATAAGCCGAAAGCCATCTGGACGTGTTTATATAGTTTATAAAGGCGATGTCCACCGACATCGTGAAATTATCTCCGAGTGCGGGTATTGATATGCGTCTCTGCGAGGCGCCGGAGGTGTTAAAACTGCCTATCAGCTTGCCCCCGCTGACGGACCACCCCGATTGCTGACCTGAAATCGGCGTATAGTTAGACGGCAGGGTGCCGTCGGCATAGCCGTTGAAGTTTTCGGAGTATATAACGTCGCCGTCCGTATTATTAACAATATCGCCGGACAGCTTTAGAATTCCGAATGACGCGGTTGTGTTCCACAGAGTTTTAACGCCGTTTGAAGCGCACCACACGCTTGAATAAAGAGTGCCGGAAGCCATGTTGTCAACAGCCAAATTGAAGCCGAATTCCCTCTGCAGATAGGAATCCAGGCCTAGACTCTTCCAGGGTATGGCTATTTCGGCGTTCCAGCCTTCCGAGGTGGGCGCGGTGACAGCCAGAATATTTCTCTTGAGAGCCGCCTGTTCGGCGGCTGATTGGGCAATACCGGCGCCCATCAGGATATATGGATTGAAGTTGTCGTCAGGGTTATATCCTATGCCTATCTGCCAGTCTCCATTGACATAAGGTCCGCTTGCGTGCTTCGTGGGGTCGAGGAAAATGCTGACGACATCGCTGCTCACCCATGCCGAGCCGGCGACCAGGTCGCTGTCGCCTTTTACGCTTACCGCCACATAAAGATAAGTATAGTCCCACTTTACGTCGAAGCTGGCGCTGTGCGGGACCGTGGCTGTCAGGGGAATACTGACATTGTTGCTTAGCGACCATATGGAATCGGTAAGCTTCCCGTCAATAACGGGTGCGCTGTCGACCATTTTTGCGGTAACAGTACTTTTTTGTTCCCCTTCGCCGGCCGCATGGCTTGCCGGAGAAAAAGGAAATATTGCCAATAACTGAAACAATATCAGCAGCAGAGCAAATGATTTTTTCCTTTTCATTCTTTCCTCCTAAGTATGACAACTTGATCGCTTATATCAGCATATACGGGCACAACGCGGAATTATAAATGTCAAAAATAAACTCCGCAAGACCAATATTGTAAAATAATTGTAATAGTAAAGCCGAGATGTAATAACAAATTTTTACTATTAGTGCAATTGAATGGAAGCTCATTGCAGCTTGAGGCGGAGCCGCATTTAATACGCGCCGGCATTTTAATTCTCAGAAATCGACGATTTGATTTTCTGACAGCATTTTCTTCACCATAATTTGCATAATACTTATAAAAATGCCGACTGATTTTTATTTCATCAGTCGGCTTATATTTTTTGCGGGCTTCAGAAAACTGGATTTTCTTTCAGCAGCAGATATTTAACAAACCAGGCGTTTGTTTTACCGTGATTTAATCTGCTTATTACAAAAAACTTCACGGGTACTTTTCCTGAACGACACAAAATGCCTTCAGTGAATATTATCAATTTCCGCAGCCTCGCGCATTGCTAGGACCAAAAAACCCCGCAGCCGCTGCGGCCGCGGGGTTTTTTGCGCCCGAAAACACGGCGCGAATTGCCGGCTGCATAGAAAGCGAGCTGAGCCGGCCAGGCGAGGAGGCGAACGCCGGCCCCTTCGGAGAAAACGAGAGCCTGCACCGGCGCATGCTGGAGCTCGGCTTGGAAAAAGATCAAAACGACGAATGGCTCGAAAAACAAAAGAAAAAAATGTAAAAAACGGAGATTTAAGTATGGACTTGGAAAACTATTCCGCATATAATGAGAACAGCGGTTCGCCCTTGGCGGACGATGCGGCGGCATACCCCTCGGGCGAGGACGGCGGGGAGAACGGACTCTGGAATCAGAACGGGGCGCAAAACCTTTTTTATACAGGAGAAGAAGCCAGGCCTGTCAGCGCCCTGGGAAAACCCCGGGATACTGCCGAAATTCAAAAATACGGCTTGTTTGACCGCATAGGAATCCTCGGGATTCAGCCGGAGACAGACGAAAACGGGGAGATGTACTTCAATGTGCGCGGCAGGAAATACGGCGCGAAAATAAACTACGACCCGGAAGCGGACATATTTTATTACGGGCCGGACCTGGAAGCTCCGCTCGACGCAGACCGGGAGTCAGTACCCGAGGATTTGCGCGGGAACGGAAGCGGTAACCTAGGGAAGAAAAAGGCGGAGGACAAGGCAGGGGGCTTGGCGGCAAAAGCAGCGGAGGCGGAGCAGGAAGCTATTCAAAAACTTACACATATGCAGACCGTGAAGGAAGAACTGTTGAAGAAGAGCGGACAATAAGTAATGATGAATTCATAAATTCAGATTCGTTGACACAGGAGAAAATTACGAAAATCTGTAATGAACATAATCCTGGACTAGTTGAGCGTGGCTATGACAAAGCAATTTACAAGCTTTGCCGACTCAAAGGTATTAATCCGAAGGTCGTCTTGGATGCTTTAGGTCAGGAGCAGGGCTGGTGTAGAAACGGCAACTATGGCAGCGCTTTTGGGGTGGGACCTGGAGGGCATCCTGTATCATATACTGAACTTGACATGGGCGGGATGGAAGAAGCAATAGATACATTTCTTAAGTGGTTTTATTATGCGTTGGAGCAGGAGAAAAAAGGGGCAGTGTAAAATAATTTGTGCTTTTGCTTTTCCGAAGTGATTTTGGTAGACTAAGGAAAGGTGATAGAAATGGGAATATTAAGCAAGGAACAAATACGCGAGATCATCAAGGATAAGCATCTGGTTACAGCGGACGACGT
>JAJUHD010000087.1 GCA_029268085.1 Bacillota bacterium | reverse complement strand
TATGTAGGGGTAGAGATCCTCAAGCAGGCCTTTCGCCGCATACTGCTTATAAGGAAGATTTGAAATGTCCATCATGTCGGGGATGTTTCCGGAAATTATCTCCGTATTAAGCTTTGTTACACCGGCATTATAATCGTCCTCAGTGTTGTATTCGGAATAATCAATGATCTCGATTCTGCAGTCCTGGCTCGATTTGTTGAACTTTAAAAGTTCTTTTTTGAGGTTGTAGTCCATCCACATAGTCGCAAGAGTGAGGGTGGTTTTCTGCTTGACCTCGCTTCTCGGCGTCTTTGTCAATGTTACGATCTCGAAAGTACTTTTTCCGTCGTCGCTGTATTCCTGCGATACGGCAAAGACGTTTCCGTCGTCCTGAACGGTGCTGAACCTGATGTAATCGTCGTCTATATCGCAGTTAAGCCAAGTGAGTATTTTTTCGGAAGCAGAGGCGGCAAGGTCATAGCCGTAAAGCGAGGAGCCGTCCGTATAGCAGAAATCGTACTTGTCTCCGCCGTCCGATGTGTTCCAGACGTCGTTCGGAACCTTATATTCTTTGCCCCATGTCTTGGTGTTCACGTCTATCATCTTGAGAAGAGTACTATAGGAGCCCTCGGTTCCTACGTCTTTAGCATTTGTCGTAACTCCGACCGTACCGTCCTTAATAAGAATAAGGCTTGAAATCCAGTCTTCAACAGAAAGCTTAAACAGAAATTTAGCATCCGGTCCGAGAACATATACAGTATTGTTGCCGTCGGAAATATAGATATTGCCCGCTTTGTCCGCCAGCATATCATTTATGTAGAAGCCGCCCCTGTAATTATCTTCAGATGGATCGGGTGTTTCGACAAACTGGCTCAGATCGATGCTGGCGAGCTCCGCACCGGTGTTCGAAAGCTTACGGATAAAGCTCTGTCTTTCATCGTTGACGTAATACTGCCACTTGTCTTCCTTAGTCTCATCGAAACCCTCCGGCAGGTTGAAGATCGATTTGGTAACGCTCTCGGCTACCCAGAGATTCCCCTGCTCATCGACAAGAAGTTTATCGAAGCTTACATATGTATCCTTATCACTCGGGTCGGCCATCTTAAGAGCATAATCCGGAAGCTTCTGATATTGCGTTCCGTCCTTTTTCATCGAATAAAGGAAATTTTTATATGTGATGTCAGACGCTTCGCTTGTTCCCGGAACGGACTCTGCTTCTTTATCGGTGGAAATAATAGTTCCCCCGCCGGCCGTAGCCGTAATCGTGGTTGAAGACGAGGCTACTTTTATATCGCCGCTGTACATAGCATCAATTTCTTCTTGAGTTGCGGGAGTCCCGTCCGCGTGAACGGGCATATTTGCGCTGAAATAGATGGTATCGCCATACAGATATGGATTAGACATATCCGTTATCTCTTTTGGCATGCTTGTATAACTGGGAACATATACATATTCGGATAACGCCTGTTCTCCGTTCCCCTTATCGCCGCCGCAGGCAGTCATAAGACCGGCCAGCATTACAAATGCCAGCAAAACGGATACCGTCCTTTTAAGCCTGTTGATATTCTTCTTCATCTGATATTCTCCTTATTTATAAAACACTAGTGTGTATTGCTCGTAATAGTACACACGCAATATAGCACTTGAAGCAAAAATTGTCAATCTATTAAAGCAATTTAGTTCTTATGACAACCTAATTATTTAAAATCTCAATTGTCTAAGACGTATGTACAGGAAAATTGTTCCGCGATTCTAAAAATTTTTTTGTGTTATTTTTATTTTTTCTGTTTATGTATTTCTGCATTTTTGTGAAAAGTCAAGAAATTTGGTTTACATAATTATAATATAAGTTAATGCTTTATTTCCAGTTCTATATTTATTATTGGTTATTGCTAATATTTAACTTTATTTTAAGCTTGACATAATATGCTCCGGCTGATACAAATAAACATGGCGTAACTGTTAAGATTCATTCGCATTGCTTTTAACGGTCATTGTTGTTATCCGGCAAAACTAAAGTCTTGCACCCGAACACAGGAGATAAAATGAAAGCTACCTCACACTTTGCATTAGCCCATCTTTTATACGCGGCGCTTCAGAAACGCGATATTTTCCTCAACCGTGTAGCCTTTGTCTATGGCAACATCGCACCGGATCAAACTCCGGCGATGTGGGTCGCTCCCCATTTCAGCAAGGTCTGCTCCCGCAGGTCTACGGATATACTGACGGAGCTTTCAAATTGTCCCGTCAGCTCATCCGGCAGAGTCGGCGCTGAGTATTCTAAAAAGCTCGGCTTTATGTGCCACTTTCTCTGCGATTATTTCTGCTTCGCGCACAACGAGGATTTTTCCGGCGGGCTGAAGCAGCATATGGCTTACGAAAACGAGCTTGACGCTTATCTCCGCAGGAACTGCCTAAAGATTCTGGATATGGACGGAACAGAGCCTGTCGAAAGCTTTGGCGGCGTCGAGGAACTTATCGCGCACAAAGAGAACATAAAGCGCGAATATATGAGTATCGGCCACTCTCTTAACCGAGATCTCACCTATGCGTTCAACGCCTGTATTTTATCGATAGTCAATGTCGTTGCATTGTCGAAGCAAGTCCCAGCCGCTCCGGTAATTATTGAGCTTGACGATCTTTTGACCGAATTCAAGGGCTATGCCACGGGCAATAATCTGATTTTCAGAATATTCTTCTACAAATACAGAAACAGCGATCTATTTTTCCTGCCGGATCTGATGCCCCCGATCGGAGCATAATTATAATTGATTAACCGCAAAGCCGATGCAAATTCGGATTTGCGGTTTTAATTTACAGTATCCTTGATTTTCTGAAGCTCCGCCTTATCATAAATATGCGAAAAAAGGCGCGCTACCGATTGGTAGCGCGCCCTTCAGCAGCAAACCTGCTTATTTAACTGTGCTGATATATTCGATGAGGTCTACGACCTTGTTGGAATAGCCCCACTCATTGTCATACCATGCAACGAGCTTGACGAATTTCTCGTTGAGCATAATACCTGCATCGGCATCAAAGATTGATGTGTGAGCGTCGCCGATGAAATCGGAAGAGACGACCAGCTCGTCCGTATAACCAAGTATACCCTTGAGCTCGCCCTCGGCGGCTTCCTTCATGGCCTTGCAGATTTCTTCATAGCTTGTCGCCGTCTTGAGGTTTGCGGTGAGGTCAACTACGGAAACGTCCAGCGTGGGAACGCGGAAAGCCATGCCGGTCAGCTTGCCGGAGAGCTCGGGGATTACCTTGCCCACAGCCTTCGCTGCACCGGTGGAGGAAGGAATGATGTTGCCGGAAGCCGCTCTGCCGCCTCTCCAATCCTTTGCAGAGGGACCGTCGACGGTGCGCTGGGTAGCGGTCGTGGAGTGAACGGTTGTCATAAGGCCGGACTCGATGCCAAACTTGTCATTGATGACCTTGGCAAGAGGAGCCAGACAGTTGGTGGTGCAGGATGCGTTGGAAACAATCTTCATATCGGGCTTATAGGATTTGTTGTTAACGCCCATAACGAACATGGGAGCGTCCGCAGAGGGAGCCGAGATGACGACTTTCTTGGCGCCGGCTGTGAGGTGAGCACTTGCCTTTTCCGTGGTTGTAAAAAGACCGGTCGATTCGACAACAAAATCCGTGTCAAGACTGCCCCAGGGAAGCTTTGAAGGATCCTTTTCACTGAAAACGGGAATAGTCTTTCCGTTTACGATGATGCTGTTATCGGTATGGCTGACCTCGCCCTTGAATTTCCCGTGAATCGTATCATACTTGAGCATATACTCCATATAATCGGGCGTGATCATATCGTTGATGCCGACAAACTCGATGTTTTCATTGTTCAGTCCGGCACGGAAAACAAGTCTTCCTATTCTTCCGAAACCGTTGATTCCTACTCTGATTTTACTCATTGCAAACCCTCCTATTTAATAAATACATTATAAACGTATGATACGTCTGCTACATCTAATATACTACATAAGTCCTTATTTGTAAACAGCGATCATGATAAATATTTGCATAAAACTGCCTAAATTATTCAGCTATTTGTCAACACTGCGGGTAAACGAGACTCCGTCCTTATGCAGATAGATGTCCAGCGTGACTCTGTCCGCTCTGATAAGACTCTGCGTATACTCATAAATCATGCCTGTTTCTGTTCTTGTTCTTCTCTGAACAGAGAAGGCGCAGCTGCCCGGACGGCAGTGAAGAATTTCCGCTTCTTCGCGGCCGAGCGTCACCGCTTCATAGGAGTCTACCGCGGAGGCCGGCGCTATGCCGACTTCGTAAAGCAGGCTGTAGAAGCTGTGTGTCCTCAGAAGCTCGCGGGTAAGTTTCGGGTAAATATACTGCGGATAAAAAGATGTCTCCAGAATGAGCGGTTCGTCGTTCACATTCCTGATACGGGTGAAACGATAAACGCTCTTGTCTGAGGAGTTGAGCTCAAGCACCTTCATCAGGTCCGGCGTGGGCGTTATGACGTCGAACTCAACCAGCGTGGATGAAGGAGTAAGCCCCATCGAGCTGATTTCGGATGTAAACGAATAGACATTTTCGGTTTTGCGGCGCATTTTTGGCTCCGCGACAAAGGTTCCCCTGCCCTGCTTGCGTACGACAAGGCCTTCTGCCTCGAGCGCGCCGATAGCCTGACGGACAGTGCTTCTGCTGATATTGAAGGTTTTGCAAAGTTCAGCCTCCGAAGGCAGAAGTTCGCCGGCACCAAGCGTACCGGCTGTTATGTTGCGTTTTACAATGCTTACAAGCTGAGAATAAAGCGGAATGTCGCTGTCAAGAGATAGTGTACTGAGCAATACAGGATTCGTTTCCACCGGATAACTCCCCCATTTAACATGTCATTATGATTATTATAAGCTAGTTTAGCAAATAATACAAGTGCTTTTTCAAAATTGGTACTGCTCGAAATAATACCGAACCACCCTCAGCTCCTATATTATCGCTCACAATCGGTTTTACGATTTTCTGCTCATTATAAGCATATATATGTAGAAATATAGATAAACAGCGTTGGGACACTGTATATTGCGTCCCTCGCAAAGTTAAATATCTTGACAATGACCCGAAAAGCTATTATAATCAGTCATGCTAAAGCCATGGATGATGGCCCTTAAAGCGCCTTTGGGCGTATTTGGAGGGAGGGAAATAGAATGTCAGAAGTACGCGTAAAAGAGAATGAATCTCTGGACAGCGCTCTCAAGAGGTTTAAGAGAAGCTGCGCAAAATCCGGAGTTATGTCAGACCTCAGAAAAAAGGAATACTATCAGAGTCCCAGCGTAAAGCGCCGCAAGAAATCTGAGGCCGCGAGGAAAAACAAGAACAAACATTCATATTAAAAAGAACATTGATCCCGCCTCTTTTGGGGCGGGATTTTTGCAAATCTCTTCGGTTTGCGAGGGTAAAGATATGCAAAGTGAAACGAAAACCGAATATGTCCTGGCCTCCGCTTCGGAGCTCAGCCTGAAAAAGACCTTTGAATGCGGCCAGTGCTTTCGTTGGGACGCGGACGCTAACGGAGTGTATCATGGCATCGTGTCAGGAAAGGCTCTGACGGTCTGGGAAGATAACGGGCGCATCCTGTGCGACGCAGACGGCGAGGATATTCCCTTCTGGCGGACTTACTTTGATCTCGGAGTGGATTACAACGAAATGTCACAGTTCTTCACCGAGCCGCCTTATCTGAAAATGTGCGCGGACTTCGGCAGGGGCATACGCATACTGCGGCAGGATCCGTGGGAAGCTCTTATAAGCTTTATTATATCGCAGTGCAACAATATTCCGAGGATAAAAAAAATTATTTCATCGCTGTGCGCTTATTTCGGAGAAGCGCTCCCCTGCGGGCTTTTTGCATTTCCTTCAGCTTCCGTACTCGCCGGACTTAGCGAAAAGGATATGGCTCCGCTGCGCTGCGGCTATCGGACGGAGTATATCTTGAACGCTTCACGCGCCGTTATAAGCGGCGAGCTTGATCTTCATGCTCTGACCCGTCTGCCTTCCGAGGAGGCTTTTGCGCAGGTCAGGCGTATACGCGGAATCGGCGATAAGGTCGCTAACTGCTTCATGCTTTACGGGCTGCATCAGATGGACAGGTTTCCGATCGATGTCTGGATGAAGCGTGCTCTTGAGCGGCATTTCCCTAATAATTTCAATCCTGCTGTTCTGGGGCCATACGCAGGACTTGCCCAGCAATACATATTTTACTATACCCGCATGAACGAACATTCGGACGCCCTTGGGTGTTCGTGAACGGAAAACTCCTTTTGTGTAAAACGCTGCATCAGGCGCCCTTTAAAGCGGGCAGAATATTTGCAGCTTCAACGGTTGACAGCCTGTCCGCGTATGGAGTACAATGTTCAAAATATACAAAAGGCAGAGGCGTGTCGGGTTAGACTCTCCTCAGCATAATGAAAGGGAGCGGTTAAAGTGGAAATCAAAAAGAACTATGCCGATCGCTTTGTAGGCGAAGGCCTGACCTATGACGATGTCCTTCTTGTCCCCGCCGAGAGCAGCGTGCTGCCGGCCGACATTGACCTCACAACCAATCTTACGAAAAAGATCGCGCTTAGGATTCCCCTTATCAGCGCCGCCATGGACACCGTGACGGAGTACCGGATGGCGATCGCTTTGGCTCGCGAAGGCGGCATCGGCGTAATCCACAAAAACATGAGCATTGACGCTCAGGCTGAACAGGTAGACCAGGTAAAGCGTTCGGAAAACGGAGTTATAACCAATCCCTTCTCTCTCACGGCGGATCGCACTTTAGGCGAGGCGGATGCTCTTATGGCAAAATTCCGCATCTCCGGCGTCCCCATCGTCGACACGGATGGGATTTTGATCGGCATCATAACTAACCGCGACATGAAATTCGAAGAGGATATGTCCCGCCGTATCGCAGATGTGATGACTAAGGACCACCTAGTAACCGGCAGAGTCGGCACAACGCTAGAAGAAGCTAAAAAAGTACTCCGCGCAAATAAAATTGAAAAGCTTCCCATCGTAGACGAAAGCGGCCGTCTGCGTGGGCTTATCACCATAAAGGATATCGAAAAAGCACTCACTTATCCGCATTCCGCAAAGGACGACCAAGGTCGCCTGCTCTGCGCGGCGGCGATTGGAGCGACACCCGACATACTCGACAGGGCAAAGGCTCTTATTGACGTCGGCGTCGACGTGCTGGTGCTCGACAGCGCGCACGGCCATTCAAAAAACATATTGCGCAGCGTCTCTCTCGTTAAGGAAAAATTCCCTGACGTCCAGCTTATTGCAGGCAACGTTGCAACAGCCGAAGGCACCGAGGCTCTTATCAAAGCGGGTGCAGACTGCGTTAAAGTCGGCATCGGCCCCGGCTCGATCTGCACTACGCGTGTCGTCGCAGGCATTGGCGTTCCCCAAATGACCGCGGTTCTGGACTGCGCGGAAATGGCCGATAAATATGGCATTCCGGTCATTGCTGACGGCGGCGTCAAGTATTCCGGCGATATCGTCAAGGCGATAGCGGCCGGCGCATCCGTGGTCATGCTCGGTTCGCTTTTCGCGGGCTGCGAGGAAAGCCCCGGAGAGACCGAGGTCTATCAAGGCCGCCAGTTCAAGGTGTACAGAGGTATGGGAAGTCTTACCGCGATGGCTAAGGGCAGCAAGGATCGCTATTTCCAGGCCGATAACAAGAAACTCGTCCCCGAAGGCGTCGAGGGCCGTGTTCCCTACCGCGGACTCGTTTCCGAGTCGATCTTTCAGCTCATGGGCGGGCTTAAATCCGGCATGGGTTACTGCGGCGCGCCTGATATTATATCCTTGCGAAAGAACAGCCGTTTTGTCCGTATAACCAGCGCGGGCCTCAGGGAAAGCCATCCCCACGATATTTATATTACCAAGGAAGCTCCCAACTACACCATGAGCCCTCAGCAATAAGAATTCGTAAGGACTGACGCAAAAAGATGCGGCAGTCCTTTTTATCTTGCGAAAGCATTTTCGCAAGTGTATAATAAAAGCTAAGCTTTTGGAATAGAGTTCGGAGGTGTGGCATGGCGGCAGAGATCGAAAAGCTTCGCGACATGATAGCAAACAGCGGCAACATCGTCTTTTTCGGCGGCGCGGGCGTTTCCACGGAAAGCGGCATTCCCGATTTCCGCAGTGTGGACGGCCTCTACAGCCAGAAATACAAATATCCCCCCGAGGAGATACTCAGCGGGAGCTTCTTCCGCAGGAATCCCGATGAATTCTATAAATTTTACCGAGACAAGCTCACAGTCGGCGATGTCAAACCCAACAGGGCGCATTTGAGACTTGCGGAACTTGAAAGAGAGGGCAAGCTCAAAGCGGTCATCACACAGAACATCGACGGTCTGCATCAGGCGGCAGGCAGCAAAAGTGTGCTTGAACTGCATGGTACAATACACAGGTTCTACTGCGTCTGCTGCGGAAAGGAAATGCCCGAGGCCGAGGCTAACGCCGCAGCGGGTGTCCCCCGTTGTGAAAGGTGCGGCGGAGTCGTACGTCCCGATGTGGTGCTCTACGAGGAACAGCTTAACGACAGTGTGATAGCCGCTGCGGTCAGCTATATCCGAAGCGCGGATATGCTTATAGTCGGCGGCACTTCATTAAATGTTTATCCCGCCGCCGGTCTAATTAATTACTATAAGGGCAAAAAGCTGGTCCTTATCAACAAGCAGCCTACCCCCTATGACAGCTGTGCGAATCTAGTTATTAATGAGAAGATCGGCGAGGTCTTTGCGCAGGTCTGAATGTCTTCGGTACTTTCCGGAAAGGATTTGATTAAAATCAGAATTGATGTTCTTGGCGTTTCTTTTGATAATATTACAATGGCGGAGGCAACCAACAAGGCTCTTAAGCTCATGGAGCGCAGGGACGCAGCTTATGTCGTCACTCCGAATCCTGAGATTGTCATGCTCTGCCGCGATGATGAAAGTCTTCTCCGCGCGATAAGCGGCGCTTCGATGGTGCTTCCCGACGGCATCGGTATTATTAAGGGGGCGCAAATACTCGGCACTCCGTTAAAGGAAAAAATACCGGGTATAGAATTTGCCGAAACGCTTTTCGGTCTCATGGCTGACAAAGGTATGTCCGTATTCCTGCTCGGAGCTAAGCCCGGCGTCGCGGAACTCGCGGCTCAGAAGCTCTCCGAGCGTTTCACGGGGCTTAGAATCGTCGGAACGAACGACGGATATTTTACTGACGACGGGCACGTTGTAGAAAAAATCAACGCCGTTTCCCCCGATCTTCTGCTAGTATGTCTTGGTGCGCCGAAGCAGGAGCTCTGGATGCAGAAAAACGCGCCGAGACTAAGGGTCGGTCTAATGGCCGGGCTCGGCGGCTCGATGGATGTCTTTGCGGGCGTGGCGGAGCGTGCGCCCGAAGCGTGGCGCAGGCTGAACCTTGAGTGGCTCTACCGCCTCAAGGAAGACCCAAGCCGCGCAAAACGCATGACTAATCTGCCGAAATTTGGTTTTGCCGTTATCGGGCGGAAATTGTCGGGAAATAAATCATAGATAAATCGGGAGGAAGACGATGCAGGGTAAGCTCATTGTGATAGAAGGTATAGACGGAAGCGGAAAGTCCACTCAGTTTCGTCTGCTCACAGAGCGTCTTGAAAAAGACGGCGTACCGTTCCGCAGGGTCGTCTTTCCGCGTTACGATAACAGCTCCTCTTCCCTTTTGCGTTCCTATCTCTCAGGAGAGTTCGGAAAAGAGCCTTCGGACGTAAGCGCTTATGCCGCATCCACCTTCTTTTTTGTAGACCGCTTCGCCTCGTTCAAAACCGATTGGGGCGAGTATTATAAAAGCGGCGGCACGGTGATCTGCGATCGCTACACGACCTCGAACGCCATCCATCAGGGCGCGAAGCTCCCCGAAAGCGAGCTCGGAAATTATCTGGACTGGCTATACGATTTTGAGTTCCGTTTAATGGAACTTCCGAAGCCCGATGTCGTCTTATACATGGATATAGACCTTGAAACCAGTCTGAATCAGATAAAGACAAGACAAGAACAGACCGGAACGGC
>JAJUHD010000086.1 GCA_029268085.1 Bacillota bacterium | reverse complement strand
TCTGGAAATAAGCATCCGCGACAGCGGTGTCGGGATACCAGATGTGAATAAGGCGCGCGAACCCATGTACACAACCGGCGGAGACGACCGCAGCGGTATGGGATTTACGATTATGGAGAGCTTTATGGACAAGGTGAAAGTGCGCTCGGCAGAAGGAAAGGGGACAAGCGTCACTATGACTCGGCGCATAATCCGCAGGACCTCGGCAGTATGACAGACGAAATGACGGATGCACTCAAAAAAGCGAAAAATGGCGACAAAGATGCTACGGCGCGCCTCATTGAGGAAAATTCCGGCCTTATCTGGAGCATCGCTAGGCGCTTTTTCGGACGCGGAGTTGAGGCGGACGACCTTTACCAGCTTGGTTGCGTCGGCTTTTTAAAGGCGATACAGGGCTACGACGAAGAATACGGGACGCAGTTTTCGACATATGCCGTACCTAAAATTTCCGGTGAGATTAGACGGTTCCTGCGTGACGACGGGGCGGTGAAGGTCAGCCGCGGGATAAAGGAGCGGGCGCAATCGATAAAGAGTGCCAGATCCGCGCTTGAGCAGAAGCTTGGAAGGGAACCGACGCTATCGGAAATATCCGAGATTACAGGCCTTGATGCAGCCGAGATCGCAAGCGCGGAGACAGCTGTCGGCCCGACGGAATCGCTCCAGCGCGAGACGGGCGAGGAGGGGTTTACGCTCGAACAGATCCTTGGGGACTACGGCGCCGAGGAAAGGCTTGTCGAGAGGGTCTCGCTCCGCGAAACGATAAACCGTTTGCCAGAACGGGAAAGAAACGTCATCGCGCTCAGGTTTTTCCACAGCCTTACGCAGGACAGTACCGCTCGCGTAATGGGAGTTTCGCAGGTACAGGTCTCAAGACTCGAAAAGCGCGCGGTTGAGAGATTGCGGGAAATGCTTATTCAATAAAGAGCTTTAAATATAATATTGCCTTGTCTATTCGCAAGTCTTGATGTATAATAATAAGACTTGCGAATTAGTTTTGAGGAGAAAAAATGACAGATTCAGAGTTTAAAAAAAGATATATAACGGCACGGAAAACCATTATAGAACGGGATTTTTCGCGCCTTAACGATATGCAGATAAAAGCCGTTATGGCGACCGAAGGTCCGCTGCTGCTCCTCGCAGGAGCGGGAAGCGGCAAGACGACTGTTCTAATAAACCGCATCGCGAATCTGCTGCGCTACGGCAGGGCTTCCGACTGCGACGATATTCCGAAGGATGCCGGTGAAGCCGAGCTTGATTTGCTTGAAAAGGCGGCTGCGGACAAGAACTTTCCGGATATGGAAAAAGCAAAAAGGCTTGCGGCTTTTGAGCCCTGTGAGCCGTGGAGGATCATTGCCATCACCTTTACCAACAAGGCTGCGGAAGAGCTTAAGACCCGCCTTGAAAATATGCTCGGGCCGGACGCGCAGGATATCTGGGCGCAGACTTTCCACTCCGCCTGTGTGCGCATACTGCGCGGAAACGCCGACAGGCTGGGATATTCGAACAGCTTTACGATATATGACACTACCGACAGCCAGTCCGTTATGAAACACATAATCAAGGACTTGGATATCGACGAAAAGGCTTTCCCGCCGAGAACGATTCTGAGCTACATCAGCAAGGCTAAGGACGAGATGCAAGCTCCCGAGAGCTTCCTTATGCAAGCGCGCGCGATGAACGATGTCCGCCGCAAGGTGATCGGAGAGGCCTATGCGGCCTACGCGAAGCGCCTTAGGGACGCTAACGCAATGGATTTCGACGACCTGATACTGAACACGGTGCTGCTCCTTGAAAATAACGCCGATGTTCGGGAATATTATCAAAAAAAGTTCAGATACATTCTTATTGACGAATATCAGGATACGAACAACCTTCAGTACCGCCTCGCGGCGGCGCTTGCGGGCGGAAGGGAGAACATCTGCGTCGTAGGCGACGATGACCAGAGCATCTATAAATTCCGCGGAGCGACGATCGAAAACATTCTGAGCTTTGAAAGCCGGTATAAGAATGCGCGCGTTATCCGGCTGGAGCAGAACTACCGCTCGACGGGCAACATTCTCGGTGCGGCAAACGCCGTTATTCGCAACAACAAGGCGCGCAAGGGCAAGGAACTTTGGACGGATAAGGGCATGGGCGATAAGCTCACGCTTTATATCGCGCAGAACGAGAATGACGAAGCGCAGTACGTCGCGACGCGCATTCTCGACAGCTTTGCGACGGGCACGAACTGGCGCGATAACGCAGTGCTTTACCGTATGAACGCTCAGACGAACAAGCTCGAGTACGCTTTTAAAAGAAACGGCGTGCCTTACCGCATAATCGGCGGTACACGCTTCTTCGACAGGCTGGAGATAAAGGACATGATGGCCTATCTCTGCGTGATATTAATGCCGAGCGACGATCTCCGTCTCTTGAGGATTATCAACAGCCCTCCGCGGGGAATAGGCGACAGGACTATAGAAGCTGCTCAGGCGATTGCGGTACAGGAGGGAATACCGCTTTTCGAAGTAATAAAGCGTGCCGATAAATATGCCGATCTCGCAAGGTCTTCGGTTAGACTGAGAGAGTTTGCAAATCTGATAGACGAGTTCCGCGCGCTGGAAGAGACCACTCCGCTCGACGCGTTTTATGACATCATAATCGATAAGACCGGCTATGTGCGCGCCCTTGAGCAAAAGCCCACGGACGAAAACATAGCCCGTATTGAAAACATCGGCGAGCTCAAGACAAACATCGTCAGCTACATCAAGGAAACGGGCGACACACGCCTCGCGGGCTTTCTGGACGAGGTCGCTCTTTATACGGACATGGACAACTACGATGCGGACAATAACTGCGTCGTTATGATGACTATGCACTCGGCCAAGGGTCTCGAGTTCGACAACGTATATATAGTCGGTGCGGAGGAAGGCATTTTTCCCGGACTCAAAAGCATCGGCGAGCTGGATGAGATGGAGGAGGAGCGCAGGCTCTGCTATGTTGCGCTAACGCGAGCAAGAAAAAAACTCACGCTCATCTGCGCAAGGCAGAGGATGCTTTTTGGGAACACAAGCTCGCATAATCCCTCGCGGTTTATCGATGAGATTCCGGACGAATTTATTGAGCGCAGGGAATCTCCCAGAAACGACGTTTTTGGGACGGTCGGGACAAGAGCAGAGTACGGCTCCTATTCCGGCGGCTATAAAAAGCCCTCTTTGCCGGAAAAGCCGAAATACAGTTTTACCGCTTCGCCGGTGCATCAGCCGCAAGAATCTTCCGCGGATTACCGAACCGGAGATGAAATTATACACAAAGCTTTCGGTGAGGGCATTATAACGAAGATGACTCCAATGGGCGGCGACAGCCTTATCGAAATCGAATTTGCAAGCGGTACGAAGCGGCTCATGCTTAAGGCCGCCGCCGCACATATGCAAAAGAAATAATGTTTAAAGGATAAGCTAAACGAATGTCAATCCAAGAAAAGAAAAAATACGCCATCCTCGGCCGCACAGCTCTATTACTGACCACTATTATATGGGGTACCTCATTCGTAGTACTTAAAAATACGCTCGACTCCGTACCGACGCTTTATATTCTCGCGTTTCGCTTCAGCGGAGCGGCGGTGCTAATGGCGCTGGTGTTTTTCAGAGAACTCAAAAAAATAGATAAGCAGTATATATTAAACGGAGCTGTTCTCGGAATGCTGCTCTTCGGCGGATATGTGGTGCAGACCTACGGGCTCTATTATACGACGCCGGGCAAAAACGCGTTTCTGACGGCGGCCTACTGCGTTCTCGTACCCTTTGCCGCATGGATTGTAAGCAGAAAGCGTCCGGATAAGTATAATTTCATTTCAACGGTGATATGTCTTGTAGGCGTCGGTTTTGTATCGCTTAAAAATGATCGTACGATAGAGCTTGGCGACTGGCTGACGCTATGTTGCAGCATATTTTACGCCGTACATATTGTGCTGACAGCAAAGTATGTCAAAGGACGCAGCGTAGCGATACTAACGATGCTGCAGTTTGCCGCCGCCGGTGTCCTTGGCTGGATATCCGCACTTATAGTCGATCCTTTTCCAACGAAAATATCCGCAGAGAATATATGGAGCATAGCCTATCTCTGCGTAATGTGTACTGCCGTTTGCTTTTTGCTCCAGACCTTTGGGCAGAAACATACGCCGCCGTCAACCGCCGGGATAATGCTTACGCTCGAATCCGTTTTCGGCGCAGGATTCTCCGTGCTGATGGGCAACGAGGTGCTGACACTTAAGCTCTATGTCGGCTTTGCGCTCATATTCTTTGCTGTTCTCATCTGCGAAACCAAGCTGAACTTTCTTAAGCCGAAAAAAGCATTGAAAGAAGCAGAAGAAAGCGTCAATGCGGAGCCACAGCTTACGGAAACAGAATAAGTAAAAATACTCTCCGATTTGAACCGGAGAGTATTTTTCTTTTATTTGAACATTCTGGCTTTACTTATTATAAAATAAGAGACGACGCTTAAAACAGCTGTGGCGGCAACTATAATTATAAAACCGTAAGAACTCTGCATAAATGGTATAGACTCAAAATTAACGTTCATACCGAAAGCGCTGAATATGATATTAGGTATTGCCAGAGCAACCGAAATAACGGTTAAGACCTTCATCACTATGTTCAGGTTATTGGAAATGACGGAAGCAAAAGCATCCATCATTCCGCTGAGAATGCCGCTGTATATGTTCGCCATCTCGATAGCCTGCTTATTTTCAACTATAACGTCATCCAGCAGATCCTGATCGTCGGGATATTTTTTGATAACGTCATACCTGAATAGCTTCTCGAGCACGGCCTCGTTCGAGCGGAGAGCGGTCGTGAAATACACAAGGCTCTTTTCAAGCTTGAGCAGTTCTATCAGCTCATGATTCTTTGTTGACCTGTGCAGCTTGTTTTCAACCTCATCGCTTTTTCTGTCGATGATGCTGAGGTACTGCAGATAGAGGGTTGCGGTCCTGTAAAGAATCTGGAGGATAAAGCGCGATCTCATAAAGGTGTAAAAATCGCGGACCCTGCCGGCGGCAAACGGATGCAGGATGGGCGTATCCTCACTGCAAACCGTGATTATAACGTCGCCGGTAACGATTACGGAAAGAGGGATCGTATTGTAGAGCTCTTTTTCGTTATGCTCCTCGATGGTCGGGATATTCACGAGGATCATAGTGTAGTTCTCGTCGGTCTCGATACGGGAACGCTCATAAGCGTCCATTGCGGCCTTGAGAACATCGATATCGAGATCAAATTCCTTGGAAGTCTGACGCAGTTCGGCTTCGGTGGGAGCGATCATCGAAATCCAGCAGGCGGGAGCCTGACTTTCGATCTGTTCGAGACGGTTGTTTCTCGAAAGATAGTACTTGACCATATATCTCAATCCTTTCGTTGCTTCGCACAGAACGAAGCTGCGAAAGGCTCAGTTCCGTACGAATTATTTAGTTGTATGCGGAGGCTTGTTGCTACTGTCCGGTAACGGGTCGGACTTCATTCATTGTCACTTCCTTTTCAATTTAACCGATTTGAGCATAAATAGTATGTGCTTCGCCTTATAAAGCATATTTATTCGCCTTGTATGCCTGAAAATCTGCAAAAACACATCTGCTCAATCATATTACGTCGTTATTTTCATTTTGTCAATTCATATCTCGTAAAATTGTGAATTATCGCAGCAATTCATGCTCTGACAAAAATGATTCCTGCATCACAGTATACGCTGAAAAATCCCCGATGCTTGTTAGCATCGGGGATTAGTATTTTATAAAAATTATTCGCCGAGGTCATGCTTTGCCGTAACAACGACCTGTGTGTCATAGCAGGCAAAGGCATCTTCAATCAGCTTCTTTTCGGGCGCCCTTGTAAGAAGCGAGACTACAGGCACGATTATGAAGCCCGCAAGCATCGCGAAAGCGCCGCAGTTAATCGGGGAGGCAAGCAGAGCGGGAAAGCTGCTGCGGAAGAGAAGGTTCAGTATCATAAGACCAGAACCGAATCCAAAGCTAGTGAATACCGCAGCTTTCGTCGTCCTCTTCCAGTAGAGGCTGAAGAAGAAAGGAGCGAGGAAGCTGCCGGCCAGCGCGCCCCACGATACCCCCATCAGCTGTGCAATGAATTTAACGTTCGCATTTCCGCTTGCCTTGTACTGGAAAATCGCGATTATTACTGAAACGAGAATAAAGAACACAATCAGAATCCTGATAGTGAGAAGTTGGTTCTTTTCTTTCATGTCCTTCGCAAAAACCGTCCTGATGAAATCGAGCGTCAGCGTGGAAGAGGAAGCCATAACGAGCGAGGACAGAGTTGACATCGAAGCGGAGAGGACGAGGATTACGATGAGCCCGATAAGAACGGGGGAGAAATTTGACATCATGGTAGGAATGATGGAATCGAAGCCGTTGGCCTTTACTACATCTCCGGTAGTGAAAATCCTGCCGAAACCGCCGACAAAATAACATCCGCCAGCGATAATGATTGCAAAGACTGTAGATATGACGGTACCTTTGCTGATTGCAGCTTCACTCTTAATGGCATAGAACTTTTGTACCATTTGAGGAAGTCCCCACGTTCCTAGAGATGTTAAGATTACTACGCCCAAAAGGTTCAAAGGATCCGGCCCGAAGAAGGATGCGAACACTCCGGGATTGGCCGAGACGCTCTCGTCAGAGACCTTTGAGAGCTCGCTAAGCGAACTGAGGAAGCCGCCGTTGGTCTTTAGAACAGCGAAGATGACGGCGATGATACCGCCAATCATAATGATGCCCTGGATAAAGTCGTTGATTGCCGTAGCCATGTAGCCGCCCGCGATAACATAGACGCCGGTGAGCACAGCCATAATGATTATGCAGATAGTATAGTCAATGTTGAACGCCATTCCGAACAGACGGGAAAGACCGTTGTAGAGCGAGGCCGTGTATGGGATAAGGAATATGAATACAATAAGAGAGGCGATGACCTTTAGAGAAACACTGTTAAAGCGTGCGCCGAAAAACTCCGGCATGGTTGCGCTGTCAAAGTGGTGGGTCATCAGGCGGGTCCTTCTGCCGAGGACGACCCATGCAAGAAGACTGCCAAGCAGCGCGTTGCCGATGCCAATCCAGGTTGCGGAGATACCGAACTTCCATCCGAACTGACCGGCATAACCGACAAAGATTACCGCAGAGAAATAGGTCGTGCCATAGGCAAAGGCTGTGAGCCAAGGGCCGACCGAACGTCCGCCGAGGACGAAGCCGTTAACGTCCGTAGCGTGGCGTCGGCAGTAGAAGCCAACACCGACCATGATTGCGAAAAACAAAAGGAGCATGATGAGTTTGATTGCCATAATACTAAATCCTTTCTCTCCGGAGGACATAAAAAACGCCCTCCGTAACTAAATTACAGAGGGCGGATTATAAGCAATCCGCGGTACCACCTCAGTTTACCGCTTCCTCGCAGAAACGGCCTCGTCGGGTACGGCGTTCCGAACGCGATACCCCAGCGCTGTAACGGGCGTTCCCGATGCGGTCTACTCGCGGCGCAAAATACCGTTTTCAGCGCACAGCTCGCAGGATGTATTCGATCATAACGTTCCTGTTGCCTTGCACCTACCGGCAGCTCTCTGAAGGAAGTATCATGATCTACTTGTTCCCGGTCATTGCCTTTGTTGTGGTAATTTTAGCTTATGGGACAAGCGGCTGTCAATATAAATTGCCGGAAGTCACATAAATTTGAGAATTTAAATAGTTAAAGAACTTTTTAGGGGTATCACAAACGTCAAAATACACAAAATCATTCTTCTCCGTAAAGCTTTGTGAAGACCGGTATGTACATAACAAGAGTCGCTGCCATAGCAAAACCGCAGAGAAATATCATCGCATCGACGGTACGCTCGTTAATGTCCGGAAAGAAGATAGGGTGAAGAAACAGTATGAACATGACAAAATAAACCAGCGCAGTGCTCACTTTTCCGAACCATTTGGCTCCGTTGAGCTTCTTTCCGTTATGGTGCAGGACGATGAGACCCGCGACGAGCATAAAGCCCTCCTTAAGGACGTAAAGTGCCAAAAGATAGCGCATATACTGATATTTCACTACAAAACAAATTATCAGCGCACCCTGTGTCAGCTTGTCAGCCAATGGGTCAACGAGCTTTCCAAGCTCCGTCACCATGTTAAACTTGCGTGCTATAAGCCCGTCGAACATATCGGTGATTGATGATACGCCGACGATGACAGCCGGAGCATAATAATCGGAAACGGTCTTGGCTGTCAGATAGTAATACATGAAAAACGGGATAAGAATAATACGGAAATATCCGAGAATATTTGGAATTGAAAACATTTCTTCGCGTTTGTATTTCATAGATACTCCTCGAAGGAATGCCCAAGCCGCCTCCCATGACGGAGATGTGCTTTCCCATATAGGTTCCCGTGCAGTCTAACATATTGCAGAGGTGCTGAAGTACACGGTTTTTTCAAGGTAGTGCTCTGCGACGAATTTTGCGCGGAGCGGATCACCGGGTATATGGACTTAATCTTTGAATAATGCGGCGAGGCTCTCAGTGTACGGAGGCCTGCATATGCCTTTTTGAGTGACTATACCTGCGATTAACTCGTGGTCCGTAACGTCGAAAGCGGGATTGAAGCACTTAACGCCGGCAGGGGCCATCGGCTTTGAATAGAACATTGTTTTTATTTCGTCGGGGTTGCGCTGCTCGATCTCGATATCAGCGCCTGTTTTGCAGTTGAGATCGATAGTCGATGTCGGGCCGAGGACATAGAGCGGAATGCCGTAATGCTTGGCAAGGACAGCTACGCCGCAGGTGCCAATCTTATTTGCCGTGTCGCCGTTTGCGGCAACGCGGTCGCAGCCGACAAAACAGGCCTGCACCCAGCCGTTTTTCATAACAGTGTTTGCCATGTTGTCGCAGATGAGGGTGACGTCTACTCCCGCCTTATAAAGCTCATAAGAAGTCAGTCTCGCACCCTGCAGAAGCGGCCTTGTTTCATCGGCGAAGACATGGAATTTCATGCCTCGCTCAGTACCGAGAAGAATGGGCCCGAGTGCGGTTCCATAGCGCGAGGTCGCGAGAGGCCCCGCGTTGCAGTGGGTAAGGATGCCGTCGCCGTCTTTAACGAGTGTAAGGCCGAATTCCGATATTTTTCGGCACATTTCAATATCTTCATTATGGATGGCTTTAGCTTCTGCGAGAAGAAGGCTGCATATATCCTCGACCGGCATGGCGGAGTTAGCCTTTGCCAGAGCGACCATGCGTTTAAGGGCCCAGCTGAGGTTTACCGCCGTTGGACGAGAGGAATTCAGGTAGTCCGCATCTTTTTCCAGCTTCGCGCAGAAGTCCTGTCCGCTTTCCGTTTCGATTTTGCGCGATAACACATAGAGGCAGTAGGCAGCGCAGATGCCGATTGCCGGAGCGCCGCGGACCTTGAGCAGCTTTATCGCGTCGTACATCTCTTCCGCTGTTTCAAGAAGTATTTCCTTCTCCTCATTAGGGAGAAGCGTTTGATCGACGATATATAAAGAATTCGTTTTTTCGTCGTATCTGATGTTGTCCAAAGAGTTTCACTTCCTATATTTGTTTATGTGGATTATATAACAAAATGTTCATTAAATCAACCATATTAAGGTTACAGTTGTTCCATACGATAAGCATATTAAAGGGGGCTTCAAAAACGAAGCCCCCATGGGGTAATAATGTATCAGTTTAAATTACTCGTCGAAGTCTTCCATGCTGATAATAGGAGTTGTAACGATCTTTTCCTTAAGCCACTGCCTGAAATCGGGATGTGCGATTTTGACCATGGCCTTGACGCGGTCACGAAGAGTCTTCAGATAAAGATCGGCAATACCATACTCGGTTACGGCATACATCACAAAGTTTTTCAGTGTCGTTACTATGGAGCCTTCCGGCAGCCAAGGTACTACATTCGAATGTGTTTCGCCTTCACGATCGACATAGGTTGAGCGCAGGCACATGAAGCTGCGTCCTCCCTTTGCATTTATAGCACCGTATGTATATGCGAAGGAACCGCCTGTACCGCTGTACGGCACCATTCCC
>JAJUHD010000085.1 GCA_029268085.1 Bacillota bacterium | reverse complement strand
GCGACTCTCGCGTATGATCTGAAAAACGCCTGCTGGAACGCCAGAATACTCCATAGCCTGCAAATACCGGAAGAATGGTTTCCTCCCTGCTTCAACAGCTACGAGGTGGTTGGTTCAGTAAGCGCCGCTGCGGCGGCCCAAACCGGCCTTTCCACAAAGACAAAGCTTGTCGCGGGCGGCGGAGACCAGACAATGCAGCGTCTTGGGAACGGTGCGGTAGACCCCGCATCGGCTACAGTCAACATTGGCACAAGCGGTCAGGTTTGCTTTCAAAGTACAAAACCGGTGCTGAACCCTGAGCTGAACACCAATATGTTCTATGGGTTTGACAAAAAAACGTGGATTGTGTACGGCGCGATAATGAACGCGGGATTGTGCATGAATTGGTGGCGCAGCGTGCTGCGCAACAAAAGCTATGATGTACTTGACAAAAGCGTCGCAGGGGTTCCGGCGGGCAGCGGAGGGCTGATTTTTTTGCCCTATCTCAACGGGGAGCGCACGCCGCATTTGAATCCCAACATCAGCAGCGTGTTTTTCGGCTTAAACATGGGTACAACGCGCGCGTGTATGAGCCGCGCCGTGATGGAGGGCGTTACCTATGCTTTGTATCAATGTTTGGAGATTTGCCGGGACATGGGATTGCACACCGATGTGCTTATAGCTTCAGGCGGCGGAGCGCGCAGCCAGATGTGGCGGCAGATACAGGCGGACGTTTTTGGCATGCCGTTAAAGATGGCACAGCTTGAGGAGCAGGCTTGCCTCGGGGCCTGCATTTGCGCGGCTGTGGGTTGCGGGGAATATGCTTGCGTTACAGAGGCATGCGAGGCAATGGTACGTTATTATAATTGGCGGGTAGAGCCCATTGAACAGAATTATAAGCGGTATCAGGAGTATTACCAGCTATTCAAAGAGATTTATGCTTCGTCCGGTGCGGTGCTGGAAAAAGTGACGCTGATGGGGCGCAAATGTTCGGAATGATATAAGGAGGAAAATATGGATTCTAACGAGTATATTCTGGAATGCCATGGCCTCAGCAAGGCCTTTGCCGGAACACGGGCACTTACTAACGTCGACATAATGATCAGGCCGGGGACGGTACACGCATTGATGGGAGAAAACGGTGCGGGGAAATCCACGCTTATGAAGTGTATTATAGGTCTGCTTGAGCCGGATACAGGTACGATCACCTTTGAGGGGAAGCCATATATAGTCAAAAGCCCTGCTGAAGCGGCGGCAAAGGGAGTCTCAATGGTGCATCAGGAGCTGAATGTCGAGCCTTATCTTACGATCGCGGAGAACATTTTTCTGCATCGCGAGGATATGAAGGGGCCGTTTCTGGACAAGAAGACAACTTTGAAAAAAGCGCAAAAGCTTTTGGACGATTTTTCTTTTAATTTACCCGCAAAAACAGAGATGCGCGACTTGCCCCTTGCAAAAGCGCAGATGGTGGAAATCATAAAAGCGGTTTCCCAAAATGCAAGATTGATTATTATGGATGAACCGACATCCTCACTTGACAGCGAAGAAACGGAGCATTTGTTCCGGACAATTCGAGATTTAAAGGCTCAGGGCAAGACAATAGTTTATATTTCGCACCGCATGGAGGAGATTTTTCAGATCTGCGACGACTATACTGTGTTTCGTGACGGCCATTCCGTCGGCTGCGGGCGTGTGGCGGATATTACAACAGCGGATCTGGTTACGCTGATGGTCGGACGAGAGGTCAAGAATATTTTCCCCAAAGTGGATTGTGACATCGGAGAAGTGGAGCTGGAAGTGAAAAATCTTACGGGACAAGGGTTTAAGGATATCAGCTTCAAAGTTCGTAAAGGTGAGATTCTGGGTTTAACCGGCCTTGTCGGCGCAGGACGTTCAGAGACGGTAAATGCTATTTTTGGGTTGGTACCTCCGGTAAGCGGCCAGATTCTGCTGGAAGGGCGCGAAATAAAGATTAAAAATACAACACAAGCTATCGCGCAAGGCATTGCAATGGTCAATGAGGACAGAAAACGGTACGGCTTGTGCCTGATGCGCTCCCTGAGGGAAAATATATCCCTGCCGAACTTGAGATCCCGCCAGAAAGGGCTGCTGCTGCGTCAAAAGCGTGAAAAGAGGGAATGCGCAAGCTACGCAAAGGAGATGACCGTCAAATCCGCCGGGCTTGAAATTGAAGCGCTGAGCCTGTCCGGCGGCAACCAGCAAAAGGTCGTTTTGGCAAAGTGGCTGATGGCAAACCCCAAAGTGTTGATTTTAGACGAGCCTACCCGCGGTGTGGACGTGGGGGCTAAGGCGGAAATCCACACCCAGATCTGTAAGCTCGCGGCCCGCGGCATCGCAATTATTATGATATCCTCTGAGCTGCCGGAGATTATGGGTATGAGTGACCGTATTCTGGTATACCATGAGGGGCGGATAAACGGAGAGATTTTACGCCGCGATATTCTTTCCGGAGCGGTTACTCAGGAAACGATTCTGGCGAAAGAATTTGGACAATAAAAGGAGAGTTAGAGGGTATGAATACTTTGGGTAAAAGACAAAACCGCCTTGGGATGGATCGAACCGATTCTTCACTGCTCATGCGGCGCTACGGTATCGGGCTGGTTCTGGTAGCAATGTGCATTTTTCTGACGATTGCATCCCCCAATTTTACCAAGGCAAACAATTTGCTTTCTATCTTGAATTCCGTCGCGGTCAACGGCTGTATCGCCTTTGGCATGTGCGTTGTTATCACGGGCGGAGGCATTGACCTGTCGGTAGGTTCCATGCTGGCGCTGGGTTCTGTCATGATCGGCAAAACGCTGTCCGCAACCGGCAACAATCTGCTCGCATGCATAGTCTGCATTGCTATTTGCACTTTTTTCGGTCTGATTAACGGCCTTCTGCTTGCTAAATTCGACCTTTTCCCCTTTGTTGTCACACTGGCGACACAGCTGTCTATCCGAGGCATCGGTTATCTGGTTTCCGGAGGTTATTCAGAGGGACTGACCAATGTTTCTTTCACCAATATCGGCATCGGCAAAACATTCGGAATTCCCAATGCGGTTTATTTTTTAGTTGCAATTTTGATTATTACCTATATCTTGATGCACTGGACGAAATTCGGACGCTATGATTACGCCGTCGGCGGCAATAAAGCCGCGGCGATCGCTTCCGGTGTACCTGTCTTTTGGACAACGGTCGGCAGCTATGTTTTTTCTGGTTTTTGCACGGGCGTCGCAGCAGTTTTAATGAGCGCACGCATCAATGCCGCGCAACCGAATATTGGCATCGGCTATGAGACGGATGCGATTGCGGCCTGCGTAATCGGCGGTACATCTTTTGCGGGCGGAATTTCTACTATACCGGGCTGCCTGATCGGTATTCTGATGATCGGCGTGATTTATAACGGCATGAATCTGCTGGGCGTCAGCAGCTTCTGGCAGACAATTCTAAAGGGTCTGCTTATTCTGCTCGCTTTGCTGCTTGATAAATTCATGAATAAAAAACTTTGGCATAAGGCATAGCCTTTCAGGCTGCCGTAAAACCGCGGATGAGTCTGCGCGCACGGCACCAAGGACAAGGCCCGTAACTTTTGTTGATAAGCCCTTTAAGGACTTTCAAAAATAAACTATAAGGAGAAAAGAGTATGAAAAAGACCACCCGTCGCGTATCCTTGCTGGCATCCATTTTGCTCATTGCCTCATTGCTTCTGAGTGCATGCGGCACGACTTCTTCCTCCACAGCGTCACCTTCACCTTCAGCAGAAGCATCCTCGGCTGCTACCAGTGACATCAATGTTGCCTACATATGCAAGAACACCGTTGATGCCTTCCACCAGACGATTAATACCGCCGCAAAAGAGGCTCTGGACGCACTGGTCGCAAACGGCACCATTAAATCCTGGCAGCTGTATGACGGTCAGACCGACCCGGCTACACAGGTTACACTGCTGGACACCGCATTGACAAACGGCGCGAACTTTGTCATCTTCTTGCCCGCAGAATCCGCAGGCTCCGACCCGGTCGTTACCAAATGTGCACAGGAAGGAATTCCCTGCATCGTAGTTAACTCCAAAACTGACAGCACAGATGCAAAAGCGACTGCTTTTGTAGGCTCCGACGACGTGTTCGCAGGTGAAATGATGGGCAAATACATCATTGAAAAATGCCCCAACGGCGGTAAGTATCTGCACATGCAGGGCGTTATCGGCAACTCCGCGCAGATCGACCGCGGCAAGGGCATTGCAAATACGCTGGGCGCAGACAGCAAGTTTGAAATGGTGGGCGAATATGCCTGCGACTGGTCTGCTGATAAAGCAGTGACCAATGCAACCGATGCTATAACGACATACGGTGATGATATCGTTGCAATCGTATGCGATAACGACGATATGAGCTCCGCAGTACAGAATTACTGCAACTCCATTGGCAGAAAAGACATTGTCTGCATTGGCGTCGATGGCAACGCCGGTCCGCTGAGCATGGTCAAGGCCGGTATGCTGGGAGCAACTGTTCTGCAGGATGGCGCCTCGCAGGTTACAACGGCGATAAACATGATCCCTGATGTTATCGCTGGCAAACAGGTTGAAAAGAGCACGATGATTCCGTTTGTGCTTGTTACTTCTGAAAACGTTGATCAGTATTTAAAATAATAATCCCCCCAATAACAATTCCCGGTTTTTAGCTGTAGGAATCCTTAGAAGGAAACTGGGGAGTCCGCTATTGAGCTGCTCCCCGGTTTTTATAAGGGTTATATTTTTCCCCCAGGCATGAAATAAAATGACATATAGAAATGTGCATGAAATATTGGTTTCAATACTGCCGATTTTTCGCTGGAAATATTCGATGCCCTTCTGTTCCTTTTGCACAGATCGTAAAGTTATGTCAACCATGTGTTCGGGGCAATGAAAGGCAAAAGCAGAGCAAAAGTTCTCTGCTGCGCAGAATTTTGTACGGCGTGCGGAGCACAACGCTTCGATTCTTATTTTTTAAAAGGAGAAACCATTATGCTAATGAACATGACAGACCTGTTGAAGGTCGCAAACGAACATAACTTTGCTGTGCCTGCTTTCAACATCGGGACAGGTATGATCCTGAACGCGGTGATTGAACGCTGCGAGGCTCTGCAGGCGCCCGTTATACTGGCGATTCACCCCAGCGAGCTCAAGTTTCAGGGCGATAACTTTATTGAAAGCGTAAAGGCCATTGCAAACAGCACAAAGATTCCCTGCGTCATCCATCTTGATCACGCTGAAGAAAAGGACATTTATCGTGCTGTACGCGACGGCTTCACTTCTGTCATGATCGACGCGTCTTCTCTGCCTTTTGAAGAAAATGTTGCCGTTACCAAGAAGATCGTTGATTTTTGCCGTCCGCTGAATGTTTCGGTCGAAGGTGAGCTTGGCACAATCGGCACCACTGGTCAATCTTTCGAAGGCGGAGTATCTTCGACAGAAATCAGATATACACAGCCGGAGGAAGCACGAAAATTCATTGACCTCACCGGTGTGGATACGCTCGCAATTGCTATCGGCACCTGCCACGGCATCTATCCAAAAGGATTTCAACCAAATCTGCAGCAGGATCTGCTGAGCAAAATCAAACAGGTTGTTCCTGAAACTCCGCTGGTTCTGCATGGCGGTTCTTCCAATAAAGACAGTGAGATCGCCGAGGCCTGCAAGCGCGGCATTAATAAGATCAATATTTCATCCGATATTAAAGATGCGTTTTATCAGGAACTGCGGAACACCCTGAAAGACCCGTATATCCGCGAGCCGTTTGAACTGTACTTACCCGCCATTAAGGCAATGAATGAAGTGATAGACCATAAAATCAAGCTGTTCAATGATGACGACAAGGTCAAATATTATAAATTGGGCTGATTATAAACAACACAAAGCGCGGCATGCATCAATAGACGCGTGCCCCGCTCTGCAGAATGATATCGAAAAGGAGAGGTAAGCATGAAACGTTCTGCCATCAACGCACAAATCGACTGGGCTATCAGCGCTTGCGAAAGACTGCATTGCGCACTGCCGGATTTTGCATATTGGAGCCCGGAAAAATGGGAAGAGAACAAAGCCGCTACGGTGTATATGCGCAAGGTCGGCATGGGCTGGGATGTGACCGACTATAACTCCGGCGATTTTGACAAAGTCGGGGCAGTCTTGTTTACGCTGCGCAACGGGGAGGCTGAGCATCCTGAAACCGGACGAGTATATTGCGAGAAATATATTGCAATGAAAGCGGGACAAATGCTGCCCTGCCATTTCCACTATTTTAAAACAGAAGATATTATCAACCGCGCCGGCGGTACGCTGCGCGTTTATGTCTGGAATAGCACGCCGGAATTTGATGGTTACCAAAAAGATTTGAAGGGCGACGTGCACCTGATGTGCGATGGCCGTCCGGTCAAGATTCCGGCGGGCGGATATGTTGATGTTAAGGTGGGCAACTCAATCACTCTGACACCGTATATCTACCATGCGTTTGCGGCCCTTCCTGAGGATGGGGACGTAATTGTGGGCGAGGTTTCGCGAGTAAATGATGATGCGGCCGACAACCACTTCAACCCGCCTGTGGAACTGCCGCCAATCGAAGAAGACGAACCGGCTAAGCACCGGCTTTGCGGCGGCTACCAGCAGTAATTTGTCTTTAGCAGAATCGGCGGGAAGGAAGCGGAGCAAGCTTCATTTCCTTCTTTTGAAAGGAATGCTGAAAGGGGGAAAACCCGTATATGGAGACAATGACATATGCTCAGGTTCGAGAGATGCTTCTGGCCTGTGCGGACAAAATCATCAGAAACGAGCCCTATCTCACACGCCTTGACAGCGCTATCGGAGACGGAGATCATGGGATTGGTATGCTCAATGGCATGAAAGCGGCCAAGGCCTGCCTGATTGCAAATGAAAACGAAACCAATATCTACGCTTTATACACTAAAATGTCCGCCGCTATGGAGCAAGCCATGGGCGGCGCTTCCGGCATGATCTTTTCGGCTATGTTTGCCGGCGACGCGGAAAAGCGTGCACCTGCCTCCCAGATTACGCCTGCACAAATAGCGGAACAGATGGAGGCCGGTCTTCGGGCCATTCAGGAGCTGGGGCATGCCCAGCCCGGCGACAAAACAATGGTAGATGCCCTGCAGCCTGCCGTGGAGGCAATGAAAGATCGCTGCTGTGCTTCGTTTGAAGAGATGCTGACGGCGGCGGAAAAGGCGGCCGCACAGGGAGTAGAAAATACCAAAAAATATACTGCGAAATTTGGCCGTGCCAAAAGCCTGGGCGCGAGGGCAATCGGACATCAGGATGCGGGCGCAACAAGTATCTGGCTGATTTTGCAGCAGATGCGCGATTTTGTAACCGGTGCAAAAAGCATGGATCCAGCGGACGCGGAGCCGGAAGATGGATTTTCGCGGCAAGGGTCAGTGGAAAGCTGTAATATTAAATGGAAAAAGAAAATAATCAATGACCCGAAGGATGTTGTAAAAGAAGAAAGCGAAGGCTTTTTAGCGGCCTTTGGCCGACATTTTACCGCGGTACCGGGCGTAAATGGGCTGGTGAAAAAGGATATCCCCATGGGGAAGACAGCACTGGTCATTGGCGGCGGCTCAGGGCATGAGCCGATGTTTGGTTTCTTTTTAGGGGATAATCTGGCGGATGCCGCCGCGAACGGCAATGTGTTTACATCTCCGGACCCCGTAACAATTCAGTGTACAGCCAGAGCCGCTGATCGTGGGGCGGGTGTGCTTTTTGTGTACGGTAACTATGCCGGAGACAATCTGAATTTTGACAAAGCGGCGGAGCGCCTTGCGCAGGAAGGCATCAAAACAAAAACCGTTCGGGTGTGGGACGATGTCGCTTCAGCGCCCAAAGAACGGATCACTGACCGCCGTGGGATTGCCGGAGACGTTTTGGTGCTGAAAATTGCGGGAGCTGCATGCTCCTGCCTTGATTTGGATGAGGCCTTCCGTGTGACCGAAAAGGCCAGAGATAACGTTTATTCTATTGGAGTGGGGCTTGAAGGGGCAACGATTCCAGGCCAAAAAGAACCAATATTCAGCCTCCCTCCGGATGAAATGGAATACGGTCTGGGTATCCACGGAGAGCCTGGCATCCAACGCATAAAAATGGCAGCGGCAGATGAAATTGTTGAAACTTTGCTAGACGAGCTTTTAAAAGACAGCGGGATCGGGCGGGGAGATACGGTTTGCACCTATGTGAACGGGCTGGGCAGTACCACCCTGATGGAATTGATGATTATGAACCGAAAGCTCGCAATGCTGCTGCGGGAAAAGGGAGTTCAGGTTTACGATATGGATGTCGGAAGCCTGGTTACGACGATGGAAATGGCGGGCGCTTCGATTACCCTGATGAAGCTCGACGAGGAACTCAAAAAATATTACGATATGCCCTGCAACAGCCCGTACTATAAAAAGACGTGATCATAAAGTGAGGTGATCGTTTTTGGCGTGCAAAAAATGGTACATGGGTACAAATACAAAAATGTATAAAACCATTGCGCAGACAAACCAGTTTATCAGCCGCCTGCAAGAGCTGACCTTTGACATTGACCGCAGCTCGTTCGAGCTGTTTGTCATCCCCAGCTTTACCACATTAGAAAGCGCCAACCGCTGCCGCAAAGATAATTTGGTCAAATTGGGAGCCCAGAACATGGGCTGGGAAGAACAAGGCCAGTATACAGGAGAGATCAGCCCGCTGATGCTCCGGGAGGTTGGTTGCGATCTGGTGATGGTAGGGCATTCGGAGCGACGGCATATTTTTATGGAAACGGATGAAATGGAAAATAAAAAGGTGCGTTGTGCCTTGGATCATGGTTTTACTGTGCTGCTGTGCATTGGCGAGACGGAGCAGGAAAAAGGCGCGGGGCAAAGCAACGAGGTTTTGCGCCGTCAGATACAGCTTGGTTTGGCAGGGATAAACGAAAAGGACACAGCGCGGGTTTGGGTCGCCTACGAGCCGGTATGGGCCATTGGAGTGAATGGAAAACCGGTAGAAATCGGCTATGCGGATGAAAAGCTGACATATATTCGTGACTGCCTTAAAATGGAATTTGGCAAAGGCGGCGAAGAAATTCCTGTTTTTTACGGCGGATCGGTCAACGCTGAAAATGCGCTGCCGCTATCCCGGTGCAAAGACATCAACGGGCTGTTTATTGGCCGCAGCGCTTGGGATGCCGATAATTTTAACGCCATCATCCGGGCCGTTCAAGACAACAGGGAAAAATGTTGTCTGGCAAAATAAGAAAAAGAAAGGGGCACAGCCTCTATGGATATTAAAATCACAGATATTGCAGATACGCAGATCAGAGGGGTACGTGTTTCACTGCCGCAGGAGTACCAAAAAGGCCGTTATAACGAAGATTATTTTGCTTGGACGGGCATGCCTTTAGTCAGCGCCTTTAAAACAGAACATATCATGATGGGACTTTTGGAAGCGTGGCACCATACGCCGAATTTCGATAAAATCGAATATCATGAAGATAAAGAGAGCTTCTATTTTATCTCCGGTGTGGCGCTTATGTATTTTGTAGACATCCGCGATGGAAAGCCGATTATGGAGAGCGGCCAAATTGTGCGTATCCCGGCGGGCGTTGAACTGGAGATTGAAGCAGGCAAGGGGCATTTTGTGGCGGTTGCGGAGAGCGACTATTTCTCGGCTCTTGTAATAAGTCCGGTACAGGAAGCGCCGCGCATGCAGCTGCCGGAGATCGTTTGCGGCAAATGACGCCGGATGTGTCCGCCTTGCAGACGCTGCCGCAAGAGCGGATGCGCACAAAACAAACAGAAATTTTCCTTACAGTAAGGGGAAGTGTGAAAATGAAAATAGCAATGGGCTGCGACCCTAACGCCGCAGATATGAAACTTCATATGATAGAGTATGTCAGAAGCTTGGGACACGAAGTGGTCGATTTTGGCTCATTAGACCCGATTTATGCAAAGGTGGCGATCGCCGTAGGCGAGGCGGTTGCTGCGGGAGAGTTTGACCGCGGGATTTTATTTTGCGGTACGGGCTTGGGCGTAATGCTGGCCGCAAACAAGGTTCGTGGCTGTTATGCCGCGGTGGTCAGCGATGTTTACAGCGCGCAGCGTGCCTGCCTTTCTAACAACTGTAATGTAATTACAATTGGCTCGCAGGTTACCGGCATTAAAATTGCTGAAAGCATGATAAAAGAGTATTTGTCCTGTACATATGAACATAATGAGCGCAGCGGGGCGAAAGTGGACGCAATTGTCGAATATGCCGAAAAGCATAGTTGCTGACACATTTTATGACG
>JAJUHD010000084.1 GCA_029268085.1 Bacillota bacterium | reverse complement strand
GCATTCTCAAGCTCTTCTACCGTCGCACGCAATCTCTCCGAAAGACGTTCCTTTTCTGCTTCATTCATTGAAAGGCGCTTTATTTCTTTTTTTATCTCGACATACTGCTCAAAAGAATTTCTGTATTCCTCAAGAACGGCATCATGTCCTCCGAAGCTGTCAAGATATTCCCTGTGGCGTTCCTCATCCAGAAGCTGACGCCCGTCGTTCTGCCCGTGGATATCCAGAAGCAGGGACGACAGGTCGCGGAGCTGCGAGGCCGAGACCGGAGTTCCGCAGACACGGCAGGATGACTTTCCGTCTTCCGTAATCCTGCGCTGGAGGACAATTTCGTCCTCTGGTTCGATTCCGTTATCTTTAAGCCACTTATCCGCCTTATCACCTGTGAAAACTGCAGCCGCAAGCGCCTTGTCCACGCCTGAACGCACAAGCTCACGGGATGTCCTCGCGCCCATCACTGCCTGCAGCGCGTCGATTATGATGGATTTGCCGGCGCCTGTTTCACCTGTCAGTACATTCAGGCCCTTTGAAAAGCTGATGTCCGCCCGTTCAATAACCGCTATGTTCTCAATATGGAGGTCTGAAAGCATATCTTATCCCCCTGTTATACAAAAAGCCTTAAAGGAGCTTTTCAATCTCGCGTTCCAAATTCTCTGCAGCTTCTCTGTCCTTCATGGCGATAAACGCCGTATCGTCGCCCGCGAGCGTTCCTATAAGCCCCTCGATGTCCATGCCGTCAAGCGCGGCGCAGGCCGCTGAAGCAAGCCCCGGCATCGTTTTGATAACAAGAATGTTCTGAGCGACAGCGTAAGATGTGACGCTCTCGCGAAAAATTTTTTTCAGTCTTATGTCAAAATCCGTCAGCTCCTCACGAGAAGCAGCCGCATAGCGGTATTTCCCCGCGCTTGTCAGTTCCTTTACAAGCCTGAGCTCCTTAATGTCCCTTGAAAGCGTCGCCTGCGTACTCTTTACGCCGCAGGCCATGAGCTCGTCAATAAGCTGGCTTTGCGTTTCCACGTCTTTAGAAGCGATGATTTCCAGAATTTTCTCCTGTCTTGCGGACTTCATATTCTTTCCCCCAGTTTCTTATAAGCGATGTCATAGAAGCTTTTGCCGGAAACGTGTGCCATGATCGTGCGATACTGTGACATTTTGACTTTTAATTCATCCTCTGGCAAAAATGGGATCAGGTCTCCCCCGTCTACGGAGAGCCATATCTGCTTGCCTCTGTTTTCGCCGGTTTTTATTGTGACAATTCTGTCCGGAGCGAGGACGAAGGGTCTGACGGTTATAACATGCGCACAGATCGGAGTTATAAGGATATTCTTTGCTGTCGGCTCGACCAGAGCGCCGCCCGCCGCAAGAGAATAGGCTGTCGAGCCCGTGGGCGTAGCGACGATTATGCCGTCGCCGGTGTATTCGGTTATCCTGCAGCCGTCGCCATAGGCTGAAATCTCGATTGTCGTCGCTGTGCCGCATATTACGGCTTCATTTAGAGCGCTATCCGTAAAAATGACTTCTCCGTTTCGAATCAGCTCAACATCAATCATCATCCTGCTTATCGGAATATATAACCCTTCAGCCGCAGAAACTATCAGCTCTATCTCATTAGGTTCCAGTTCCGCCATAAAGCCCTTGTGGCCAAGGTTGACGCCGAGTATCGGAACAGGATTCCTCATAACCGCTCTCGCTGTTTTAAGTATCGTTCCGTCTCCTCCGAAGCAGATGAGAAGCTCCGCATTTTTTGCTGCTTCTTCAAGCGGCACAGTTTCTATCGGTTCAGGCAGCGAACGCCCCCGCATCTGCACAGATACGGGGCTGATGACTGTCTCGTACCCCGCCTTTTTCAGAATGTCCCTTGCCTTGAGCGTCATTTTAAGTCCGATATCCCTTTCAGGGTTCGGACACAGAACTATCTGTTTTCTGGCGTCTGGCATGATATGATTCCCTTTCTATTTCTCAAGCTCCCCGTGCGACGCATCAACAACGGCTTCGGGGTTAAGCTCCGGAACGTCAAACTTTCCTTTTCTGAGGAGCGCAAGGTATTCTATATTGCCCTCGGGTCCTCTGATAGGCGAATAGCCCAGACCGAGCGGTGTGAAACCGGCGGTCAGCGCAAAATCGAGGACGCCGCGTACAACTTCGGCATGCGTCGATTTCTCGCGGACGACGCCCTTTTTGCCGACTTTTTCGCGTCCCGCCTCAAACTGCGGCTTAATAAGGCAAATAACATAGGCCCCGTCTTTTATAAGCTCACGCACAACCGGCAAAACGAGCCGAACCGAGATGAACGAAAGATCCATGACCGCAAGGTCGGCTTCTTCGCCCAGCATTTCTGGCGTGACATATCTGATATTGGTGCGCTCCATATTCACAACGCGCTCGTCGCAGCGCAAACTCCATGCAAGCTGCCCGTAGCCGACATCCACCGCAAAGACCTTTTTGGCGCCGTTTTTCAGCAGAACGTCAGTGAAACCGCCGGTTGAAGCGCCGCAGTCGATGCAGACAAGCCCTGTCGGGTCAAAATCGAAGATTCTCAGTGCCTTTTCGAGCTTGAGCCCGCCGCGGCTGACATAAGGTACGGCCTCACCCTTTAATTCTACGACAGCATTCTCGTCAACCGACATACCGGGCTTATCCATGCGCTGTCCGTTTACGAGCACAAGCCCCGACATAATCGAAGTCTTCGCTCTCTCACGGCTCTCGGTTAGTCCCAAATCGAAAACTAGCTGGTCGAGTCTGACCTTTTTCATCAGCCGTCCTCCTCCGCAGCTTTTTCATCATTGTTTTCAAAAAAGCCTTTCGCTGTTTCCGCAATGCTTTCCGCGTCCAGACCGGCACGCTTCATAAGCTCTGTCACGCTGCCGTGCGGTACGATGCCGCTGCCCAAATCGATAGTTTTCGCGTTCGTAAGCGCAAGGCCTTCCTCAGCGCAGGCAGCGAGGAGTCTTGAGCCTACGCTGCCGAAAGCGCAGACATCCTCCGCCGCCACGAGCCTGCCCGTTTTGCGCAGCGAGTTCAGAACAGTTTCGGTATCGAGTGGATTTATTAGGTTCAGCTTTATTACCTCGGCGTCAATGCCCGCTTCATCGAGCATCGTTGCCGCTTCAAGCATATTGTTGATCATAACGCCATAGGAAACCAAGGTTACGTCCTTGCCCTCGCGCAGAACCGAGCTCGGCGCGGACCCGGAGCTTTCGGTATACTCTCCTTCGCCTCCGCGAGGATAGCGGATGGCGGCGGGCCCTTCGATGCGGTAGACCGCAAGCTTAAGCATATCGCGGAGCTCCGCATAGCTTGCGGGGCACAAAACCGCCATATGCGGTACTGAACAAAGGAATGATACGTCAAAAACCCCCTGATGCGTCTCGCCGTCACGCCCGACTATACCCGCTCTGTCCACCGCAAAAACCGCGTGGAGCTTTGAGAGTGAGACATCGTGTATCAGCATGTCATAGCCGCGCTGCAGAAAGCTGGAGTATACCGCAAAAACCGGCTTGATTCCCCGGCTTGCAAGGCCCGCGGACATTGCAACCGCGTGCTCCTCGGCTATGCCGACGTCGAAGAACCTATCGGGGAATCGCTTTGCAAACTCGGAAAGGCCGGTCCCCGCGCACATCGCGGCGGTGATTGCGGCAACCTTTTCGTCCTTCTCGGCCATCTCGATCATCGCGTTGCCGAAGGCTTCGGAAAAGCTGTTGTGAGGACACTTCTCCACGCCGTATTCGATATCAAACGCGTCTACGCCGTGATAGATTTCTGGCTCCTGCTCGGCATAGGTATAGCCTTTGCCCTTCTGTGTTATGACATGGACAAGCACCGGCTCCTTCAGCTCCTTTGCCCAGCCGATGACGGCCTCAAGCTGCGATATGTCATGGCCGTCGACAGGTCCGAGGTAATGGAACCCTAGATCATCGAAAATATTACCGGGCAGCAGGCGGCGCTTAAGCCATTCCTTGACGCTGTGGTTGAAATTATAAAGAGCGGGCATATGCCCGAAAAGCTGGCGGTATCTGCGCTTGAAGCGGAAATACGAGGGCTTTACTCTGATTCTTGAAAGCATTTCGGAGATGCCGCCGACGTTGTTGTCGATCGACATGCCGTTGTCGTTGAGTATGACGACAATAGCCTCTTTGGATTGCCCCGCATCGCAGAGTCCCTCATAGGCCGTTCCGCCCGTAAGCGCGCCGTCGCCTATTACCGCGGCAACGCTGTAGTCCTCATGCGCGAGCGTCCTTGCCCTCGCCATACCGAGAGCAACAGAAACCGAGGTCGAAGCATGGCCTGCGATTGCCGCGTCATGGATGCTCTCATCCGGCTTAGGATAACCCGAAAGCCCGCCGAACTGCCGCAGAGTTTTGAATTCGCCTTTGCGTCCGGTCAAAATTTTGTGTACATAGCTCTGATGCCCGACATCGAATACGAGCCGGTCTTTTTCTGTGTCATACACGCGATGGAGCGCAAGCGTGAGCTCGACCGCCCCAAGATTTGAAGCGAGATGCCCGCCAGTCTTTGAAATGTTATCTATTAAAAAACCTCTGATTTCCGAGCTTAGAATTCCCAGTTCCCTTTCGGAGAGGGATTTAATATCCTTCGGAGAATTTACAGTCTTTAAAATATTCAAAATAAGATTACCTCTTAAAGATACATACAGACCGCCGTCTGTATTAGTTTATGGCATATGCATCCTATATGATAACAAAAAACGCCTGCTTTTACAAGTGTAAACAGGCGTCTTTTAAATTATATTCATAAAAAATGAATAAGCCGTTTAGCTTCGTCGGATACTCAGCTCGTCCGCAAAGTCCATAAGAAACTGAGGCGACGGAAAGATTCCGGAAACGGTTTTCTTTGCATATTCCGTAAGCGCAGCGATGCGCCTCAGGCATTCATCCCGTCCGTAAAGGCTCATGAATGTAGTCTTCTCTCCGCGTCTGTCGGAGCCGACGGGCTTGCCGAGCTCTCCGGTCGTGCTCAGCTCATCCAGCATATCATCCCGTATCTGGAATGCCGCGCCGAGCGCCGAGCCGAAAGCTGAAGCCGCTTCCTTCTGTTTGTTTGACGCTCCTCCTACGATTGCTCCCATCAAACACGCCGCCGCGAGAAGGCTTCCGGTTTTTCGGGACTGCAATTCGATAAGCTGCTGTTCGTTCAAAGTCTTACCGTTGCCCTCCATGTCGAGCTGCTGTCCGCCGCAGATCCCGTCTATTCCGGCGGCATTCGCAAGAGCCTCTGCGCATTCAGCACGCACCTCAGCGGAAAGACTGGAACGAAGTATTGTCCCGAAAGCCTCTGCCTGCAGGGCGTCCCCGGCAAGAATCGCGGTGAACTCACCGTAAACAACATGGTTTGTCGGTTTCCCGCGCCTCAGGTCGTCGTTATCCATGCATGGCAGGTCATCGTGGATAAGTGAGTATGTGTGCAGCATTTCAACGGCAACAGCCGCAGGCAGTGCCTTTTCAGGGCAGCCCCCCGTTGCATCGCAGAACGCGAGCACCAAAACCGGACGTATCCGTTTTCCCCCTGCCAGCAGGCTGTAGCGCATAGCCTCGACAAGACGTCGCTGAGGCATGCCGCTGTGGCCGGGAAAGGCTTTTTGGATCTCAGCCTCGGCCATTGACCGATATTCTTCATATAATGAGGGCACGACCTATTCACCGCCCTCAAAAGGCATTTCAACTGGTTCACCGTTTTCGCCTTTTTTCAGCATAACGACCTTCTGTTCCGCCTCGTCAAGCATCTTGCCGCAGGCTGCGATAAGCGCTGTTCCCTCTTCAAAAAGCTTGAGCGACTCGCCGAGCGGCGCTTCGCCCTTCTCAAGCTGCTTAACTATCGCGTCAAGTCTTTCCATTGACTGCTCAAAGCTGATTTCTGTTTTCGCCATCGGGTTATATCCCCCTTATCTGCTAAGTATAACTTCATCTACCGTACACTTCAGAGCGCCGCGGCTCAGGTTCACGTTCAGCCCATCTCCGGGCTTTACGGTTTCAGCGTTTGTAACGGCATTCCCGTTTATGTCGGTGGTTATCGAATAGCCCCTGCCCAGCACTTTGAGAGGGCTGAGCGCATCCAGCGACGCGGCGCAGCGGATGTAAAGATGTTTTTTCATATTTATAAGACGCTCATAGCATGAGAGAAGCGCATTCTGCGCACTGTCCAGCTCAAGTCTTTTCTGGTCGATATATGCAGTCGGGTTCTGCATGACACGGCGCGAAGCGATATTCTCAAGCCTTGTCCTCTTTTCCGAGACCTTCTTGCGCATCGCCTGCAACAGCCGGGCTTCCATAGACGATAGCGCTTCACGAAATTCGTTTTGATCCGGAACCGCAAGCTCGGCAGCGTTCGACGGCGTCGCAGCCCGAAGATCCGCGACATAGTCAGCAATCGTGACATCCGGCTCATGCCCCACGGCTGAGATCACGGGTATCTCGGATTCGTATATTGCCCTAGCGACCCGCTCATCGTTAAATGCCCATAGGTCCTCAATTGAGCCTCCGCCGCGTCCCGTAATGATAATATCGCCTATTTTAAACCTGTTCGCGTAGCGTATCGCACCGACGATTTCGGGCGGAGCTTCAACTCCCTGAACGCGCACAGGCAATACTACGATCTTCGTCGTCGGCCAGCGCTTGCCGAGGATGCGTATCATGTCGCGCACTGCGGCGCCCGCGGACGAGGTTATTACAGCTATGGTCTTCGGATATCTCGGCAGCGGTTTTTTGTGCGATGTATCAAAAAGCCCCTCTTTCGAGAGCTTCTCTTTGAGCTGTTCGAAGGCGATATGCAGGTCTCCCATACCCTCGGGGAAAAGCTCCGTGCAGTAGAGCTGATAAGCACCGTCACGCGGAAAAACAGTCACGCGCCCCACAGCCGTTACCCCCATGCCGTTTTCCGGCGTGAAGCGCAGCTTTGAGGCGTTTCCTTTAAACATGACGCAGCGGATCGAGCTTTCTGCGTCCTTTAGCGTGAAATAATGGTGTCCCGAAGGATAGAGCTTATAGTTTGAGATCTCACCCTTAACGGCAAGCCCCGCAAGAAGAGTGTCGCTGTCCAGCAGATCCTTGATATAGTTGTTGAGCTCGGTAACTGATAAAACGGCATTATCCATCACTCAGTTCCCCGTGTCAGGCATGGTTTCCGCCGCTTCGGGCTCCCTTTCTGGCAGAACTTCCGTTCCGCGCTCCGCCCGCATGAACGAGCCAAGTATCCCGTTGATGAAGGCCACTGTCTCTGGTTCCTCATAACCCTTAGAAAGCTCGACGGCCTCGTTTATCGCAACGCTGTCCGGCACATCGTCCATATAGAGCACCTCGAACAGGGCGGTGCGAAGTATTGAAAGAGCTATTTTTGAAATACGAGAAAGCTTCCATCCCCTTGAATATTTCTCGATGTAAGCGTCCAGCTCCTGCCTGCGGCTGACGGTACCCTCGACGATCTTTTTTATATACTCAAGCTGTTTTGCGCTCGGGTATTCGGCGAAAAGATCATTCTCCGCCCCAAGCGTAGCATAGTATTCCCTGTCAAAAAAGCTTTCAAGCGCTTCCCCGACTTTTTCGGGTTCATCGGCAAGGCTGAATCCAAGCTGAACGGAGATTTCTCTTGCCATCGTTCTGGTCATCTTTCGTGTTCCTCCGATGTGTTAGGATAAGCAAATAATTGGAAAGCGGCTGCATTTCTGCTCCGCTTTCCGATTATCATTGCTTTGTTTTGGGGAAGGCCACTCCGCTGACGTGCACGTTGACCGTCGGCGAAAGGCCCGTCATTGCCTCGATCGCATTTGCCACGTTGTTCTGAACCTTCGCTGCAACGTCTGTAATAACGCATCCGAAGGTGACCATGATCAGAACGTCGATAGTTATATGGTCGTCCTGCAGCGTAACCTTGACGCCCTTTGAAAGATTTTTCTTGCCTATAAACTCCAAAATATCATTGCCGACTGTGTTCGCCAGCCCGTCAACGCCCTCGACCTCTGTAATCGCCGCGCCGACCATTACCGCTATAACGTCTTCCGATATATTGATTTTTCCTTTTTCGGTTTCTGTGGATATATAATTATCAGGCATAGTGTGTTCCTCCTTACTGTCTGACGATTATCATTTTACCTTTTCAGGTATTTTACCACAGCCGTCCAAAAAAATAAAGAAAAATCGCTTTTTACTCCAGCATCTCTCCCATATCGGTCATCGTATCGTCCGTCTCGCCTGTTTCTGCATCCTCAGAGGTATCTGACGCAGGGCCTGCGCTGGGACTGGGCGACGGAGAGGGGCTGGGCGATGCCTTGCTGTTCTTGACTTCAATTATTCTGATTTGAGTGGCGGCAAAATCAGTCTCGGCAACAACCGCGTCCGTAATTTTCGCAACGTCCTCGGCGGTAAGACCCTCCGCGGGAGCTGGAACGGCAAGCGTAACTCCGTCTGCGCTTATAAAGGCGACGCACTCGGCAAAATCCTTTGCAAGAAGAAGGTTTTCGATCTGCGTTTCAAGCATCGAATAGTTTGCCATTGCGGATATGGCTTCCATCGCACCGTCTATAGTCTCCTGTGAAGCTGTCTCGGAAGCGGCAGCTGCCTTCAAAAGCTCCAAAGCCTCATCACGAGACTGCTGTCTTGTGAGCCTTGCCTCCGCAAAATAGTCCGAGACTTCCTCGCTGAGCCCCGAAGCGGCTTCCTCCCCGGATTTCGCGTTCGCGAGCTCCGCGTCGGAAAGCGAAGTGCTGCCTGTTTTTTCATTGTTGTACGACCAGTTAAGATAAACTGCGGCGCAGACACATAGGAGCACCGCCGCTATCGTTATGTATTTTTTTGTTTTGTTCATTTTTCCTCCTCCGATTCGTTCCTTTAAAATTACTTATTTTCCATAGCTATTACAGTGATTTCGTCCATGCCAAGCCCCGTATAGGCTGAGACCGCCTTTGTTATCTTGAGCCTGATATCCGCGGAATCCGCACCATCGCAAACTATTACCGCACCCATATATACCGGGTTTACATAATATAACTCAACCACCCTCTCCTTGCCGTTTTCGGAGACGACCAGCGTCCCCTCCTCTCCCTTGGCGAGCTCGCGTGAAGCGCTGCCTTCTACCGAAAGAAGCACGGATACCCTGCCCGCGCCCTTGATCTTCGAAAGCTGGGATGCGAGCCTTTCTTCCTCCTTGGCGATCGAGAAGGCAGGAGCCGTCAGTTCGGCCGCCTCTTTATCCTCCGTTTTGCTCCCGCTCGGCCAGAGGATGAGCACAAGCCCCGCAGCGAGCACGATAAGCGCATATTTGTTTTTCAAGAGCCTGAGAATTACGGGTTTTGCTTTTGTTTCATCCTTCATAGCCGCTCCAATACTGTCGTTCGTCCGGAACTCCCAGTTCCGCCTCGATACTGTTTGAAATCAGGTTCTTTTCCCTCTGCGGTATGTCCGCTGTCACACGGACCTCATAGGGATACCAGCACCCCTCATCACCCCACTTTACCGAAACCTCAACGCTCTGAAGCTCTGCGTCCATGCTTTTCGCTTTGTCCAATATATATGTTTCCAACTCGTCCTCTATGATAGTTCTGCTCAGACTGTTTTCCTTTTCCTCAGCCCTGCCTATAATCTCCTCCGCCTCCCTGCGGTATTCCGCCATGTCCATCGACACGGTCGGCAGCTCCTCATTAATAAACGGATTGATCATCGCGGTTATAAGAACGATACCGCAAAGGAGCTTCAGGACGTTCTTGACCTTGCCCTTAGGCGTCAGCGCCGTCGCCGCCGCACAGATCAGAGCCGCTCCTGCGATTGCCCTGACCCATTCGCCCGCAAACTCCGTCATACTCCGCTCACCGCCTTCATGCTCGAAATGACAGAGAAGAAAAGCATAATTCCGCCGCAGCCGACCAGAGCAAGTATCATTCCGAAAGCCGCTCCTACATCGGAAATAAGCTCCGCCATGCTCTTATCCGCAAGCGCCTCCGTGAAGGCCGCTATACCTTTATAGACCAAATAATGCATGCCAAGCGTCAAAAACGGGGTTAGGCAAATCGCTGCAACTGCGAGAAAACCGTAAACGCCGATCGCGTTCCTGATAATGCCCGCTCCGGCGACTAGTGTTTCAGCGGTATCCGAGACAATGCTTCCAACAACCGGAAGCGCCGTACCGAGGACGGTTTTTGTTACCTTTGTCGCGAATTCGTCCGCCTTGCCGGTGATGAGTCCCGTCATGCCGAGATACGCCGTAAACGCCATCATGAGCAGGGTCAGCCCAAGCGTGCAAACCTTTTTGAGGAGTTTTGCAACGTTAGCCAGGTTGTCTTTAGAAAGCGCGGCATTTGCAATCACAGCAGCAAGATAAATTGTGATTAACG
>JAJUHD010000083.1 GCA_029268085.1 Bacillota bacterium | reverse complement strand
TCATTTCCGACGTACACGCCGCCGGAAATGACAGATTTGACTTTGTTTCCGCCATTCGCGGCGGAAATTCTGCGAAGCTTTTTTGCTGTAAACAAGTTCTTTGACAAGCTGCAAATCCCGCCCGGGTATTTTCCCGGGCGGGATTTTTTGCGGGGAGCGGAAACCGATCGGAAACCTCCGGAATAATTCGGGAAACGCGGAATCCGTCACCATACGCACCGACAAAACCATATAATGTAAGACGGCAAGACCGTGCGGATTCGGACTCAATTTCGCACGGACGGAAAGAAATGAAATAAGCCGATACCCAAAACCGCCTGCTGGCTTGTGCTTTTTTAAGGGGCTGCACAGTAAATGAGCGCCATTAATATCATGGATTGGAACGCTGATTTCAATGACGGACAGTTCCGTAAAAGAATGAGTTTAAGCAGGGATTGAATTGGATTTTGACTTTGAGCAAATCAATCAGGATTTGAAAAAAGGCCTGTACAGGCATCTGGGCTCGGGCTCGGGCAGGCGTGTCTTCGACCTCGGAAACGGGTATGTGGTCAAGGTCGCGAGAAACAGCAAGGGCATCGCCCAAAACAGAGCCGAATACAATATTTCGCAAAAGGAAAATTCGGAGCTGTTCGCGAAAATACCGAAGGTTTCAGAAAACTTTGAGCTGCTTATAATGGAAAAAGCGGATAACCTTGTGTTTTTTTCCGAGGTTCTGCGCCATTTCAACGTAGGCAGTTTCAGGGAGCTTTTCGGGCTTAAGGAGTTTAAGCATATCACAAGAGAGCTGGGCTTGCTGGAAGCGGACCTGCGCAGAGCCAAAAACTGGGGCAAAATAAACGGCAGACCCGTGATAATCGATTACGGGTTCACAATGAGGGTTAGAAATTACTACTACTTTCCGTTTTAGAATATTGCGGCCCGGAAAGGCAAGCAAAAAGGAAGGGATATGCATCTCCCTTCCTTTCAGACTGTCAAAAAAGCCCTTTGGGCTTTTTTGACAAGGGGGCTTAATGACGGCCGCTCTGCCGCGCCCGTCATGAGGGGTGTCAATTCCGACGTACACGCCGCCGGAATTGACAGAATCGACTTTGTTTCCGCCATTCGTGGCGGAAATTCTGCGAAGCTTTTTTGCTGTAAACAAGTTTTTTGACAAGCAAAAAGGAAGGGATATGCATCTCCCTTCCTTTTCTCGTTGACTTTAAGGCTTATTACAGCCGCCTACCAGTCGAGTCCTGCGGCGGCGCGGATCTTCTTCGCGCGCTCGTTCATGATTCCGTAGTGGTGATCCTCGCAGAGCTGCACCATTTCGGGGTCGGTGTTCCTCTGGCGGGGCAGCGGAACGTCCTGCTCCTCGGAGAGTATCCTCTGGACCTTTTTTATGTCAACCTTGTGCGCCGTGGTGCCGTCGTTTACGGCCACCGCCGCCGCAACGCCGGCGGCCTGGCCGAGCCCGACGCACTGCGGGATCAGGAGAAGGGTGTCGATTATGATTTCGTCCGCGGCGAGGTGACGTCCCGGGCAGATGAGGTTTTCGACCTTCTTCGGCAGTATGCAGCGGTAGGGAAGCTCTACGGGGCCCGAATCGTTCATCGGACCGACTATGCTGTGCCATGCGATTACGTCATCGAATTTCGCGGCGGTCGCCACGTCCAGCTGGGTCATCACATGCTCCCCGTCGAGACGGCGGCTGCAGCGCGCGCCGAGCTGAGGAGCGATGTCGTAGAGGAAGGCGTCGCGGAACGCGAACGGGATCGCCCTCTTGCAGAAATCAATAGTAGCCCTTATGGAAGTGCGGACTTCAAGCTCCGTAGCCGTGAGATCTTTGATCTTGATGCAGTCCTTGGAGGGGAGGAAGTTGTTGAACCATACCACGTCGTTGCGCTCGGTGGGCAATACCGCGGTTCTGAAGCCCGCGATCTTGGCAAGCTCGTCTCTGAAGGAGGCGTTCTCCTTGGGAAACTGGCGAGCCCAGCGCGCATAAGCCTCAAAATCAACCCCGCCCATGCGCCATACAAGAGCGGTTTTGTCTACGCGGGTGCTAGCGTCGCGCTGGCCTAAGAAGGGCGCTCCGGCCTGAGCGAAGATGTCGCCGTCGCCTGTCGCGTCTATCGTGATCTTTGAGAGGACTACATGGCGCCCTTCCTTGCTCTCAAAAAACACGCCCTTGACTACATTGCCGTCCATGACCGGCTTGGTAGCCCAGCAGTGGAACATCACCTTTATGTTCGGCTCCTCCTGAACCATCAGGTCCAGCTCTATCTTGAGCTGATTCGGCTCGTAATACGGGGCGCGGACAAGACGCTTGTTTTCGGCCCACATGCTCGTGCAGCCGTGGATGAGGCTCCATCTGTCTATGAGCACGGGAGAGGTGTCTCCTATTTCCTTGAGAGAGGGGCATATGTATGAGCCGGGAGCGCTTTTGTCGAGGCGCGTGAACCACTCCTCCTGGAGTCCGCGAACAAAGGATTTGTTGTACCAGCTCATAGTGGGGATCATAATGACGTAGCCGCCGGTGACGTCGCCGCCGAAATAGCCGTAGCGCTCAAGGATAATCACTTTTTTGGCCCCGGCGCGCGCCGCGGCAATGGCGGCCGAGTGCCCCGCCGCGCCGCCTCCGACGACAAGAACGTCGCACTCTTCATAAACAGGCACTGTATTGGTTTCCTGAATAGTTTTACCCATATTTTCCTCTTCCTTTCCGATGATTATTTCACAATATTTTATTTTCGCTTCTTAAATAAAATATATATTATTTACAAATCTTTTTCAATTGACGGTAGGTAAAATTTGCTACCTTATTTTTATTGATGTTGCTGAAAAAAAGTTTTGCGAAGAGAATTAAAATTTTAATGCGTTAATAAGCCGGCAAAGGCTGCATATATTATTGAAATAGTCAGAAAAATATAAAAGCCGCCGTCAAATATGCAGGCGGCGAGCCTCAAAGCCTTATTAAGGAGCGCGGAGGGAGCCTGTATGTTTAACGTCTGGCACGACATGAGCCCCGAGAGAATTAAAGCGGAGGATTTTATTGCCGTAATAGAAATACCGAAGGGCAGCAAGAAAAAGTATGAACTCGATAAGCAGACGGGACTTATAATCCTCGACCGCATACTCCATACGTCTACCCACTATCCGGCAAACTATGGCTTTATACCCCGTACCTACGGAGACGACGGCGATCCGCTGGATGTCCTCGTGATATGCAGCGAAGCGCTTGAACCCCTGACGCTTGTACGCTGTTATCCTATCGGCGTGATTGCGATGAAGGACAGCGGAATGCTGGATGAAAAGATAATCGCTATTCCGTTCAAAGACCCAAATTACAGCCACTATGAGGACGTTTCGCAGCTCCCCGCCCACGTTTTCAGCGAGATGAAGCATTTTCTGGAGGTATACAAAACCCTTGAGGGCAAGGAAACACTGGTGAACGAAATCGAAGGACGCCGCAAGGCGGCCCAGACGATCGAGCACTGCATATTTAATTACGGAGAAAGCTTTCCGCAGCGGGACGGCGGAGCGCGGGCCGAATGTTAAACGGAAAGCGGCCCGCTTTCCGTTTTGAATTGAAAACCCGTCAGAGGGGAATATTTATGACGAAAAACATAAAAAACTGGGGGACAATATATGCGTTTCGGAAAAATCAGAAAAGCAGGGCGCGGAGCTCGGATAATCATCGGCTGTACTGCGGCCGTCTTCCTTATTTGCTGCGGAGCCGGCATGAAAGGAGCGTCGGCTGCGGCGAGGGAGCTTCCCATTTACTGCGTGGAGCGCGAGGACAGGGAGGTTTCGCTGACATTCGACGCCGCCTGGGGGAATGAGGACACCCAGCTGCTTATCGATATTTTGGGGAGGCACAATGTGAAAGCCACGTTCTTTGTTGTAGGCGACTGGGTGAGCAAATATCCGGAGTCGGTAAAGGCTCTCCACGACGCCGGGCATGAGGTGATGAACCACTCAAGCACCCACAAACACTTCAATCAGCTTTCGCAGGGGCAGATAGTCGAGGACGTCAGCGCCTGCAACGACAAAATCGAGGCTGTAACCGGAGTCCGCCCGATTTTGTTCAGGGCGCCCTTCGGAGAATACAACGATAACGTGATAAAAACGCTGAGCGGCATGGGAATGTACACCATACAGTGGGATGTGGATTCACTTGACTGGAAGGAAATACCCGCGGAGGAAATCATAAGCCGGGTTAAAACAAAAACAAAACCCGGCTCAATAATTTTGTTCCATAACGCCGCCAAGCATACGCCTGAAGCGCTGCCGGGCATCATCGAGTGGCTTATAAGCAACGACTACAAGCCGGTAAGAGTCTCGGAGCTAATATACAGGGATAATTATTTCATAAACCATGCGGGAAGACAGACGCCGAAATGACGCGCGCCGGCCTGTCAGTTCGGTCTGGCGATTGCGCGCCGGGCCTGTTTCGGTTATCCGTTATCAATTTTTAGAAGCTTGAAAGAGAGCATGAGATAGAACACATCGTCCTCGGAATTGATGTCGATATTGGCGAGCTGTCTTATCCGCTCCAGCCTGTAATTAAAGGAGCTGCGCTGAATTATCAGTCTTTTTGCCGCCTCTGTCGAATTGAACCTGCACTTAAAATAGACCAGAAGGGTTCTGCAATACTCGGTGTTGTTTTTATCGTCGTATTCTTTCAGCGCCAACAGCTTCTCGCTGCATATATGCTCGGCTTCTAACGCCCCCGGACAATTGCTGAGGGCGTAGTCCAACGCATAGTCGTTGAAGTTATAGTACCAAAATGTGGGGGCGTTTTTGACGCCCTGCTCAAACGCTACCTCCGTCTGCATATAGGCGCAAAAAACGTATGAAATATCGCTGAAAACACGGCTCAGACCGGCAATCAACAAGCTCTCCCGAAGAAAATAGGCAAGCGCCTGCTTAAACTCTATTTTTTCGGGATTAGAAAACTTGCTGCGGTTTATAAACACGAAAAACCTGTTCTGGTATTCAAAGCAGACGCAGCCCTGCCACCTTTTTTCTATTTCGGCGCTGAAATAGGGGGCGTACATCTTTTTGTCGTAACGAAGATTCGGCCTGATTTGAACAAGCTGAAATCTGTCGCCTTGCTCCCATCCGTTTTCTTCAAGAGATTTTTTCCATTGCGCTTCGTCGACATTCTTCCTGTCCAGCCCCTCCTGGAGCAGAACTCGCAGGCCGCTGAGGCATATTTCGTTTTTATTGAAAGACGAATATTTTATGTAAAGCTTGAATGCGTATGAATACAGATGCTCCAGAATGATTTTGTTATACCTGATTCTGTATTCGTCTGTGTCCACGCTCAGTTTTATCATCAGCCTGCCTACAAATTCGTCCTGGTTAAATATATTCTTAAACAGCAGATCGCCGTCAATGTCGCCGACAGGAGTCGTCCTGTAGATTCCCCGCATACTGTTAAGCCTGCTGAATCTTTGATTGGAGAGCATATTATTGACGGCATCCACAGGGAGACGGTTGTTATCCATTGTGGAGGTGAGGCCGCGTTCTTCGGACAGTGCTTTTGAAAAGCCTATATAGCGGAACATATTGTCGGAAAGGCAGATCGGATCGCAAATTATCGGGTCGCAGCAGTCTATAAGGTCGCCGAAGCTGCCTTCGCCGTAATAAACCGTCTTCAGGGCCTCATCCCATTCGTCGAACAGGTTGAATATTTCCTGTACCGAATTGAAGACATCCCCGGAAGCGACGTTTTCTTCAATCATGATGGCGGGGTACGGCAAAATGTTAACCTCGTCCGGAGCTTTGCCGCAGCATATGAGCAAAACCTCGCGGCTGAGCTCCTTTTTCATGATTTTCTCAATATCTCCTGAATCGATTATTGTGACGCAGGAAGAAGGGTCGTTTTTTTCGGTGAAAAAAACGGGGCGCATGAATTCCGTATCGGTATCATTGTCTTTCAGATACCGAACTCCGTATCTTTTCGACAGCTGATAAAAAATTATGTCTTTTGACAGCCTCATCAAAGGGCCTCCCGCAGTTTATTGATAAACCATATTATAATGTCAAGTGAAATTTTAATCAAGCCAAATGACATTGTCCATATTTAATCCGTACTACAATCTGTCCAAATACTGTTTGCAATTCCCCGATACATCGCAGGATTTTATTTTTCGGGAATAGCGATATAATATTAACAAAAAGCAAAATTCCGCAATATTAGACAAGAACAAAGGAGAAAAATGCATGGCAGTAGCTGGTTTCAATCCAAGCGAACTTGAAGTGGTCGGAAAGACGCCTGGACCTTTCGGCGGTCCGGAAGTGCCGCTGTACAATTTTCCGGTAAAACTAAGGGAAGCGTACCGGGCGGTATATCTCAAGCAGCCGATATGGCAGATAACGGGTATAGAGCGCAACACCTTCAACCCCCGCCTTATTCCCGACGTTGTGGCGCGCGCTTCTGTAATGGATGGGCGGAAGGCGGAGCAGAAGGGCGGAAAAGACATGTTCGGCATCGAATGGGAGTTTATTCCGCAGGTGGGAGGCTCCATGATCCGCCCCGGAAAGCCGTTTTTAAGCAGCATGGACGAATGGTACGATAAGGTGGTCTGGCCGGACATAGACAGCTGGGACTGGGAAGGCGGAGCAAAGGAAGTTGGGAACTATCTCAAAACAGACAAGTATAATATCGGAGTGTTTTTCAACGGCTGGTACGAAAGGCTCATCTCCTTCCTGGACTTTGAAAACGCCGCCGTCGCTCTCATCGACGAGGAGCAGCAGGAGGCCGTAAAGGACTTTTTCGATAAGCTCTCGGATCTTTACATACGCATCTTCGACAAATATGTGAATTATTTCCCCGATGTAGATATGTTTATCATACACGACGACTGGGGATCCCAGAAGGAAACCTTTTTTTCGCCCGCAGCGGCGGAGGAAATGATTGTTCCGTATATGAGAAGGGTTACGGACTTTCTTCACAGCAAGGGCAAGTTCTGCGAGCTGCACAGCTGCGGTCAGGCAATGAAGCAGGTCCCGAACATCATTGCTGCCGGATGGGATTCCTGGAACCCCCAGGCAATGAACGATACCCAGAGAATTTACGAGCTCTACGGGGACAAGCTTATTGTGGCGGTAATGCCCGATCCCTTCGATCCACAAAAAACGACGGAAGAAGAACAGCGCGCGGCAGCTAAGGCATATGCCGAAAAGTTCTGCAGACCCGAAAAGCCGTCAATGTTCAATTTTTACGCCTCCAACCTGCTGACCCCCGCCTTCAGAGAGGAGCTGTACAAGCAGTCGAGGATAAATTATATGAGATAATCTCCGCATCGACTTATCAGCAATCATTTCCGTGCCAATCGTTCCTTATATTGCGCTTTTGCGCTGCATTCCTGCGAAAATGCTAAAAGCAGAAAGAGGAGACAGGTATGAACAATACTCAAATTGCGGAAAAAAATAAAAATGTGAACCGCACCTATTTTATCGACGCTCTGATCGTCGTGCTGATTATGACGCTGTTCCGCTTCATTCCGCCGTTCGGGGCGATGACGCCGCTAGGAATGGAAATCCTCGGAATATTTCTGGGCGCGCTCTGGGGATGGATAAGATGCGATATGATCTGGCCCAGCGTTCTGGCGTTCTTTTTCCTCGGTTTTTCGACATACGGAAAAACCGTTGGGAACTCAATTAACCTTGCGTTCAGCAACGGCATCGTTCAGCTTATCCTTTGGCTTCTGATTTTCTCGGCGATTCTAACGGTATCAGGAATCGGTACGCAGCTTTCAAACCGCCTGATGGCATCAAAAATGATTAAGGGCAGGCCCTGGCTCCTTTCCGTCATGATATGCGCAGCCACCTACGTCTGCTCGGCTTTCGGAGCGGGCTTTGCCGGCGTTTTCATCAGCTGGGAGTTTGTCAGCACCATCAGCAAGCAGGTCGGTTATTCAAAAGATGACAAGTGGCCTAAAATGATGATTGTGGCGGTTGCTTTTGCCAACAGTGTCGGCGGTGTGGTGCTACCCTTTATGGTAGGGGTCGTAGCCACCTTCGGATACCTTGCGTCGGCGTCTAAAAACCTTTTCGGCGCTTACAACTACATGCAGTATCTTATTTTCAGCATTATCTTCGGTTTTGCAGTCATGGCAATATACTTTGTTTTCTGCAAATTAATTTTAAGGCCCGATATGTCAAAGCTAAAAACGGCAGAAGTAGAGGTCAAGGATATTGCTCCTTTTTCAACAAAACAAAAGATAGCGATAGGAGCTTTGGCAGCATTGCTTGTCCTGACCGTCATTCCCAGCGTTCTTCCCGCCGCCCAGCAGCAATTTATGAACAGAATCGGCACAAGCGCCTTTGTTTTGGCGATCTGCGCGTTCATCACTCTTTTCAGGGATAAGGAAGGAAAGCAGTATTTTACATTCAAAGAGCTTGCAGACAAGGGCTTGTTCTGGAACATCATGTTTATGGTTGCCACCGCTATTGTCGTCAGCACTGCCTTATCAGCCGGAGAAACCGGCTTCTCCAAGACCTTTGTGAACATCTTCTCGCTTGTGTTTGCCGGCAAAGGTCCTTACTTCTTCGCGCTCGTTGTTTCCATTGCGACATTAATTCTTACAAATTTCATAAACAACGCGGTTGCGGGCGCAATAATGGTTCCGCTCATGTACTCTTTTGCAAAAGCAGTCGGCGCCAACCCAACGATGATTACGGCTTTGATTATTTTTACAAGCAACGTAGGCCTCCTGCTACCGTGCGCGAGCCCGGTCGGCGCGCTTATCGCCGGGAAAAAAGACTGGCTGTCTACGAAGGATGTCGTCAAGCAGACATTAATCTGCATTCTCGCGATGGCAATCGGCGTTGCGCTCATCGGCATTCCGCTCGGCAATATGGTTTTCTGATTTTCCGCCCGCAGTGAAACAGAGTCGGTGATGAGCCTGAGCCTGCAACAGGACCAGGCGGCAAATCGCAATAGTTTTCCCGTTGTCATCTTTTCGGAATCCTTATAAAATGCAATGAATGAAATGTAGTGCATGTCCCGATCGCGAACGAGGGGCTGCAGCAAAAAGCATGAAAAAACAGGGCCGAGGCGGCCGCGAAAGCGGACGCCCGGCCCTGTTTTTGATATAACCAAATAAATTATCGGCGTGCTCCTTGCTGCAAACGGAAACAAAGCAAACTCATTTGAACATTAATTTGCTCATTTCGTCTATAATCTCGGAAACGGTCTCGTATACGCCGGGATATGAGGAGAAATTAAGCCCCTGAGTCAGATTCGGAATAAAATAATGCTTTCCGTTTTCCCTGCAGGCCTTTTCTACATAATAGCGGATTTCCTCGCGAGTCCATCCGGGACGGTCGACCACATTGCTGTCGATTCCGCTCATGAAGCTGATCTTGCCGCCGTATTTTCTGATCAGCTCCGGAAAATTGTTGGTGGACATTCCGCCCTGCCAGATGTCGATGCCGATTTCAATCATCCTGGGCACAAGCGTCGCGGCGTAGCTGTCGCCGTGATGCACTATCAGCTCGACTCCGTTAGCCTTCCAAAAGCCGTAAACTTTCTTGTAAGGCTCGAGAAAGAACTCGTCGAACATCGGCACGGAGAAGAACGTTGTTGTCTGGCTGCCCCAATCGTCGTGATGGAAAAGCGCGTCGGGATGAATGTGGGCTATGTACTCCTTCGCATAGGCAAGCTCGTATTCGACGACATAGTCGATAAGCTCGTGCATAAACTCGGGCTCTTCATAAAGGTTCGCAAGAGCATCGTCTATGCCCATGAGGTGGTGCGTCATCTCGAAGATTCCGGGCGCGCAGACGGCCGTCACATACTTCTCGTTTCTGTCCACAGAGTTCGCGTGAGCTATCGCGGGCGCCCACTCCTCTTCCGTATAGAACACTGAAGGAGCCCTGACGACATCCCTCCACTTTCTGATGTCCTTGACAACCTTGTGCTCGGCGTCGTGCATGGGAAAAGAACCGATCTGGTCCGCGGGCCAGTCAAAGGTAATGCCCCATTTGTTCTTGACTCTCGTTCCGGGGCCGGGCGCGAGGGGAAGATCCATCGGCGCGTCCATCATCAATTCCATAAACTCGTACTGATTAACGAAGCGGTCCGGGTTGCCGCTGGTTATGGTTTCCTTAAGATTCTGCCTTATAGTGAGCATTGGTTTTCCTCCTCGTATTTTTATTGAAGTAAAAGCATGACCGGCTTTTTCGGGTTTATATGAGAAGGCCTTCGACGGCTCCGGAATGTTACTTTACGCCGTAGAGCTTCCTCACAAGCTCAGCCGCGGAGGCCGCGTCCTCGGAATATCCGTCGACCTTGATTTCGTCGGCGAAAGCCTGGGTAACAGGAGCGCCGCCGATCATGATCTTGACGGTGTTGCGGAGCCCGGCTTCCTCAATGGCCTTGACCGTCG